>CAZSHR010000027.1:0-15445 GCA_964606725.1 uncultured Coxiella sp.
CCCAGCTGGTTAACGGTTGTGCCAAGCACATTGCAGCGTTGTTCTGTTGACACTGCCACTGAATCCGCTATTTTACGCGCTCTCAACATCGAGGGAAAAGTGTATTCAGCGCGGCTGACTCATCCCGAACGACAGCATTATTTTGTGGAAACCGATACTGGTCACTGCCTGTTTATTAAAACTATCGATAATGAAAAACAAGCCCATACATTAGCCGCTGAAACCATCTCCAAATGGTTATACGAGCAAGGCACTTGTGTTCCGATATTAATGGATACGCTTTCTCTCTCGATTAACAACACACAACAACACTTGTGGATTTATCTTTATGTACAAGGAAGCTTATGCGCACCTACAAGTCACGATGTTAGTTTGCTCGGTGAGGAAATTGCTCGCCTACATTGTCGTTTAAAAAGAAATCCTCAGCTTATGCATTGGCATAGTAACACTAGAAACAAATATAAACAGCTAGCTACTATCCAAGAACAAGTAGTCTCTGGTTTGCAACATCACCAGCTTGACGATAGCATCATGACACTTTTTTCAAACCTTGATATGGATTATTTCTTACAGCGAGGCGCCATCCCACTGCATGGGGATTTGAATCCAGAAAATTTCCTAGTCACTTTAGACAAAAATATTTGTTTTTTTAACTTCAAAAAGACAGCTTATAGCTTTCAGCGCCCTATCATCGAACTAGCCTATGTTATTAAACGGCTAATTTTATCAAGAATTGAAGATGATCACATGGCCTTATCATTAGGGAAAACTTTAATCGACAGCTACCATCAGGCTGGTGGTGATTGTGATATCGACAATGAAGATGAAAATTGCCTACTGTTTCTATCCTTGCAGGCTTTTTGTGAACTACTGTGGGCCGAAAAAAATAATGCTAGGATAAGCACTCAAGAGTGGGAGAAAAATCGCTATTTATTCGAGATTGCTAGAAAGCGCCATTCACTGTTCGTCAAAATGCTGGCTGCCTATTAATTTCTAGATTCGTGACCATAACACCGTCACCTAATAGTTGAGTGCTTTTTTGAGGCACAAAACTAAAAATACTATTTTGTGTCACCGTCATTTGGGTCGGGCATGGCAACAACTGCGACGGCATTGGCCCTAATCGAAAAAAAGAATAAAAGCTATCCGAGATATGGGATATGTAATCAGGGAAAAGGGCACTGTCAAGCTTTTCAAAAAGAGAAGCCAGACCTATTAGGAAACACCCTATACCAAAATAGTCTCTATCAAAACTAACACCGCATGCGTAAGGATTTTCTTTGTATGGAGAAAACAAGTTTTTCATTTCCTTGATATGTTTTTTTAATAACACTATATCAGAACCATCATCCACACAAAGACTATAGAAAAACCTAATTGTATTTTCATAATGCATAAAAGAATTGGTAACAATAAAAGCATAAACTGTGCAATTATCCTGATTTTTAATTTTTTCAGCTAGAGCTTTAAAAAAAGAACTCAATAAATCAATTTCCTTAGAAAGAATATCCTTAACATTTTCCTGCTGCGAATATTTGCGCAATTGTGTTATGTATTTTATTAATAAATCATTATGCTGAAACAAAATATTAGCTAATGCGTAATATTTGTTATTATAAACAAGAATCTCCTGAAAAGTATTGTGAAAAATAAAACCACTATTGTATTGGAATTTATAAAAATCTGCGTCAGGGGAAATATAATCCCTAAAAAAATCAACGTTTTCTTTAATTAGCTTTATAACTGCTATCAATGACTGGATTTTGTTTTCAATTTCATATGCACGATAAGCTTTGCTAAAAAGCAAGCTTAAAAAAGTTTCACTCAGATTGTTAGTATTGAAAATAATTCCTTGCTGATAAGCAAGGTAAAAAAAATTAAGAAAATTTTTATAGTCTTGTGATTTATAGTACATCCGTGCCAAAATATGTAATGGAGTATCGCCAACGTTATTTTTTGCATTAAAATTTAAAACATATCTTCTCTTAGAGACACAATGAAGTGCTTTTAATAACATTGTGTTGTTACTTTGTCTTTCTTTTTCAACTTCTATTGTTTCTTCAGCACAAATTCTTCTGGCCATACAATGCAGAAGCATATCACCATTGGCATCTTTTTTCTCAACAATAGAAGGGTTACGGATTAAGGCTATGTAGAATCTCCTATAATCAAGCAACAAGCTCACTTCAAAAGAATTATTAGCTTTTTCAACAACATTTCGAACAAAATAATTCCCTCTTTCTAGGAAACTTTTTATTTCATCAAATTGGTCACATTCGCGCGTAAAAAAATCATAGTGTATCTCATCCACTAAAATTTTCTGCTTCCTCATTAAGAAAAGAAAGACGCTATACAGTGCTTTATTAACAAGTCCTAGGTTTAATACATCTTTTAAAGTAGGTAAAAGTAACGCTATCTCTCTAATCAATTCTACGGGGAGCGATGATAAGCTACCATCAAAACTTACAACATTACCCATAGATTAATTCCCACAGATATTATTACCCTTTCATCGAATCAAAAAAGTCATTATTCGTTTTTGTCAGTTTCAAGCGATCAATTAAAAACTCAATACCGGCTAACTCATCCATAGGATGTAAAATTTTCCGTAAAATCCAAATTTTTTGCAGATCAGCCGGCTTCATCATTAACTCTTCACGCCGCGTGCCAGAGCGATTAATGTTAATGGCTGGGAAAATGCGTTTCTCAGCAATGCGGCGATCCAAATGAACCTCCATATTTCCAGTTCCTTTAAATTCTTCAAAAATCACATCATCCATCTTAGAACCTGTATCCACCAAAGCGGTGGCTAAAATGGTTAAGCTGCCCCCTTCCTCAACATTACGCGCTGCACCAAAAAATCGTTTGGGCCGCTGCAAAGCATTAGCGTCTACACCACCGGTTAATACCTTACCGGACGCTGGAATAACGGTATTATAAGCACGAGCCAAACGCGTCATAGAATCCAATAAAATAATCACATCTTTTTTATGTTCCACCAGGCGCTTAGCTTTTTCAATTACCATTTCAGCTACTTGCACATGTCGAGACGCCGGTTCATCGAAGGTGCTAGCAACAACTTCACCACGAACAGAACGTTTCATCTCGGTGACTTCTTCTGGCCGTTCATCAATCAATAACACAATTAAAATGCATTCGGGATAATTCAAAGCAATAGAATGCGCAATGTTCTGGAGCATCATGGTTTTACCCGCCTTGGGTGGCGAAACGATAATACCACGCTGTCCTTTACCAATAGGAGCAGCTAAATCAATGGTTCTTGAGGTAATATCTTCGGTACTGCCATTACCTAATTCCATGTGTAACTGCTGATCGGGAAAAAGTGGCGTTAAATTCTCAAATAATACTTTATTGCGCGAGGATTCTGGCGTGCCAAAATTAATTTCATTCATTTGCAATAACGCAAAATACCGCTCACCTTCTTTAGGCGGTCTAATTTTTCCAGATACGGTATCTCCAGTTCGTAAACCAAAGCGACGAATTTGGCTGGGAGAAACATAAATATCATCTGGCCCAGCAAGATAGGAACTATCGGAAGAACGCAAAAAGCCGAAACCATCCTGTAATATTTCCAACACTCCATCACCAAAAATATCTTCACCTCGCTTAGCATTCGCCTTCAAGATATTAAAGATGATCTCTTGCTTGCGAGAACGAGCCATATTGTCTAGACCTAACTCTTGAGCAATTTTTGTTAAATTTGCAGCGGATTCTTTTTTTAATGTCGTTAAGTTCATGGTTTTTAATTACACCTATCTTGAATAAATTTCCCCCTTTAGGGAACTTTCATCTTTATAGTCATAGTTAAACAAAAGCTGAAAATCCTTAGCCATATACAAAGCAAAGGGGAACGGGTAGTTAGCCAGTAAAAGGGAACTCACCTGGGTTGGTTCTTAACCATCATTATAGGCTGATTTTTTTCTGCATTTCAAGTAAATTTGTTACAAATGCTCTGTCACTAATTGCGACAACTGTGAGGGGCTGAGTGCACCAACATGGGTTGCAACAACGTTTCCGGCTTTAAACACCAGTAGGGTAGGTATCCCCATAACCCCATATTTGGCAGGTGTTTCACTGTTTTCGTCAATATTCACTTTATAGACAAGCAAACGGCCTGCATGCTCCTCAGCAAATTTTTCAATTATCGGCAATATGGCACGACAAGGTTGGCACCAAGGCGCCCAAAAGTCGACAACGACTAGCTTATCTGCTTTTAAAACATCTTTTTCAAAATCTGCATCGGTAGTATTAAGAATAAACTCGCTCATGGCAACTGGCCTTTTATTATTTATCGCCTTTTTTGGATGCTAAACCAAAGCGGCTCTAGATTCAACTAGGCACAACAAAGATTAAGAAGTGCGCATGATTTCGTTAACCCGATGGCAAGCTGCTTTGATAGCACCAGCCACTATGTCCTGCAAACCATTAGCCTGAAATTCACGAATGGCCTGCTCAGTGCTGCCGCCTGGCGAAGTGACTTGCTTGCGCAAATCTGCAATCGCTTGCTCATCACTAAAAGCCATTTTTGCAGCACCCCAAACCAACTGTTTGGTCATCTGATTAGCTTGCTGTGCATCCATACCCAGGTTTATTACAGCTTGTTGCAACGCTTCCATAAACAAAAACACATAAGCTGGCCCACTGCCTGAAAAAGCAGTCATTACATTAAATAATCGCTCATCGTTAGCAAAACTTACTAGACCTAAGCGATTAAATAATGAAGCAACGGATTGCTTTTGCTGATCACTAGCCTCACAATCTGCCAATAGCGCGGTCACCCCTGCACCTATAGCACAAGGAATATTCGGCATTGCTCTAAAAACAGGAATACTAGCACCTATCCAAGCTCGCAAAGATTGCATGGAAATACCGGCAGCAACAGAAATAACCAACGGTTGATACACTTGCAGTGCTGATGTTAACTCGGCACAAACGGCTTTTATCTGATGCGGCTTAACACACAAGATCAGCACGTTTACTTTTGCAACCACCGCAAGGTTATTCTCACCAATATTAATCCCCAACTCAGCACCCATAGTTTGCAAACGCGCAAGGTTTCTAGCCGTTACCCATATTTTCTCTGCTGGATAGGAAGATTGCAGCAAGCCTTTAACCAAACTGGTTGCCATGTTACCGCAACCAATAAAGGCGATATTCACCGCAACATCATTCATGCGATGTCAGGCCCTGCAGAGGCGATACGTTCAGATACCGTAAATTTTCCAGTAAAATTGTTATGAAATAACTTAGCCAAGGCTAACGCAGCTGCATCATAAGCAGCACTATCCTGCCAAGTGCGACAAGGGTTAAGTAACTTATCATTCACACCTTCAATATGTGTTGGTACTTGCAAATTAAATCGTGGCATTTTTTCAGTTGCAACACCAATCAATTCATCGTTGACAATAGCGGAAACAATGCGGCGTGTAGTAGGAATATCAAAGCGATTTCCTCCTTGACCATAAGCCCCTCCTGTCCAGCCCGTATTTACTAAATATACGTTAGCATTGGATTCTTTAATACGGCGAATTAATAAATCTGCATATACGGTCGCAGGGCGTGGAAAAAATGGTGCACCAAAACAAGTGCTAAAAGTAGAGCTAATACCAGCACTACCTCCCATTTCAGTGCTGCCCACTAATGCGGTATAACCACTTAGAAAATAATAAGCGGCCTGCTCTTCGCTTAAAAAAGCAACAGGAGGTAAGACACCGTAAAGATCACAAGTTAAAAAAATCACAGCATTAGGAACACTGCCACAATTTTTTTCAACGCGTAAAGCAATATGTTCACGCGGATAAGCCGCTCGCGTATTTTCGGTTAAAGAACTATCACTGTAATCAGGATTGCCTGCTGCATCAAATACCACATTTTCTAAAATAGCGCCTTCTTTAATAGCCTGCCAAATCACCGGTTCTTTATCTGGTGACAAATGAATACATTTGGCATAACAACCTCCTTCAAAATTAAACACTCCCTCTGCACTCCAACCATGCTCATCATCACCAATCAACAAACGCTCAGGATCAGCCGATAACGTTGTTTTCCCCGTACCTGATAAACCAAAAAATAACGCCGTATTGCCTTGATGACCCATGTTAGCCGCACAATGCATTGGCAATATTTGACGTTCGGGCAATAAAAAATTTAATGCGGTAAACATCGCTTTTTTCATCTCACCGGCATAGTGAATTCCCATGACTAATACTTTGCGTTCCTTGAAATTCAAAATCACGGCGCCATCGCTATTAACACCATCTGTTTTTGGATCGGTTTTTAAATTAGCGGCATTCAGTAGGGTCCAAGCCGGTTTCCCTTGGCAATAATCCCCTTGGGGACACACAAATAAATTGCGCACAAAGAGACTGTGCCAAGCCAACTCGGTGATCACTCGTATCGGCAAGAAATGCTCCTCATCGGCACCGACACGCAAATGTGACTCATATGCATCACGGCCCTCGATGTAAGTACTCGCCTTGTGCCACAAATGCGCAAAGGTTTCCTCAGAGATGGGCTGGTTAATCGCACCCCAGTCAACTGAATCACGAGTTACCTCATCCTGTACAATAAAACGATCCTTGGGAGAACGTCCGGTACGCTTGCCAGTGTTCACAGACAAGGCTTGATTGCTTGCTCGCTGCGCTTCACCGTTACTAAGTGCTATTCGGATTAATTGGTCATTACTGAGGTTTTTGGGCTGAACGGCAACGAGACTCATGCAAACTCCTTGGTTTTGTTTGGTTTTATGACAAATTTTGTAGGCGCGATTATCGCAAATTATCACCGTGGTGGATAGTGCTAATCATCATCAACATTGCTCAAGCCTAGCGACTTGCCTCTAAGGTTGCCGACATGCTAGTGATCGCAAGGATACAACGAGGCTGCTCTATTGCTTTTAGCTGTATTTTTGCGCATAATCGACAATAATGATGAAAATAAACCACAACTTAAGCAACCATCTGCTAGTGGCAATGCCGTCACTGCAAGACCCCCTTTTTGAAAAATCCGTCATTTACGTCGGTGAACATGACAATCATGGCGCCTTTGGCGTTGTGATCAATAAATTAACTAACCTAATCCTAGAAGATGTATTTGAAAAATTAGACATTAAAGGAACTTGTGAGCAAAATACGCCCGTTTATGTAGGCGGCCCATCCAACCATGAACACGGATTTATACTGCACAGTAACGAGAAACATCATGATGGCATAGCCATGTCAGGCTCTAAAGATGTGCTAAAAGGTATTGCCTGTGGTCGAGGACCTAAGCGTTTTATTGTTACCTTGGGTTATACCCGTTGGGAACAGGATGAGTTAGAAGAAGAAATCTCTAATGTGTGGCTAGTCGCACCAGCAGACCCTAGAATACTCAACACACCCATACACAGGCGATGGGTAGTCGCTGCTGGTTTCGCCGGCGTTGACATCTGCCAAATCTCTTCTGCTGTAGGAAATGCCTAATATGCCAAAACAATGCGTTGCGATTGCCTTTGACTTTGGCATGCGTCGTATTGGTGTTGCAGTTGGACAGACAGTCACCTGTTCAGCAACCCCTGAAGCGGTGTTAACTGTACAAGAAGGCGTTCCTCGCTGTGAAACAGTCGCCAACCTTATCAAAAAATGGTCAGCAAATGCATTGGTCGTCGGTCTTCCTTACAACATGGATGGCACAGAACAGGCAATGACGATCGCGGCTAAACAATTTTCAACTTGGCTGCAATCCCATTTTCAATTGCCGGTTTATCTAGTCGATGAAAGGTTAACCACAAAAGCCGCTCGTTCACAACTGGCCGAACATGGTAAACTCGCTAACGCAGCGGTTGATAGTTATGCGGCAAAATTGATTCTAGAAGACTGGCTCAAATCGTATACAGAATAATCTTTAATGTCAGTTCTATGAGCAATTAATTTGAATGTATGAGCAGCGTGTTGCGTAAAAATAAGCGCAATATAGGTAGATACCTATCAATCTGACATTATTTTTAGGATGCAAACTATGCAACATTTCATCGATATTAAACAACTCAGCCGGTCAGCAATAGAAGATTTGATCAACAAAGCTAACAGTCTGTTACAACAGTCATACGCTGCCTCTGAGGACTGCTGCAAACTTAACATGGCCAATCTTTTTTTTGAGCCAAGCACACGAACTGCTTTATCTTTCCAAACTGCAGCACAACGATTGAGAATCCCCTGTCTTACTCCCGATATGCGCTCATCGTCGCTCAGCAAAGGAGAGACACTATTAGACACCATCCAAACCATTGCCGCTATGGGAGTGAATGTTTTTGTAGTGCGTCATGGTGAAAATGGCATTATGTCATGGCTAGCTGAACGAATGCCGCCCCATTCCCATTTACTTAATGCCGGCGAGGGATGGTTACAACATCCAACACAAACTCTACTAGATCTTATGACCATAAAACAACACCTTGCTTGCTGGGAAAAACTCAGCATTGCCATTATCGGTGATTTAAGGCACTCGCGAGTAGCACGTTCTCTAGTAGATGGCCTAAAGATCATGGGAGTTAGCGATATTCGCTTAATTGCTCCACCTGTGTTACAACCTGAACAAGATATGTTAGAAAATACCCCATTGATCACAGACCTTGCCACAGGTATAGAAAATGTTGATGCGATGGTCTGCTTACGTTTACAAAAAGAGCGCATGTCTCAAGGTCAACTTATTAATGAAACCGAATTTTATGAACAATATGGGTTAACCAAACAACAACTTGCCAGAGCAAAGCCAAACGCCATTGTGTTACATCCAGGTCCTATTAACCGCAATATTGAAATTTCTTCTGAGGTTGCCGATGGTGAGCAGTCCGTTATTTTGCAACAAGTGACCAATGGTGTCGCGATGCGAATGGCGGTTTTAACTCGTTTTGCCAGTCAATATGAATAGCTATTTGGGTCAAATTCAGCCCTTGAGACGTTTAAGGATAAAAGCTTTTGTAATTTTACGAAAATTTTTGTTCAATGATAGCTGTCGTTTTTAATTTAACTAGGAGTCCTAGATTATGAAAAGTTTTTTAAAAATTTTCTTGCCGCTTATAGCACTAGCAGCGGGCCAAGTAGCCTTTGCTCAAACTATACAGCCCAACGTCTCTGATAGCCTGAGCTACAGCCACTCACACCATCGTAGTGGACATGGGCATGAACATAGCCACGAACACTAGGGCGTAAGTATTCGATGAATGATAATTTTTGAAGCAACTTTTAAATGAGCCTACCGTATTTTTTAACAGTTTTGCTGCCCAAAGCCTTAGGCTCAAAGCGCGAAACTCATGTAGGATTACCATTCATCAACTAGCTTTTCACGTTAAAAACCGCTGCATTGAAATTTTAAGAACACGCTGACCGCGCTAAACCACAATATCTCGTGGCCATTTTTCTAGTCAATCACTACATACTGTGCCATTAAGCTTTTTATCTTTGGCGCTTAAAAATCACATGCATTTCCCCCCGCTTATGTAATAGAATAACGCCTCGCTGATGTTCTGTAGGGGAAAATTCTTGTCTGTCGCTCAACTTTGGGAACAGTGCTGTGAATATTTAAAAGCCGAAATTTCGGAACAGCAATTTAACGCCTGGATTTTGCCATTGCACGTTGTTGAATCAACTCCGAATAATGTTTTTTTACTAGCACCTAATCGCTTTGTATTAAGTTGGATCAATGATCGCTTTTTAGTACGCATTAATGAACTAATGTCTGAATTAAATGGCAACTCTCCACTCAATATTAGTTTACAAGTAGGTAGCAAAACAACCAAGCAAGCCCCCAGTATAGAAAAAAAATCCAGTAAAAACACTCGATTAAGATTTGGCCCCAATTCTGATACGCCTAATGCGACATTAAATCCACATTTTGTTTTTGATAATTTTATCGTGGGTAAATCCAATGAGTTAGCACGCAATGCCGCCTTACAAGTCGCTGAAAATTCAGGTCAAGTGTACAATCCACTGTATCTTTACGGAGGTGTTGGTCTAGGAAAAACACATCTTATTCACGCTATGGGAAATCACATTTTACAAAAAAACCCAAATGCCAAAGTTCTCTATTTACATTCTGAACGTTTTGTTGCTGACATGATCAAAGCACTGCAACGCAATGCTATGAATGAGTTTAAGCGATATTATCGCTCAGCAAATGCGCTGCTTATCGATGATATACAATTCTTTGCCGGCAAAGATCGCTCACAAGAAGAGTTTTTTCATACCTTCAATGCGCTGCTAGACGGACAACAGCAAATTGTCCTAACTTGCGACCGCTATCCCAAAGGCATCGACGGCTTAGAAGAGCGTCTACAATCCCGCTTTGGTTGGGGCTTAACTGTTGCCATTGAACCACCGGATTTGGAAACGCGAGTCGCTATTTTAATTACCAAAGCAGAGCAATCCAAAGCCAATTTATCCGATGAAGTGGCGTTTTTTATCGCTAAAAATGTGCAATCCAATGTGCGTGAGTTGGAAGGCGCATTAAAACGTGTTATCGCTAATGCACACTTTACCGGCAAAACGATTACCATTGATTTTGCTCGCGAAGCGCTGAAAGATTTACTCACCTTACAAGCAAAATTAGTGACCATAGAAAATATACAGCGTACCGTTGCCGAATACTATAAAGTCAAAGTATCTGAATTATTATCAAAGCGGCGTAACCGCTCCATTGCACGCCCTCGTCAAATGGCCATGTATCTCGCCAAAGAGCTGACCAACCACAGTTTGCCAGAAATCGGTGACGCGTTTAATGGCCGCGATCACACCACGGTCTTACATGCCTGTCGAAAAATCAAAGAATTACTGGCCAGCTCGCTTGACATCCAAGAAGATCAGAAAAACCTGTTGCGAATTTTATCTTCCTAACACAAAAGGACAGAAATGATGAAATTGAACTTACCCCGTGAAACCTTGCTAAAACCACTGAGCACTGTTATTGGTGTAGTTGAACGAAAACAAACCTTACCCATTCTAGCAAATGTATTATTTTCTATAAAAAACAATAACTTAGTGCTAACCGGAAGTGATGCTGAAATAGAGCTAGTAGGACAGAGCACTCTCATGGATCAAAAATTACCAGCGGTTAACCTAACATTGCCTGGGCGAAAGTTAATGGAAATCTGCCGTAGCCTGCCTGAGGATGCTTCTATTGAGCTATACCAAGATAAAGAAACCATGCTGCTTCGTTCAGGGCGCAGCCGTTTCAAGCTAGCGATGTTACCTGCTGATCATTTTCCTAAACTTACCACAGAATCCAGTGATCTTTCTTTTACCATCTCATCACTAGAACTCAAAGCCATGTTGCAACGCACTGCATTCACCATCGCACAGCAAGAATTACGCTACTATCTCAATGGTCTACTATTAGACATAGAGACCGATAAAATAACCGCTGTCGCAACTGATGGCCATCGACTTGCTTTGAGTTCAGCAAACATAAAAACCGGAGCAACACTACAAACACAAGCCATTGTCCCCAGGAAAACGATACTAGAACTACTACGATTGCTAGACAATAGCGAGCAAAGTCTAGGGGTGACCGTCAGTAAAGGGCATATTACCTTTACCAGCAATGATTTTACCTTAACCTCTAAGTTGATCGAAGGTAAGTTCCCCCAATACCAGCGAGTGATTCCCAACAACCTTAACAATACCCTGACCTTTGAAAAAGACATCCTAAAACAAGCACTTAGTCGAGTCGCTATCTTTTGCAGTGAACAACAAAAAGGCGTTCGCTTTGAGTTAGGCAAAGAAGTGCTCAAAATCTCACTCAACAACCCACAGCAAGAATCTGCCGAAGAAGAAATTGCCATTACACTCGAATCAGAGCCACTGGATATTGCATTTAACATCGTCTATCTGCTCGACATACTGGGCGCTGTTTCCGATAATCAAGTTACATTTACTTTCGGCGACTCAAATAACAGCATTATTATCAAAGAAGTCAACAATCCTCACAATAGCTTGTTTGTAGTGATGCCAATGCGCTTATAATGACGCTTTCGAACCGCAGTCATCCCCATTGCAACTAACCTGACGAGGTTGCGTAAGCAGTCAAGCCCCTGATCTCGCAACCAAAGTTCAGGAGTTTAAGATAATGTCAGTTCGATGAAAAATTAACGTTAACAGGAGGAATAGTTATTTTCATGCACAAGTCTGCCTATTGTCGCTTATTTTTAAAGCAACCCTTAGCCGCAGGAGTAGCAATCGAGCCTACACGGACGTATTAACGGCGTGTTGCGTAAAAATAGGCAGATGACAGGTTAAAATTAAAAAAAATAACTATCGAACTGACGTTAAAATAGCTTGTTTAACACTGAAATAACTTGAGCAAACAGCCGATATGTCAACAATAAATCAACTCAAACTCAACACATTTCGCAACATTGCTAAAACAGAGCTAACATTCTCACCACAGTTCAATGTGTTTCACGGCAATAACGGTGCAGGAAAAACCAGTTTACTAGAAGCCATTTACTATCTAGGGCTAGGGAAGTCTTTTCGAAACACCCCTGCAAGTCGCATCATACAAGAGCAACAAGACAATTTCCTAGTACTCGCACAATTACACCATCAAGAAACCGATAATAAAGCTGCCATCTGCTGTAGCCATGATCATAACCGCCAAATCAAGCTCAATGGTGAGGCACTCCCTTCTATTGCACCCATTACCCGCATTATGCCCATACAATTTATGAGTCCTATGAGCTACCGCTTCTTCCATGATGGCCCAAAAATTCGCCGCCAATACCTCGATTGGGCATTGTTCCACGTGGAACCTCATTTCCTAGATTATTGGAGAAGCTTTCAGCGGGTACTAAAACAACGCAACAGCGCATTAAAACAGCAGCAATCCACACAACCCTGGGACAGTGAATTTGCGCAAGTAGCTACTAAAATTGACCAACTAAGACAAAGTATCGCAGAAAAACTTGCCCCTCTGTGCTTTAAACAACTCGCCCAACTGCTACCCAACACCACTTTCCAGCTAAAATATCAAAGAGGTTGGCCAGAGTCCGTTGATCTAGCTGATGTGCTATCCAACAATCAAAATCGTGATCGACAACTACGTTATACCTACTACGGCCCACAAAGAGCTGATGTACAACTATGCTTGCAAGATAAACCTGTGCATGATGTATTGTCACAAGGGCAACAAAAGCTGGCAGCCTACGCATTACATTTAAGCTTAGGCAATTTATTAGATCAGGAATTTGGTACCAGCCCACTTTATCTAATCGATGATTTACCTTCTGAACTAGACAAAGACAGTCGTCATAAAATCACCGTTGCATTGACCAACTTAAATGCACAAAGCTTCATAACGGGTATTACTCAATCAGATTTAGTAACACTAAAAGATCACGCCAAAACAACTATGTTTCACGTGGAACATGGTCAAATCCACTGCGTTTAAAGTAAGTATTAATTTATCCCAAATATTAGGTTATTTGTTCTAGAATACAAACTCGCTGCCTCACATAGGCCAACTTAAGCGTGATGAATAAATTATTTTAATCAATAAGAGAGTTATTTTGTTGGAAAATGAGCAGATAACTGATCCAAATGACGTCAACCAAGAGAGTTATAGATGAAAAAACCCGCACTTATAGACATTGATTTTAGTATTTTTTGTGAAGAAGCAGTAACTGCGTGCACCAAAGATGCTTCTGAAGCTCTTGAGCATTTAAGTGGCTTAAAAGATACATTATCAGATATTAGGAGATTCAAAAACAAGCCTATAATAATCGGAAATTTTGAAAATAAACAACCAATAGTTAACAGATCAGAAGCAACAGAACAGTTTGCAAAAGCACTAGCTAACTGTGAAGAGTTTATTTTTGACCAATTCAAGGTCTATACGAGCAGGAAAATGACTGCTTTATTGCAGAAAATGGGAGATAAAACTATATCTGTTGGCCTTGAAAGCAATAAAAACAGTTATGATGAAATCAAGAAACTGGATGCTTTGCTAAGCAAGCTTCAAGAGTTCATCGAGGAATTTTCTTTGCAATCTCAAACAAGAGCAAATTTCCAAACGCTGGTAAAAGATATATTTAATGAGGGAAAAAGTATTTTTTTCGATGAAATTTATCTAACACCAGAAGCTAAAACATCGCTGGATAACATGCGCAACAACCTATGCGTGCTAAAAATACAACTAGAAGACGGCTCCTTAGTATCATGCGAAGAAATCTCAGCTAAGGGTACAATACACTCAATAAAAATATCCCAGCAGTCTACAGAAACACTGCAAAAACTCTCCCAAGCTAAAGCAAAACACGATGAAATAAAAAATGAGCTAGACCCAAAGGAAAATCAACATTATCGAGACATGCAAGTTAACCTAGCACAACTATTGTCTGCTATATACACTGTTTCAGGAGACCCTGAAAAAGCTTTGCAAATCAGAGAGGAACTTCTAGCAGCACATAAAGAAGTCCCCTTTAGAAATGGTACACAGATAAAAGCACTGCAACTATCGCAAGCATTAGCCTACCATTCAGGAACAGGAACTGCGATTGATGAGAAAAAAGCGCTTGAATGGTTCTTTTTAGCGGCACAATACCCTAAAAATGAAGCAACAGAAGCAGGAAATCCCTTAGCCCAGTTTGAACTAGGATTCATTTTCTTAAAAAAAGGAAATAAAAAACAAGCTGTTGACCTGTGGAACCGTAGTATCAACCCTTGCACACAGTTTAAAAAACTTATTCCGGCTGAAAGTTATTATATGCTAGGGTTTATGACTGAAAATGGAATCGCAACGGAACAAAACAGCGAATTAGCAAAAAGCTACTTTCAAAAAGCAGCCAAACTTGGCATGTCAGATGCTTATATTTTACTAGCAGAAATGGCAAAAGAAGAAGGCGATGAAGCACTGGAAATGGAGAATCGTTTAAATTTTGTTCAAAAATGCGGCCTTCAGTTTAACTCTGATTTTTTAACAAGAAAAAAGTTTTTAAATTTACTGACTTTGTTTAACTATTTTTATGACCGTTTTAAAACAGGCGGCAGTGATGCACAAAGAAACGAAATTCAACAAAAATTAAACGAAGTAGTTAATTTAAGCCAAAAAAGTTGCTCAGAGCAATATCCTTTTACCACTTATTTAACTCAGATAATTACCAGTCAACTAGATAGTATTGATTCAGAAGAAGAGGACCTAGAACAAGAAGAAACTAAAGCACCAAAACAAATTACAGCACTTG
Source organism: uncultured Coxiella sp. (assembly GCA_964606725.1). Taxonomy (GTDB): domain Bacteria; phylum Pseudomonadota; class Gammaproteobacteria; order Coxiellales; family Coxiellaceae; genus 2-12-FULL-42-15. Next base: position 15,233 of record CAZSHR010000027.1, read on the forward strand.
AAACGCTCAAGGAATTAGAGATAGTAACGACTGTCGAACCCGAAAAAATAGAAAACAAGCAACACATCACCGATTGTTTCGAACAAAAATTACTTAACCTCAAGTTTTTTGCTAGCTCGACACGTCGTATTAACAAGCACTCAGGAAAAGCATTGGTGTCTCGCATTATGGCGAGGCGATTCCGAATGCCACAAGCCCGATCCCGACGAAGAG
>CAZSHR010000028.1:0-15390 GCA_964606725.1 uncultured Coxiella sp.
CATTGTGGTAACTTGGCTAACACTACATTATTAACAGTATGGAGGTTTCCATGAAAATTAAAACGGTTGCCGGTGTTTTTTGTATCATCGGTTTTTTAGCAACGCCACTGGCTTTTAGTGGTCAACAAGGTGCAGTCTGGGTTACCTTAAAAAATAAGAAGACATTCTCTGATTATCATATCACTGAGATTGTGGTACGCCCAAGCTGTGAGAAACGTACTTTCTTTAACGAGGAGCAAAATATTCCCATTGTTGAATCTAAAACAGAAGGTAAAATATCGGATATGAAAAAGATAGGTATGCCAATGAAATGCCGTAATAACTCTGGTGATGAGGGCTACAATCGGTATTATGACGAATTAAAACCAGTTGCTTTAGAGCTGCAGCTTACTTACAAGGGTAAGCTTATTACCTGTAAAAAACAAACGCTGGAGGATCCAACTATCTGGGCGCATAGCGCAACTATTAAAAGCATCTCAGGTGATGATAATACCTGTGACTGGTTTATTAAATAAATTGATATAACAGGAGATTAACGATGAAAATAAAGAAATTAGCCGGAGCGATTTTTGCTAGCAGTTTGGTTGCCACTTCATCTATATTAGCGTATGGTACGTTAACGCTAAAGATGAAAGATGATCAGACCTTTGGTCACTATGGAATAAGCCAGTTTTTATTACAAGTCTGGTGTGGCGAGTATTCTTTCTCGCACGATAAAAAGGAGATAGGAGTGATGGAGTCGATTGGATCACCTAACATTGCTTTACTTAAAAAGACCAATGTTCCTTTGAATTGTCAAGCGACAGGTAAGACTTCTTACCATGATTACAGACCTACGTCTGTTGAACTGCAAGTCAAGTATGAAGACGGGATTATTCGTTGTGGCAAGTATCGCTTAGAGAATCCTAATAACCGTGAACATCAAGGTGAGATTAGCGAATTTTCTAGCAGTGATGAAAAATGTTCTTGGTCTGTAAAATAAACTGTAATTGACGATGGAGTATTAACATGAATATAACTATTAAAAATGCATTAGGCTCTTTGTGTATCGCAAGTTTACTGCTTATGCCGTCACTGAGTAGCGCGCATCAAGGGGTTCTTTGGATTAATTTAACCGATAAAAAAACCTTTGGTGATTATGAAATTAGCGAGGTCATACTGGAGACTACCTGCGCTCAAAGGTGGTCTTATTATGGTAAAGATGATACTGTAAAATCAGGTCCGGTTGAATCGTATAGTAAAACCGATATTTCACAGATTAGCACCTTGTCAATGGACCTCAACTGTGAAAGCCTTGATCTGAGCAGTACTTATAGTTACAACTATTCTTTATCACCGAAATTTGTTGAAATGCAAATGCGGTATAAAGACAATATCATTAGTTGCGGTAAACAGGAGTTGGCAAACTTTGGTTGGTGGTCACACAAGGCAAAGGTGACAGCCTTTTCTGGTAAGGATAAGACCTGTTCTTGGTCTGCCCGCTAGTCGTTGCATTGCTCACCCTCTTGCTGTGTTATTAGTGTAAGAGGGTGGGCAGGGTGCATCCAATCTGTTATCGTTAGACTATACAAGCTGTGAGAGTAGGGTTTTTTCTGGCACTATCACAGCATGTCCTTTTCAAGCAAAGCAATCTTCTTCAATATACGGCAGGTCAAAAACGACTTGAAATGCAAAAATGGTCGGAGCGTCGCACGAATAATAGCGCAAAAATATAACAATTTATAGATTAATGTCAGTTCTATGAAAAATTAACGTTGATAGGAGGAACGAGTTATTTTCACGCACAAATCTGCCCATTGTCGCTCATTTTTAAAGCAACCGTTAGCGGCAGGATGCGGCGCTCGAGCCTACAGGGACTTATTAACGGCGTGTTGTGTAAAAATAAGCGACAATAGGCAGATAGCTGGTTGAAATTAAAAGAAATAACTGTCGAACTGACGTGATTAAATAACGGTCATTTAGTAAATACTAATCAATCTTAATTGAAAATGATTCTCAATAACCTTGACTTTGCTAGCCTGTCAACGCGATAATCAGGCTAAGGATGTATTGAGGATTGCCGCTATGCCTTTACCTATCACACTAGCACAAATGCGCCCTGGCGAGGTAGGTCGTGTTTGTGGTTTTCATTCTGGTGAGCATGCTTATCGTCGTAAGTTATTGGCTATGGGCTTGACGCCTAACACGCATTTTCAAGTGATGCGTCGTGCGCCTTTGGGCGATCCGGTGCAAATTCGGGTACATTCCTATTCGTTAAGTATACGCCAACAAGAAGCTAATTTGTTGAAAATTGAGCGTGTTGAGTCAGTGGCATGAAGAAGACACTCACAGTAGCGTTGGCGGGTAATCCTAATTGCGGCAAGACCGCGTTGTTTAATCAATTAACGGGATCAAGGCAAAAAGTGGGTAACTGGCCTGGTGTCACCGTCGATAAAAAAGTGGGCCAGTGTTTTTATCGCTCGCAAACTATTTCGGTAATCGATTTGCCTGGAACCTATTCTATCAGTGTTAATGATCAAATGGCTGTGGATGAGACCATTGCGTGTGAGTTTCTGTTATCAGGACAAGTTGATGTTGTCGTTAATGTTATTGACGCTAGCAATTTGTTGCGTAACTTGTATTTAACCTTGCAACTGTTGGCATTGGGAATTCCGGTAATTTTAGCGGTTAACATGATGGATGTTGTTAAATCACGCGGTTTATCGCTTGATTTAAGCAAGTTACAAGCACTTACGGGCTGTCCGGTTGTAGCGATGGTGGCACGTCAAGGAAAAGGCATTGATCGACTAAAAGCAAGTGTATTCAAAGCAATACATAAACGACCATTAATGGCGGCGCCGTTGTCGTTGCCAACACTATTACAACAGGCTGCTGATCATCTGGCGACTGTTATTCTGAATCAAGGCGACATAGAGCGCAAGCACGCCTATTCGCTAGCTTGGCGTTTGTTGGAGCATGACCAATTTGCTAGGCACAAGGTCAATCAGCGGGTATTAAATGAGCTGGTTATTCAATCTCGTTTGATTGAAGAAAAAACCCAAGAGGAATCCGATATTATTATTGCCGATGCACGTTACCAAAAAGCGGGTCAAATCAGTGACGCCGTATTATCTCTGGATAAACCTTTGACTAAGACGCTGACTGAACGAGTTGATAAGCTGGTGTTAAATCGCTTTCTGGGCATTCCGATTTTTTTTCTGGTTATGTACGCTTTATTTGTTTTTGCGATTAACGTGGGTGGTGCTTTTCAAGATTTCTTTGATATTGCTAGTCAAGCGATTTTTGTTGATGGCTTAGCGCATTTATTAGTGAGTTGGCATAGCTCACCGTGGTTAGTAGCATTGTTGGCCGATGGAGTAGGTAAAGGAATTAATACGGTTATCACTTTTATTCCTATTATTGCAGCAATGTTTTTCTTTTTAGCCTTGTTGGAAGATTGTGGCTATATGGCGCGGGCGGCTTTTGTGATGGATAGAGCCATGCGTGTTTTAGGCTTGCCTGGCAAATCCTTTGTGCCCATGATTGTGGGTTTTGGTTGTAATGTACCGGCGGTAATGGGGGCGCGTACTTTGGCGAATCGCCGTGATCGAATTTTAACGATTTTAATGGTGCCTTTTATGTCCTGTGGGGCGCGATTAGCCATATTTTCTGTCTTTGCCAGCGCCTTTTTCCCTACAAACGGTGCGTTGGTAATTTTTACCTTGTATGTGATTGGAGTGTTAGTGGCTATTCTTTCAGGTCTTGTCTTGCGACGTACGGTGTTGCCAGGTCAGATTGAGCCATTAGTGATGGAGTTGCCAACTTATCATCGACCGCACGGGGCTGAGTTATGGCGTCATGCTTGGCATCGCTTAAAAGCGTTTGTGTTGCGTGCTGGAAAATACATTGTTCCTATTTGTGTGTTATTAGGGATTTTAAATGCGGTATCAATTCATGGGCGTTTGGTCGGGCAAGAGCAGGACTCGTCTTTATCCTTGTTATCCCAGTTGGGACGTGTGGCAACGCCGATATTTGCTCCTATGGGAGTGCAGCAAGATAATTGGCCGGCCACGGTTGGTTTGGCAACGGGGATATTGGCCAAGGAAGTGGTGGTGGGTACCTTAAATTCTTTATACAGCCACACTGCTTTGCGAGAGGATTTTGATTTATGGGGGAATTTGCAGCAAGCGGTATTATCTGTGCCACATAATTTAGCGAGCATCGGCAGTGCTCTGGTGAACCCAATTGCCAGTAGTGCTGCCGATTTACAAGATTTATCGCATTCTGCGTATGGTACGATGGTGGCAAAATTTGCGGGTACGGCGGCTGCTTTTGCCTATTTGCTGTTTGTGCTATTGTATTTTCCCTGTGTATCGACTATGGCAGCAATACGTCGTGAGATTGGGGCGATTTGGGCTTATTTCTCGCTGTTTTGGAGTACAGGCTTGGCGTATACCCTAGCCGTTATCTGCTACCAGTTAAGCCGCTTTAGCTATCATCCTTTGCTTGCCTCATTGTGGGTGAGTGGCTGTTTTTTGGCATTGCTAATCGCCTTTTTAGGCCTACGCTATTATGCGTTGCATGATAAATTGCCAGTGCCTGTGACCTCCTCAAAACAGGGGCTGAGCGATGTTGTTTGAGTTACGCGATTATCTCATGCAACAGCAAGCCGTTAGCTTGCAGCAATTGGCCTGGCATTTTCAGCAACCTCCTGATGTATTGCGCTGTTGTTTACAACATTGGATACGAAAGGGTAAGGTTTTGCGTTGTGCTGGCTCGTCTAGTTGCGGCAGTCGTTGTCAGCTTTGTCGACCAGAGGCAGTGGAATATTACCAGTGGTTACCTGTTAATTCGCATTAATTTTAGCGCGTTGCACTGCTCAGCTTGCGCCAGCGTAAGGCCCTCTCGTCTTCACCGCGCCCCAGCCTGATCCCCGCGAAATTTCTGACGCTCTCTCGTCCTATCCGTGGAAGACTCCCGTCACAGCGATATTTATACTGGTTAATAGGGTGATTTTGCGGTAGAATGGCTTATTATAATGTCACCTTAATCTTAGTGAGTAGCGCTATGTCTGTAGAAGATCAAGAAAAGAACAAAAACAACTTACCAGAAGAGATTACCGATAATTTAAAGCGTTTAGGCTTAGCGGTGCCTGTGTGGGAGCGGGAAGTCACCGCTGCAGAAATTCAATACTTTATTGATCGTTGGCCATTCTTGCAGATACTGAGCATGAATGCCTTGGATTCTTTGGAAGAGGTGGAATTATTAAGAGCCAAAAAGTCCAATTGGACCATTCTTAATTACGGTGATGCGTTGGCTTCCTCTCCAGGAGAATTTTTATTTGGTGGGGGTGATTTTCGTATCTCATTGAGTGATGATGAGGATGATGGTGACAGCGGTGATGGTATAGTCAACCCTGATAAGGGAACGATTTGGCGTCAGGCTTATGTGACTGCCGAGGAGATGGTCACGTTGGCCAAAGAGCTGGGTTGGGCGGGTATTCATATTGTTGATGGTAATCCTTTGATGAAGTGGGCGGCTTGGATGCATGCAATGGATGATAAAATGGAATTGACAGGTTTTAAGCCTTCTAAACGAGATCAAGAGCGCCGTGAACGGGTGAAACGTTCTGAATTGGATGACATTAAATTATTTACTCGCATGAGTCCGCAGCCCTAGCATGTGCTAGAAATTTTTGAGTTACAAAGGACATGGACAAGAAAATAGGGAAAATTTCTTGCTGGCATTTAGCTTGGTTGTTACCCTTGCTAGTGTTGTTGTTGTGGTTGGGTTTACTGTCTCTTAATCTGCTGACCAATAATTTTCATGCTGTTATTGATGGTAAAATTTACCGCAGTAGTCAATTGCCCGCCGTTGTTTTGCAGAAAGTTTTAGATGATTACGGTATTCGTTCTGTTGTGAATTTGCGTGGCCCTTATCCTAAGGCGCAATGGTACCAAGATGAGTTAGCGATTACGCGCCATCGTGCTGTAGCCCACTATGATGCGCACTTACCAGCGCATGGGATACCGACTTGGCAGCAGCTTAACAGTGTATTGACCATTTTGAAAAATGCGCCGAGGCCGATATTGATACATTGTCGTCAAGGAGCTGACAGAACCGGTTTAATGTCGGCGATGGCTGTTATTTTGAGTGGCAGTGCTTCTCGCCATCAGGCTGTTCAGCAGGCTTCTTGGCTTTATAATGTGTTGTCGCCTGCCAGTGTGGGTTATCAAGTGCTGCGTAATTATTTTGCCTGGTTAGATCAATCACAAAATCGCTACGGTAAGACATCTTTTGTCCAGTGGGTGAATCAAGAAAGTCGCTTAATTCCTTATCAAGGAATTTTTTTATTCTAGATCGAAAAAAAGACAAATAACTGTTGCGCCGCATTGAATATTATTGAAAATGGCGCAACAAAATTTACTTATCTATTTGAATATAAAAGTAATTTTTTTAACTTGAATTGTTGCGCCGCCTTGAATATACTTGAAGACGGCGCAACAATTTTAAAGAGAGGTGTGTAGTGAAATTGATTGGTAGAAGGCAAGAAATTGAAATACTTGACCGTATATATCAAGCCGATGAAGCACAGTTTTTAGCGTTATATGGTAGACGAAGAGTTGGCAAGACATTTTTGATTAAACAATTTTTCCAGCATAAAGACAGCGCTATTTTCTTTAATGTAACGGGCTTAAAAAAAGGGAAAATGCAAGAGCAGATTAAGCATTTTACCACACGTTTTAGTGAAGTTTTCTATAGCAAACATATCAAATTAGAAAACCCAAAAAGTTGGGACGAGGCATTGGCGCTATTAACCAGTGGCATTAAAGAGCAAGAGAGTCGAAAAAAAATCATTATTTTTTTTGATGAGTTACCCTGGTTGGTAACGAAAAACTCGCGCTTGCTACAACAAATTGACTATTACTGGAATCAATATTGGTCTGATAATCCACAAGTTAAATTAATTATTTGTGGCTCTTCAGCATCATGGATTATCAAGAAAGTTATTAACGATACAGGTGGGCTGCATAACCGAATTACAGATAGAATTTTATTAACCCCATTTAATCTGAATGAAACTGCTGCTTATTTGAATAGTAAAAATATTTTCTTAAACTACCAGCAAATAGTATTAATTTATATGGTTACTGGAGGCGTTCCTTATTATCTTTCTAAAATAAAATGGCAAATGTCAGCAATGCAAATTATTGAAAAGCTTGCTTTTTCGAAAAAGGCATTTTTTTTAGATGAATTTGATAATTTATTTTCATCTTTATTTGATGGTCATGAGACACATGTTAATATTGTAAGAACTCTATCGAAAAATCGTTATGGTATAGGTAAGCGAAAATTATTAGAATCCGTTGGTGCTTATGGTGGTAATAGTGCCGCGCGTCTTCAAGAGCTTGAAGATGCTGGGTTTATCATGAGTTTCAGGCCAGTCTATCATAAAAAGCGAGGTATTTATTATCGATTAATTGATGAATACTGTTTTTTTTATTTAAAATGGATAGAACCGATTAAAGATTTGCTTAATTCACAGGCACTTGATAACCATGAATGGCAAGCAATACAATCCACTCCAGAGTGGAATAGTTGGCTTGGTTATGCTTTTGAGTCTGTTTGCTATAAGCATCTATTGCAAATCAAACGTGTTTTGAATTTGCCTCCCATGAGTTTATCGAGTAGCTGGCGATATTCACCGATAAAAAATTCAAGGGAATGTGGTGCACAAATTGACTTATTATTCGATCGAAGAGATGATGCGATTACTATCTGTGAAATTAAATATAGCAACCAACCATTTGTTATTACAAAAAGCTATTTTGAAAAATTGCAACAAAAGATCGATGTTTTTTCTGAGAAAACAAAGACAAAGAAGCAGTTGTTTCTAGTAATTGTTGCTGCTAATGGTATTAAAAAGAATATTTATTCTAGAAAACTTGTTTCTGGAGTTGTGGTGCTGGATGATTTGTTCAAAGATAAATAAAAATTATCTTACGTGAGTTTGGTAGTTATCTCTTTTAATTTCAATCGGTTATCTTGCTATTGTCGCTTATTTTCACGCAATATGCTATCAAAATCGCCCCTATAACTGACGTTATTGCGACCCCTTTTTTAAAACTGCGGTATGCACACATCGTATTCTTTCGAGAATTAAAAACTGATAAAATACTCGGGAGCTTAATAAATCCTAGAGCTTGTTTAGAATATGTTTGCCCCCTTTTTTAAACTGCGGTATGCACACATTAAATTCTTTCAAGCATAGATGAAAGGGAGAATTACTCATTTTATGATAAAATAACGCCGTATTTTCTGTTACCAAGAGGAATTTTTGTGGAAACTTGTCATCTAAATTTTTCAAATGCTAGAATTGGCTTTTTTGGAGACTTGCGACTCCAAAAAAGAGGTCAAAAATTATTTTGACAATTGTGTAAATCAATGGTAATGAATATCCGAAGCTTGACACGAAGTCGCAGTGATGAAGTAGCCACTTTTCGTTTTTTAGGAAACCCGAATGTGACAAAAGAAGAATTAGAACTGAGTGCGGCTCAAAAAACCGATGATAATTGTAAAAATGTACGTCACGTACTGATTGTTAATGATACCTGTGAAATAACGTACCCAACTCAGCAAAAGAAGAAAGTGGAATTTGGTGCAACAACGCATCGTGAAACATTGGGGTTTTTTATCCATCCAAATCTTGTATTGGATGCGGATAGTGAAGAAATTTTAGGATTAGCGGGAGTTAAGGTCTGGAAACGAATAGGAAAAAAAGAAGAAGGCGAATGGGATTATAAAGGAAAAGCAATAGAGGAAAAGGAATCTTATAAATGGATAGAAAGCCATCAACGAGCAAACAATTATCTTGGTAATGAGTTGAAGAAGACGTTTGTAACCGACAGAGAAAGTGATGTTTACGAATATATGTCAATGGTGATGGATGCGGGTAATTATTCTGTTGTTCGATCAGGTCAAGAAAGGAATTTAGGAACAAAAGAGAGTCTGTCGGATCATGTTACGAGCAAAAAGGAAATAGGGATAATAGAGTTGAACTTAGCGGCGAACAGGTATCGAAACGGCGGGAGAGTGAAGCTAAGAGTCAAATCAGGAAGCCTTGCTATTTCAAAACCAAAGAAGAAGTCAAAAACTTTCTATCCTAATGAATTACGGGTTAACTTTATTGACGTGGAAGAAATAGGTGTTAGCAAGGGTAAAGAGAAAATACATTGGCGGTTACTAACGAATCATCCAGTAGATGGTTTAGAAGAAAAAATCATCAATTATTACAAACTTCGCTGGAAAGTTGAGTTAATTTTTGCGTCACTTAAGAAGAAAGGTTTAATGATTGAATCGAGCCAAATTCAATCTTTTGAGAAAATGGAAAAATTAATTGTCATTACATTATTAAGTGCGATTAATGTATTTCACTTAATATCGTGTCGAGACGGTACAGATGATAAAGAAGCAAGTTTAATTTTTAGCAAAAAACAGCTTGAATTTCTTGCCTTATTATCAACAAGAATTTTAGCTGGCAGAAGTGAAAAACAAAAGAATCCATTCCCGATCAATAAAATGTCTTGGGCAGCTTGGGTGATTGCACGCCTAGGTGGATGGAAAGGTTATAAAAGCGAGAGGCCACCAGGTCACGTCACTTTTATTCGTGGATTAGAAAAGTTCCACACAATGTATGAAGGTTGGATGTTGGTAGATTTTTCTTGCTCTGAGGTATAAGATGTGTGCATACGGCAGTTTTTTAAAAGGGGGCCGACAACTTCAGTTGTCGGGGGGATTGAAAAAATTTTCAAGATACAAATCCCCCCACTGCGCCTTCGGCGCAGTGACCCCCTTTGTTAAGGGGGTGATTTTTTTAAAATTTCCTGTCTATCTTATCTATACGGAATCGTAATGTTATCAAGAATAGCTTAATTTAAAGCGGTTGTTTTGTAATAGCTCACTTACCCAGTCATTTTCGGAAATCCAAATGCTGATATGTTAAAAACTCAATAAAAAAGCATTTTTAAAAGCATAAGATTTGGATTTCCATAAAAATCTGTAACAGTCTATCATGCTTTTCAGTTCAAGCAGACAGATTTTTACGAAAATGACGGCGGACTGAGCTGTTACGTTGTTTTTAGCAGAATGACACGCAGTTAGCTTAGCTTTAAGGACTCCCCATACGCAAAGAGCTTTCATCTTCTTGCTCTTCTTCGTCTTCTTCTGAGGACTCTGAGGGCTGGTAGCCGCTGGTTCCTTGAGGTAATCCATTATTGTTTTGTTCTTGCGTTTCTTGCTGCTGTCCATCATGAGTTTCACTGGCAGGGGTATCGTTAACCGTGTCTTTTGTCTGACTCTCTACGCTTGCTTGATCATCAACAGGTTCTATATTAGCGGATGCTTCGGTCTTATTTGTTTGTTCTTGAGCGAGTCGTTTTAATATGCTGACAAATTTATCTAGGCTTTTGCGGTCTGCAAAGCGTATCTTTTTAATGGCGCCGCTATCATCTCTGACCACCGACAGACCGCGTATATCAAGGTCAATGCCGATTAAATGATACAGTGTGTCACCGGCAAAGCCATAACGTTTATCGTTTTTTGTTAGGTTAAGAAATTCATTATAGGCTCTGCCAACCATTTCTTGGGTGCAGCCTTCTAATTCAGTTCTGCTATCAATTTTTCGGTTATAACCGGTGCTGTTTGAGATAACATCAAGTTTCTTATCGGCATTTTGTAGGTATTGCAGCGAATCTTCTGGCTTGCGAGTATCGAAATAGAGATACTGCTGTAATTTTGGGCGGTTATCATAAGCCATGTCAACGCCGGATTGCATGGTTTGTATTGGTAATTCTAGGCGCTTGAAGTGTTGTTGCATGTATTGTAATAATAACAAGATTCTATCAATCTCTTCACCTTGTAACTTTAAATGAGCGCTGTTATGACCTAGGCGCAGTAATTCATCAACGGCATTTTCAATGCCGTCGGATAGTTCTGATTCTGTTTTTTCAAAATCTTCCAATGCAGATTGCAGTAATAGTTGATCATCTGAGGCTGGATTGGTAATTAAATTTTCAATCAGTGTCTTTTGATTGTCACGACTATCCATTAAGGCGTTAACATTTCGGATGCATTGGTTGAGGTCACCGAGATTTTGTGTGTCTTTCAGTTCAGGTATTCTAAAAGCTTCTGGTGCTTCAGTGGCTAATGGGTTTTGTGGTTCACTGGCTTTGCTGGGTGTTTGCAGCGAGCTGTCATAGCGGTTTATTATTTTTTCTGCTTCTTCACTTGGGTTATCATTCAATAACTTTTCAGCAGTTTCTGCCCATTTTAAGGTGTCACGATGGTCTGAATTCCCTAAAGCGCTTTCCAGAAAATTGTTATCCCCAGTAATAAACGTGCTTTCAAATTTTGTTTGATCCTGTTGGTAGGCTTCAATGCGCTGTTGTAAACACAAGGCTTCACCGTATTCTCTGATCTGCTTTGATGCGTTTGCTAAATTGTTTTTTATTTCATTGCCTCGGGGTGATTTCTCCAAATGATCAGCAATGAGGTTTTGTGCTTGCATTTGTTCAATACTGAGTGCTTGCTCTAGGGTTTGCTCGCCTTCTGGCTTAGTGTCTTTTTCAAAGAATTTTTTAAGACCCAGGATGGCAACAGAAAAAGCGGCTTTATTGCCATTATTTTCTAATTCGTTTAGCAGAAACAGCTTTACTTGTTTTGTGGTGACTCCAGGAGGCATATCTGGCATGAGAGCTGTAACAGCGTCATTGAGTGCGTTTTCTTTACCTTCAGCTTCTTTACTGGCTGTATTTTCTGCTGTTTTAAGTCGTGTACGTATTTTGCTTAAATCAGAATCCCCTTCGTTTCCTTGGTTATGGAGTTTTCTTACCCTCTCTTCTTGTTGGTATCGGCGATATTTTAGCTTTATGGGGTTACTGATGTTTTGCTCGAACTTATCGCCAGCCCAATCTAACCAGCCTTGAGCTTGGGGTTCTGTTGGGGTGCCGTCTCGTAAAGTATTGTTTGCCATTGCGTTATGCCTGCTTTTTTGTACAGAGGTTTAAGGAATCCCTACTATAACACTGAAAGCTTAAGGAAAAGTTAAACAATGGCTCTAAAAGGATGATGTGTGGAACTCTCCCGCTGGGCAGCGGGAGAGCAATGAGATAAGGTTATTCCACCATTTCTTTGAGTTTTTTCAAAGGGCGGATTTTCACAACATTACGGGCGGGTTTAGCCTTGAAGGTGATCATCTCTCCAGTAAACGGATTGATGCCTTTGCGTGCTTTAGTCGCCGGTTTGCGAGTGACTTTGAACTTGGAAATACCTGGAATGGTGAATTCGCCCACACCGCCTTTTTTGAGGTGGCGTTGTATAGTGTTTCCTAGTGCTTCAAATACCTCAGCCACTTGCTTTCTGCTGAGTTCGGTTGTATCAGCTAGCTCATTAAGCAGTTGCGATTTATTATAGGCACTGCGAACAGCGGTTGTTTTCATTTTTTTAGCGGTTGTTGCAGCCTTTTTAGTGCTGGTCGCTTTTTTTGCCGCAGTTTTTCTCACCGTCGTTTTTTTCTTTGCCGTTGATTTGGCAGCGCTTGCTTTGCGTTTCTTTTTTACTGGCATGGAAGTTTCCTCTACAGTCAGGTTGATTGATGTTTTACTTGGGTAAATCACTCACCCACTGTAAAAGTAGCATAGTTTCCTAGGAAAGCCTATGTTTTTAGGTGATTTTTTCGTGATTGGTGCAAAAAACCTCGGGTTTTTGCGGGGTTTTTCAAAAAAGTATGCCAGAGCATCCCGTTAATTTCCTAGCTATTCGATCAACCTATTTATTTTCTCAAGGTAGTCTTGGTGTTAAGCGACCCTGATCTGTGAGCCTTGGAATAGGCTAACCGATATACTTCAGGTCAGTTCGATGAAAACCTAACTTCAATACCTGAAAATAGGCAGATAACTAATTGAAATTAAACAAATTTGTTGCTTATCGAAAGTTGCGCGTCTTGTGTCATTTGTTAGGGTCAGGAGTTTTGCAGCAATTAGGCTGGGGCGCGGTGAAGACGAGAGAGCCTTACGCTGGCGCAACCTGAGCAGCGCTGTTCAGACACGGATAATCAGACACGAAGTCTGATTAAGCCGCGCATGAGTCAGGAAGACGAATCGCGGCGACCGTGGCGGAACAAGCAGCGCAAGGTGAGCACAGCGGGCGAAATCGTCTTCACCGCGCCCCAGCCTAATTGCTGCAAAACTCCTGAGGGTATTGAGTTCTGTTATAAAGCGCTTGTTTCTTTGCTCTGGGTGCTGTACTATCCTGTGCCTTTCATGCAGTTAGGAGTTAATTGTCCGATGACAAGTTATATGGCCAATGCCGCTACGATAGACCCCAAGTGGTATCTCGTTGATGCCAAGGGTAAGACCTTGGGCCGCTTAGCTAGCGAGATTGCTAAACGCTTGCGTGGTAAGCATAAAGCTAGCTTTACTCCGCACGTTGACACGGGAGACTACTTTGTAGTCGTTAATGCTGATCAGTTGGCTGTGACTGGCAATAAGCGTCAAGACAAGCAATATTATCGTCATACAGGCTATCCTGGTGGGCTAAAAGTGATAAATTTTGACGATTTTCAGCAAAAGCGTCCAGGTCGTGTGTTAGAATTAGCCATAAAGGGCATGCTTCCCAAAGGGCCTTTAGGTCGTGCTATGTTTCGCAAGTTAAAAGTTTATAGTGGGGATCAACACCCTCATGCGGCACAGCAGCCAGAAATCATTAATTTATAATTTAGAGGATAGCGAGTTATGTCGTTACAAAGTGAACAAGTTTACGCGACTGGACGGCGTAAGACTTCTTCTGCGCGTGTCTTTATTCGGCACGGAAGTGGAAATATCTTAATCAATAAGTTGTCGTTAGAGCGTTATTTTAGTCGTGATACTGCACGTATGTTGGTGCGTCAACCTCTAGAGAGACTGGATGTCAAAGATCGCTTTGATATTCATGTTACTGTGAAAGGGGGGGGGATCAGTGGTCAGGCAGGTGCTATCCGTCATGGTATTAGTCGTGCATTGATTACTTATGAAGGAGGTGAAGGCGACACTCCTTGGAAGACTAGCTTACGCCAGGCCGGTTATGTTACCCGTGATCCGCGTGAGGTAGAGCGCAAGAAGATTGGTTGTGTGAAAGCGCGTCGCGGCAAACAATTTTCTAAACGGTGATGCGGTTTTTTACTCACTGCGTTGTAGGTTGTGTCTAGTAGATTTAGGAATAGATGGCTATGATAAGACGTTCGGTTATGACGCTTTATTCTGGTGGCTCTGATATATGCAGCCATCAGGTTCGTATTGTATTGGCTGAAAAAAATGTCAGCGTGGATATTATCAGTGTAGATGATCGCCACCCTTCTGAAGACTTAGCTGATTTAAATCCTTATAACACTTTACCCACCTTGGTTGATCGTGAATTAGTGCTTTACAATGCGCAGATTGTGATGGAGTATTTAGACGAGCGTTTCCCTCATCCTCCTTTACTGCCGGTTTATCCGGTTGCGCGTGCAAAAAGTCGTTTGATGATTTATCGTATTGAAAATGACTGGTATAGCTTATTAAACATTATTGAAAGTGGTCAGGAGGGGGCAGATAAGGCGAGGGAAGAATTGCGTAATGCCTTATTGACCGTTGTTCCTGTATTTGCTAATTCCCCTTATTTTCTCAGTGAAGATTTTACCTTGGTCGACTGTGTGGTTGCGCCGTTGCTATGGCGTTTGCCTGCGCTAGGCATTGAATTACCTTTGGGTTCAAAAGCGAAGGCGATTGCTAAATATGAGAAACGTGTTTTTGAGCGTAATGCCTTTCAAGTCAGCTTAACGGATTCTGAGCGTGAGCTGCGAGGGTCTTATGACCTCTAGCCGTCCTTACCTGATTCGTGCTATATACGACTGGTTACTGGACAATAATAAAACCCCCCATTTATTGGTAGATACTGAAGACCCTGAGGTCTTTGTGCCCGAAGGCTATGCAAAAGATGGTAGGATTGTTTTAAACATTGATCCAGATGCGATTGTTGAGTTAGATATTTCCAATGAGGCAGTGAGTTTTAGGGCACGCTTTCGTGGTGTTCCACATGATATTTACGTGCCGATTTACTGCATCAAAGCGATTTACTGTTTTGAGAATGGTCGCGGCATGGTGTTTGAGGAAGATGACAGTCAGGATGAGGATGACGATGATGATAACCCACCTACTACTAGAGGTCATAAAAAGTCTTCGCGCTTAGCTGGCAATAGAAAAAAACCTGGGCGACCTCATCTTAAAATTGTTAAATGATATAACAGCTTAGCTGCGATAAAAGATATAACTATCGAACTCACGTTAATTAACGTCAGTTCGACGGTTATCTCTTTTTATTTCAATCGGTTATCTGCCT
>CAZSHR010000029.1:0-5153 GCA_964606725.1 uncultured Coxiella sp.
AGAAGTATCTTTGATACTAGATTCTCAGCGGTTAAATGCGTTTATCAATGGAGAGCCTACTAATCTTGCAGCTTGGGCACAAGCAGTTGTTTTATCTGAATATAATCCTATTCAATATGGCTCGCAAATCAACACACTGCTCCATGATCAAGGTCGTTTGTTAAACTCTCGCTATGAAAAAATTAATGATCAAACTTCTGCGGTTAAGAATATGATGGCGCAGCGTGAAGAGAAACTTGAAGAACTCAAAAAGCAGAAATTAATCTGGCAAAAACATATGGAGCTAATGAATCAAGAGTTTGCGATGTATCAAAAACTAAAAGAAAATAATTACGTTTCTTATAAGGATTACCTGACTGTTTTGCGAGCCGTGAATCAGGCAAAAGGTGATGGGACACGCATTAATAGTGAGATTGAGCAGACGACTCAGGCTGTAGAAGAGTCGCGTAACAAGCTTAAAGAAATTACCTCTCAAGAACAGGAGCAGGCATTAGAGGAATTATCGGATACTAACGCAGAGTTACTAGAAGTGCGTCATAAGTTAGAAAAGCTTGTTGATGCGATTGCTAGAACGAAAATACAATCTCCGATTAATGGGGTAGTTAAAGGCATTAGTGTGTCAGCAGGGAATGTAGTAGAACCTGGCGGAACGTTGATGGAGATTATTCCTGAGGATGAAGAATTGATGGTAGAGTCTCGTCTTTTACCGAAAGAAATTGGTAACGTTCGTATTGGTGATCCAGTGAAGGTCAAAGTATTAACTTATGACTATGCGCGTTATGGTAGTATTGCTGGTAAATTAGCTTCGGTTTCTGCTTCTACTTTTCTGGATGAAGAGAACAAGCCTTACTATAAGGCTAAAATTCATCTGGATAAGCAGTATGCAGGAAGCAGTCATCATAAAAAATCGTTAAAAGTGGGTATGACAGCGCAGGCGGATATTATCATCGGTGAAAAAACACTACTAATGTACCTGTTAAAGCCTATACACCGTTCTATGACAGAGTCTTTCCGAGAACGCTAAAAGAGCACTTTGATTTCTGTCATTTAAGCTTGATTATCGTGCTTTTGAATTCCAGCTAGTCCTTGAAGTCATATAGTCAAGCTTCAACACCCTTGCCGCTCAAAGGGTTAAGCTTAGGAGATGTGAAACTCCTGGCAAACAGCCAAGCTCGAGTTTTAACCACTTTTTATTCTGCTAAAACTGTAGCCAGACCCTTTTTTTATCAAAGTTCACTTTACTTCTGCTGATCGCTTCTCTAGAATTCAAGTTGCTGCACCTTTTGAGAGAGTGTTTTATTCAGTCAACGAACTATATTGGTGGGAAAAATGATAACAGGTTCTGCTATGCTAGTAACAGCCGTTTCTTTATTGGTTGTTCTATTTTTTGTGGTGTTTATTGTCCGATTAAAGCGAAAATCAGGGCATAAAGATTCTGGTCTGTGTAATGAGCAAGTATATGTGGGAAATTTGCCCTATCGTGCTAATGAGGAAGATTTGCGTCGTTATTTTTCAGCTTTTGGTTCACTCAAATCGGTTAGAATTATCCGAAATTTTAGGACGGGTGACTCCAAAGGCTATGCTTTTGTGACTTATGCCAACACAGCTCAGGCTAATGCTGCTTTGGTTGCCAATGGTAAAGAGCTGCAAGGGCGAGCGATGGTGGTCAGAATTGCCAAACCTCGTCAGTCCCATTGATGTGTAATGATGACCAATGGTTGCTTTAACAGTTAGTAATCTCTGCAAAACCTACCATAATGGCGTTAAAGCGCTTAATGGTGTGACTTTTTCAGTGGAGCAAGGTGATTTTTTTGCTTTGTTAGGGCCTAATGGTGCAGGGAAATCTACGCTTATCAGCATACTAGCTTCGTTGGTTAGCAAAACTTCCGGCAAAATTTGTGTATTTGGGCATGATATTGACCATTCCTTCAATGAAGCAAAACTAAGAATGGGCTTAGTACCCCAGGAGATGAACTTTAGTATCTTCTACAAAGTTGCTCAGATAATTATCAATCAAGCGGGTTATTATGGAATAAGCCGTGCAGAAGCCCTGCCTCGTGTCGAGTACTATCTAAAGAAACTAGGGCTATGGGAAAAGCGTAATGCTCAGGCCAAAGCACTTTCTGGTGGCATGAAAAGACGCTTGATGATTGCTCGTGCTTTGATTCATAAGCCGGATATTTTAATCTTGGATGAGCCAACAGCTGGTGTTGATATTGAATTGCGCCGTTTAATGTGGGATTTCCTGTTAGAGTTAAACCGTGAAGGCACCACCATTATTCTTACTACGCATTATCTTGAAGAAGCCGAGTATTTGTGTCGCAATATTGCTATTGTCAATAAAGGACGTGTGGTTGAAAATTCCTCGATGTCAGCGTTATTACAAAAGCTAGAGTGTGAACGTTTTGTTTTTTACTTGGCTCAACCATTGGCACAGCTTCCCACGGTGCAGGGTTATCATTTTACGCGCTTAGATGATTTAACACTGGAAGTTGAGTTGGGCATTGTGGGTAGTTTATCGAATTTGTTTGCTGAGTTAGCTAAACGAAAGATTTTGGTAACCAGCATGCGTAATAAAGTGAATCGTTTGGAAGAGTTGTTTGTGCGGCTTACTTCGGATAAAAAAGATGAATGCTAGCAAAAGACAATGGGTTGCTTATTGTACACTGGTGCAAAGAGAACTAGTGCGTACCTGCCGTGTTTGGGTCAGTGCCTTGATTTCGCCGATTATCACTACGGTTTTGTATTTTGTGATCTTTGGCCATGTTATCGGCACGCGGGTAGGGATGATGCAAGGGTATACCTACTTGCAGTTTATTGCACCTGGCTTGATTATGATGTCGATTATTAACAATTCTTATACCTGTGCCGTTTCTGCTTTTTTTAATATGAAGTTTCAACGTGATATTGAAGAATTATTAGTGGCGCCCATGAGTCGTTGGGTGATGTTGGTTGGGTTTATTACTGCGGGTATGATTCGCGGTATTCTGGTGGGGGTGATTGTTTCCGTGATTGCTTTGTTGTTTACCCACTTACACATGCACTCGTTCGCTGGAATTGTTTTAGTCGTGTTGCTTTCTGCTGCGGTGTTTTCAACCGCTGGAGTTTTAAATGCGTTGTCAGCCAAGACCTTTGATCATATTAATTTTATGACCACATTTGTTATTACCCCTCTGACCTATTTAGGTGGTGTTTTTTATTCCATCACCATGTTGCCCGCGGTATGGCAATACCTCTCTATGGCTAACCCTATTACTTATATCATCCATAGCTTTCGCTTTGCGGTTTTGGGTGTGGGTAGCTACCACATTTGGATTGCTTATCTGGTGATGTTGGCCATTTTTGCTACATTATTTTACATTGCTTTGTTTTGCTTTAAGCGCGGCATTGGTATGCGATTCTAATATTTTGATTATCATTTAATCATTAAAAGTAGCAAAACTTAATTCCTTAATTTCTAGTTAAGTAAAATCTGAACTGTTTTACTCGTTGATTTTTTGTTTTTGTGGTAGAATCATTACCAGTTATACCGTTTATGTAGGTGATTATCATGTACGTTGTTCGACAAGTCCCAGTAGATCCTATAGATATTTTAGGTGAAGGCCAGCATCAGCTTAATAGAGCGAAGCATTTGCGTGGCTATTTAATGGCTTCTATGTTAAGAGAGCTTGATGAGAATAGTAGGGCAAACTCACCTCTTTTGAACAAATTGCAGGCCATTTTTCCTGAAAAAGATTGTCGTTTTAAGCTTCACAATCGTGAATATAACGAGTCTTCTGACGATGTGGCGGCTGATGATCGCTTTAAAGATGTCAATATTTTTGGCTACAGAAAAAATTTCGATAACTACGATAATAACGAACGAGGTAACGAGATTGGTGACTCAGAGCAACCAAGTGGGAATCTTGCTAGCGTTTTCGATGCGCTGTTAGCGCCTCAAGAATTTCTGAGCGACACTCCCCTACTATACTCCATGTTACTAGACCACATGCAATTAGCTTACCTAATAGAGGTGTTAGATAAAGCTGAAAAGTGTGAGCTTCACAAGGGAGAAAATGCTAATCTAACTGCATTAGATAAGATTGCTGTTTATAAAACTCACTGTAAACTGGCGCTTCACCTGGCTATTTCCTATGACACTAGATTGCATGGTGAAGAGTTGTTTATGTTAGGTAGTTTAATTTTGGTCAGTCTTATTGCTGTAAGTTCTTCGCAAATGTTTGCGGCTGTGGCTGCTTTTACAGCGTTGTACGGTATCGGTGCAAAGCTTTTATTCCAGCTAGTGTCTGCAACTTATAGTGGTCTAGTTAATATGCCAACAGAAAAGGATGAAGCTAAATTGCAAGACTCAGAAATTCAAAATGCAAGCTTGCCTGAAATTTTTAAATCTACAGCCGATGTTGAATTGCATTTAATAAAAATGCGCCAGCAGAATTTTGCATTGCTTAATGAATCTCAGTCATTAGGAGCTACTCCAGCAACAAGTAGTCAAATCGCTGCAATTATAGGTCCGTCTGTTGAAGGGGTGAAATTTATTTCTGATCAACTGGAGAGAGGCAAGGAGAAAGTGATGTCTTTCTTTTGGACCAAGTACAAAGAAGTGGATGAAGCTTTTTCAAAGCAGCCTCAATATTCAAGCTTTATTTAGCGAGAATTCGCCAATCACCACCCCTTTAACAAAGGCGCAGTGGAGGGATGTTTGTATTGAAAATCCCCCCGACAACTCATTCTGGGCAATTCCCATAGTTTGGCCGTACTGCCACATAAAGTAGGGGGGTGATCTATTACACAACTCACGTTGTCGGCCCCCTTTTGGAAAAGGGGGCGACTATCTTACGATTCTCTTTTTTCATTATTGCAAGACTTCTTGCACGTGAAGCGGCTAATAATCAGACCAACTGCGCTGATTCCCACCAAAATGTAGACAATTCGGCTGACCAAATTCATTTCGCCGAAAATAGCCGCAACGAGGTTAAAGTTAGCCACGCCAACTAAGCCCCAATTTAATGCGCCTACCAGCACGAGTATTTTAGCAATCATATCAATGATGCAGCAGTTTTTTTTCATGGATTGTTCTCCTTAAGGTGTCCTCTTTTTTAATTAATCAGAGGGTTTTTTTGGGATTCCGACTAGTAAGGCAATACTGATCATCG
>CAZSHR010000029.1:5163-15249 GCA_964606725.1 uncultured Coxiella sp.
AACCAAGTAAAGTGTGTTATCGAACACGACAATAAAGCATCAACCCCACACATGTCTATTGGCGCAAAGCCAGGAACCATCTGTTGTAAATATTGGTACAACGCGATTAAAAAAGCAAGTGTACTTAAAGGAAGTGCATATTTTATGACACCGCGATGGTCATCACAGTAGGCTGCAATCCCCAGTATCACTGCCAGTGGGTAGATGCAAATTCGTTGATACCAACACAGCTCACACACAGGCACACTGTATACTTCACTGGAAAATAAACTGATCAATACACTCATTACAGCAATAATCCAAGCAATGTGTAGGTGGTATTTTCGCATCAATCAAGGCTCCTGTTCTGGGGGTTGTTGCATAAGTTGCTCAATTGTGTCTAGATCAAAAACTTTTAACTGTCGTCCATTAATGTAGATGGTGGGGGTTGACACATGATTTTTCATTAGCTGATTAGTGTACTTTAAATTTTCCTTGATAAAACGATTATATTTTCCCTGAATAATGCATTGGCTAAGACGCTTTAAGTCGGCTTGAGGAACCGACTTTCTAGCAAACTGCAATAATCTGGCCGTGGTTGCCCAATGTTGATCTTCTGGTGGTTGAATACGATAAATATAGTCCACAAAATTAAAAAAATAAGCAGGTTTTTGCTCGTAAAGGCAGTGGGCTGCATTGGCGGCGGGTAATGACCCTTTGATAAAAGCGACATTAAACAAGGTGTATTTTGCTAGGCCGGTGTCAATATAACGTTTTTTGATTTGCTGAAACAGCGTATTATTGAAAATAGCACAGTTGACACATTTTAAATCTTCAAAAGCGACAATATGTGCTTTGGCACTTTCTTTGCCTAAAGTGGGTTGGTTAGTGGTATCAATAACGATAGATTGCTCAGTTTCTTGCCATTTTGCTGGTGCTAGCACTAGGTAGGCAACAGTGGTGATCACAACGATGCACGGTACTGCTAACAGCACCAGCCATTTTGATGTTTTGTTTGCCATAGCGATTCCCTAGTTTTTATGAGTTGATAGACGATGCAATATGGTATCATGGCGGTAAAATGATAAAAAGCTAAGAGGTTGGTTTGTCTAAAAAAATATCTGTTACGGTGCTCTGTGGTGGCCGTTCTACGGAACATAGCATATCACTGCGTTCAGCTCGTGCAGTGGTGGCCGCTTTAAATCCGCAGAAATATCAGGTGTCATTGGTTTATCTCGCACCAACGGGGAGTTGGTACTATCTTGAACAAGCAAAACTGTGTTTGCAGCAGCAAGCAGCAGCGGATTTATTATCCGTGAGCCAGATGATGCGCATGGGGTTTCGGTTTGATGCTTCTGCGCAGCTTTATTTATTCGATAGACCAGAGCAGGTAATAGCAGTGGACTGTTTTTTCTCATTATTGCACGGTACAGGGGGTGAAGATGGGTCTGTGCAAGGATTGTTGCAAGTCTTAGGTGCTGCATTTGTTGGTTCCTCGGTGTTAAGTTCAGCTTTATGCATAGATAAAGCCATGACAAAAACTGTGTTGAGTGCTTATCATATGCCGGTTGTGCCTTGGCAGTTATTGAATGTTAGCCAGGTCAATGACAATACCTTTGCTCAGTTAAGCGCGCAATTAGGATTGCCTTTGATTATTAAACCCAATAGCCTAGGCTCTTCTGTAGCTATGGCCTTGGTAGATAGTCGGGATGACTTTTATCAGGCATTAGCGACAGCCTTTCATTACGATGAACAGGTCTTGGTTGAGCGCTATGTTTGCGGTCGAGAGCTTGAATGCGCGGTATTGGGTGATGAAGAAAAGGTGGAAACCACTTTGCCTGCGGAGTTGATTTTGCAAAAAGACTATTCATTTTATTCTTTTGACGCAAAGTACAAGGACGCTGATGCAGTTAAATTTAGGATTCCTGCTGATTTGCCAACGGATATAGTGGCTAATATCCGTGATTTGTCAGCAAAAGCGTTTCGGTATTTACGTTGTTCAGGTATGTTGCGTGTGGATTTTTTTATTGCAACAGATAATACCTTGTATATTAATGAAGTGAATACTATTCCAGGTTTTACTGACATTAGTCTTTACCCTAAAATGTGGCAAGCCCAAGGCAAGTCTTATGCGAATTTACTTGATGAGCTAATTCAACTAGGTCTGCAAGCACATCAAAAACAACAACAGTATCAGCGATCACTATGAGTCAAGCATTTATTCATTTACAAGTTCACAGTGAGTATTCTATTGTCGATGGCATTGTTCGTATTAACGATTATGTAGAGCGTGGTGTTGCATTAAAAATGCCTGCCTTGGCGCTGACAGATTGCTATAACTTGTTTGCTTTGGTGAAATTTTATCGTCGTGCAATTGCTGCGGGGATAAAACCGATTATTGGCGCTGAAGTGTTAGTGGCTTGTGATGACGCTATATCACATTGTACGATACTATGTAAGAACCAGCAGGGTTATCAACATTTAACAGAATTACTATCGAAAGCCTATCAAGAAGGCTATCGAGATCATAAGCCTGTGATTGACTGGGCTTGGTTGCAGCAATCTAGCGCAGGTTTAATTGTATTATCGGGTGCTGAGCAAGGTGACGTAGGCCGTGCGTTATTACAGGGTAATCGTTGCTTGGCAGAGCAACATTTACAGCGTTGGCAGCAATCTTTTGAACAACATTATTATCTTGAGTTGCGTCGTTTGGGCAGAGATCGTGATCAACAACAGGTGATGATGACACTTGAATTGGCGCGAGAATACCAGGTGCCGGTGGTAGCCACCAATGCCGTACGTTTTTTACATGCAAATGATTTTGAGGCACATGAAGCGCGAGTGTGCATCCAGCAGGGGCGTGTGTTGGATGATGCACAGCGGCCTCGTGATTACACAGAAAAGCAGTATTTAAAGTCCGTCTCTGAAATGCAAGCCTTGTTTTCTGATATTCCAGAAGCATTGCAAAATAGTGTGGAAATTGCCAAACGTTGTAATTTATCGCTAGCATTATCGTCAGTATTTCTACCACAATTTCCTACTCCCAATCATGAAAAAGAGGATGATTATTTACGCCAGCAGTCCATGCAGGGTTTGCAAGCGCGATTGCAGAAAACCCACATTAATGAGGTTGCCGCTCAAAAATCCTACCAACAGCGTTTGGATCGTGAGTTAGACGTGATTATCAATATGGGTTTTTCTGGTTATTTTTTAATTGTGGCAGATTTTATTGCTTGGGCTAAAGAAAATCATGTTCCCGTTGGTCCAGGGCGTGGTTCTGGTGCCGGCTCACTGGTCGCCTACGCCCTGGGTATTACCGAACTAGACCCTTTGCTGCATGATTTACTGTTTGAGCGCTTTTTAAATCCTGAGCGTATTTCTATGCCAGATTTTGATATTGATTTTTGTATGGCAGGGCGTGACCGTGTTATCGATTATGTGGGTCGGCGCTATGGTCAGGAAAAAGTCGCTCAGATTATTACCTATGGCACTATGGCGGCTAAAGCTGTAGTGCGTGATGTGGGGCGTGTTTTGGGTTTGCCTTACGGGTTTGTTGATAAAGTAGCAAAACTGGTTCCTTTTGAATTGGGTATGACGTTGAGCAAGGCCTTGGCGCAGGAAGAAGTGTTGCAACAACGCTATGAGCAAGAAGATGAGGTGCGTTCTCTGATTGATTTAGCGATGAAATTAGAGGGAATCACACGTAATGCTGGTAAGCATGCCGGTGGTGTGGTTATTGCGCCAACGCAGTTAACCGATTTTCTTCCTTTGTATTGTGAAGAAAAAGAGGAGCAGGCATTAACACAGTTTGATAAAGATGACGTGGAAGCCATTGGCTTAGTGAAGTTTGACTTTTTAGGGTTAAGAACCTTGACCATTATTGAATGGGCATTACAAACTATTAACACTAGAAGAGAGAAAGAACAGTTAGAGGCGATTGATATTGCTGCTATTGCATTAGACGACGTCAAAACCTTTGAATTACTTAAGCGTTGTGCGACAACGGCAGTGTTTCAGTTAGAGTCACGAGGGATGAAGGAGCTGATTCGGCGCCTGCAACCCGATAGTTTTGATGATATTACCGCACTAGTGGCCTTATTTCGCCCAGGGCCTTTGCAGTCTGGTATGGTAGATGATTTTATTGATCGCAAGCACGGACGAGCTAAAGTTAATTATCCGCACCCTGAATTAGCTGCGGTGTTAAAGTCTACTTATGGAGTGATTCTGTATCAAGAGCAAGTGATGCAGATTGCGCAAGTATTAGCGGGTTACACCTTGGGAGGTGCTGATATTTTACGCCGTGCGATGGGTAAAAAGAAGCCCGAGGAAATGGCTAAGCAGCGCAGCGTGTTTGTTGATGGCGCGAAAAATCGTGGTATTGATGTTAAGGTAGCAGAATATGTGTTTGACCTAGTAGAAAAATTTGCTGGCTATGGTTTCAATAAATCGCATTCTGCCGCTTATGCACTAATTGCCTACCAAACGGCTTGGTTAAAAACGCATTATCCTGCTGAATTTATGGCAGCGGTACTATCTTCAGATATGGATAATACGGATAAAGTAGTGGGATTTATTCAAGAATGCCGTTTGATGAAATTGACTGTGCGACCTCCGCATATTAATGAAGGATGTTATTCGTTTACCGTTAATGCTCAAGGTGAGATTGTCTATGGATTGGGTGCTATTAAAGGAGTAGGTGAATCATTGATACAAGATGTTGTATCCTGTCGTGAAAAAGGCGGCGATTTTGTGGATTTATTCAGTTTTTGTTTGCGTATTGATACCGGAAAGTTAACACGACGTGCTTTAGAGCCTTTTATCAGAAGTGGTGCGATGGATATTTGGCAAAAACCACGAGAAGTATTATTGGCAAATGTTGACAATGCCTTGCAATACGCGAATCAACAGCGTCGCAATTTGCAGCATGGTCAGGGAGATTTATTTGCAGGAGATGATGTAGAAGCCGTTGTTGTTCAGGATAATGATTATCTGAGTGCACAGCCTTGGAGTGATTTACAGCGTTTACAAGCAGAAAAAGCCAGTACTGGCTTGTATTTAACAGGTCATCCCTTGGACGCACATGCCGATGAGCTGCAAGCGATGACAAAAACTCGTGTGAGTGGTTTAGCGGATGCGCTGAATACAGTGGTGGTGTTAGCAGGAATCATTGTTAATCTGCGTGTGATTACTACGCGTACTGGTAAACGCATGGCGTTATTAACTGTTGAGGATACAACGGGTCGTGTTGAAGTGACGCTGTTTAATGAGGTATACCAGGATGTGGCGCTTAAACTTGAGGGTTCTACTATCTTTTTGTTTAAAGGTGAGGTGGCTAAAGACGATTATACCGGAGGGGTAAAGTTAGTTGTTGATGCGGTATTACCCTTTGAAGAAGCCCGTGAGCGCTTATTACGTGGGTTAACCATTCAAGTTGATAATGAGAAGATGGCAGATACATTAATTCGTGGTCTGCCGGACTTAATTCGTGATAATGGTGTGGGGCGCTGTCCTGTGAATATTGATTATCGTAATAATCCGGTTAAAGCGCAGTTGCAGTTGGGAGATCAGTGGCGCATTAAGCCTAGCACGGAATTTTTATCACGGTTATATGAGTTGTGTGGGCGCGATAAGGTGCAGCTACATTTTTCGTAACAGCTCAAGCCTCTACTCACTACATAGTAGATTATGACAAACTGGTATAGAAACGTTCCCAGACTGTTTCTGGTGTTAGCTTCTCTAGACAAACGGCTTCTTGGTGTAAACTGTCTTGATAGTGGCACTGACGTTTGTAACAAGGTATGCATGGCAGTTTGGTTTGTAAGTCATGTTGTTTTTGTGTTTTTGCTGCGCCGATGAGTTGCGGATCGGTTGGCCCGTAAAGGCTCACTGTGGGTACATCTAGTGCTGTTGCTAGGTGTCCCAGTCCAGTGTCAACGCTAATAACACCTTTAGCATTTTTTATCAGATAGCCCAATTCTGATAGTGATAATCGTGGTAGTACATGAGCGTTGTTTTGTTTAGCTGTTATGGTTTGTGCATATTGTTTTTCTGCTTCATTGCCCCAAGGCACAAGCACAGAAAATTGTTGAGTGGCTTGGGCAATTAAGTGCTGCCAATGTTTTTGCGGATACAGCTTTGATTGCCAACTGGCATTTGGAATAAATAGCACATAAGGTGATCTATACTCTGCCTCTGGTTTTTTTAATCTATCAATCGCTATGCCAAAATCAGCCTTAGTGGTAGGGGTGGAGTAATCAAGCGCCCTAGCAAATAATTGTCGAATACGCGTGATAGCGTGTTGTTGTTTGTCGATGGAATACCGCTGCTGGTACATCCAATGTGCGCCATATTCTCGTACCGAATGTGAATTCATACCAGCACGTTTTGCTGTTTTTGCAAGTCGAGCAATACTGGCACTTTTAAGAGAGGCTTGCGCATCGATTACGACATCATAGTGTGTTTTGCGTAATTGCTGTAAAAATTTTCTAATCGCTCCATCTTGTAGTGAGGCAAATAAATGGTGCTTCCAGTGACGGTGTGCGCTAGCAATGACTTTTGTTACTTGTTGATGCCATCCAGGGATTTGGGCAAATGCACGATCGACTACCCAGTCAAAGCTGATATCGGGCAATCGTTTGCTGGCATCACTAATGGCAGGTAGGGTATGGATTACGTCTCCCATAGAAGAAAGTTTAACAATCAGTACTTTCATTAAGTATCTATTTTATTAGCCAATATTATCGTTACTTTACTTGAAAGCTAGGAAAAAGTACATAATAAACTAGTTTTGCTGGTGTTAAATTAAGCCCAAGATAGTTGTGTAAGATTATAGACTATGCTTGCCTTGCGCTATTAGTTAACAATTTTCCATTGTCCGTCTGCTTGACGACAGGCGCGGCCATAAGCTTGTTTATCTTCACCACCTACAGTAATAGTTGTTTGGTATTCACGGCAATACTGACCTTTATTGTTCTGATAATTTTTTTCTGGGATAACTGTATAAGTAATATTGGATTTTGAGTTAGTCCAACTGGCTTGTTGCCCTTGCGGGGTTTTGTTCAGCGCAGTTACCATGTTGGCTTGATCTTGTCTGTCCATGTATTTGCCAATTTGGTTGCCAATGACTCCACCTACTAAAGCGCTACCCAGGATTCCTAGCCAAGCATCTTCCCCTTGAAATGCAGCGGCACCTAGTAAAGCCCCTGTAGCCGCACCAGCAGCACTTGCACCTTGGGTGTTGTTTCCAGGTGAACAGCCGTTTAAACATAGGCTAAACACTAGTGTAATACTAGGGATTAAAAGGCGTTTTAGCATTCTTGTTCTCCTGTTATCTTGTTGTGAGTGCGCTATACTGTAATCGTTGCAAGCTGCGGAAATTATAGCATAATCAACGGAGTATATCATGAAAGAAAATAAAGTGCCCGTACTCATTGTGGGTGCAGGGCCAGCGGGCTTGTTAATGGCTTTGGCTTTACAGCGCTATGGCATTAACTTGCGCATTATTGATAAGAAAAAACAGCGCACCCAAACTTCTAATGCCTTGGGAATACATGCACGAACATTGCAGCTTTTGCAAGACCTTGATTTGGTGCAAAAATTTTTACGAGCAGGCAAGAAAATCCATGGTGCCTTTATG
The DNA here is from genome assembly GCA_964606725.1 of uncultured Coxiella sp. Lineage (GTDB taxonomy): Bacteria > Pseudomonadota > Gammaproteobacteria > Coxiellales > Coxiellaceae > 2-12-FULL-42-15. The sequence goes on from CAZSHR010000029.1 coordinate 12,779, forward strand.
CATGTGGGTGGGAAAGTTTTAGGAGAAATTAATCTTACATCGATTGAAAGCCATTATAATTATGCATTAATGTTGCCACAGAGTGAGACAGAAAAAATTCTTTCTGATGCATTGGTGCAACAAGGTATTGTCATTGAGTATAACAGTGAGCTGCTTGATCTGAGAAAAAATACAAGCGACTACAGTGTGCGTGTTCAACAAGAAACAGAAGTAGCAGAATTTAATGCAGATTATGTGATTGCTTGTGATGGTGTGCATAGTGCTGTTCGTGATTTCAGTAGTAAGCAGTTAACAGGTAAAGAAATAGCGACGCAATTTGTGCTAGCTGATTTAACTATTAAGACAGATTTGTCATTAGATCATATTCATGCATTTTATAGTAGGGAAGGGTTGTTGGCGATTTTTCCTTTAGCATCTGGAGCAGCTCGCTTGATTGCTGATCTTTCTACGCATAAGAAAATGTCTTTAGAATCCGTTGATTTTGCTAACATTCTCAGTGCTAGAAGTCAACAAAGTTGTCAGGCTCAGGACATTGTTTGGAAATCTTGTTTCTGGATACATAGCAAAGTGATTGATTGCATGAGTGATGGTCATTTATTTTTTGTTGGTGATGCAGCACATGTTCACTCTCCTGTGGGTGGGCAGGGAATGAATACCGGTATGCAAGATGCTTATAATCTTGCTTGGAAGCTGGCTTATGTGATTCATGGTAAAGCATCATCTGAAATACTAGCAAGCTATCATCAAGAAAGACATCCTATAGCAGTCAAGCTAGTAAAAGAAACCGATAGGTTAACACGAATGATGCTTTCTCGTGCTCCTTGGATGGTTGCTATACGTCGCTACTTACTACCAATTTTGTTGAGAAATAAAAAAATTAGTTGTCAGTTGGCGAATGATACTGCAATGTTGTCTGTGTCTTATCCTAAGAGTGATTTGACTTATCAATATTCGGTCATTAGCAATGCTGCACCAAACCCAGGCGATCTTTTACCGGATAGCGTGCCATTTAATACCGAGAAGTATTGTTTATATATTTTTATGGGTCAGCAACCCTTGGCGATTGATCAACAACAACTTCAACATTTAGTAAGCACAGTTCACCAACATTATGGTTCCTTAGTAACTGTTTGTATTCTTGGGAAAAAGCCTGATTCGCTAAAGGTTACTGCTCATCCTGATTTAGATTGGGGAATACATCAGCGGTTTAGAGTGATCAGGCCAGCGCTTTGTTTGGTGCGTCCTGATCGCTATATCGCTTATTTGTGTAATGATTGGAATATCAGTGGCTTAATGGCTTATTGTCAGAAGGTTTTTGCCAGTTAAGGTGATTTTTTCCATAAGGAAAAAGCTATTTTCGGCTTATTTATGATCAATTTGCACAGATTTCGGTTGAAAAATACCTAATTATTAATTAGTATAGGTAAACGTTTGTACAATTTGAGTAAGGTATAGTAAAATGGGTGAAGTAAGTAAGTTGCAACCGAATGAGTTAGCTCATATTTCAATTGAGCATAGAGCTAGGCTTGAGAAGCTTTGCCAGTATTTGCGTGATAATTTTGATATACAGCATGTCTTATATACGGCTATTTTGCCAAACAATAGTTATTTTACATTAGGGAGTCATAGTGATTATTTGGCAGAGTATCTTGCAAGTGGTTTATATGCTGCTTGTCCTTTTTTAAACTGTGATGACAAAAAGTCGATTCCCCATATTTATATGCCTTTTTTGCAGATACAATAGAGCCAGATTGGTTTGCTTGATCATAGGGCCTTATGTGAAAAGCATGGTTTACATCAACCGATTACATTTTCTATTTTTAATGATAATATTCAAGAGACATTTACTTTTTTTCATGCAGTAGATTCGATACAAGCAGTAAACCTTTATCTTAATAGTACCAATAAATTGCAAAGCTATATTAATTTCTTTAAGAAGAGTATTTCAGATATTATTGAGCAGTATGCACAACAATTACCTTTAGTATTTAGTCTGTTTAACCCTGATAAAGTGCCTTCTGTTTTCAAAGAAATTACAGGGCATATTAATACTTTTGATTCTGTTAATAACTCAGTTGATCATTTAATTAAGGTTATTCCCAAGTTGACTTTTCGTGAAGCGCAGGTGTTGCAATTTTACTTAGAGTATCGCTCTGCTAAGGAAATTGCTCGTTACACTGATTTGTCAACACGTACTGTAGAAAAGCATATTGAGAATTTTAAAAAGAAGATTGGTTTACGTAAGAAAGAAATGATTTTGAAAAAAGTCAATGATATGCTTGCTGATGCTCGCAGTGTTGATATTCATTAGTTTTTTATAGTGTAACAGCTCAGCCTCCTTGTGGGAATCTGCGGTATGCACAGATCATATTATTCAAAGTAAGTTACTTTTAATAACATTAAGATTCCGTAGAGGTAGACAGGCAATTGTAAAAAAATCACCCCCTTAACAAACTGCGGTATGCACAGAT
>CAZSHR010000030.1:0-15041 GCA_964606725.1 uncultured Coxiella sp.
GATTGTTTATATTCGTTTTGTTGGAACACATGCTGAATACGATAAAGTGAATGCAAAGACCTATAGAAGTGTCTGGGGTCACGGGCGCGGGTATCTGAGGTATTGAGTCGCAAGCGAGAGCTTTCCCTGGCGATGATACAACGCCTTCATCGATTATTGCATATTCCAGCAGAGGTATTAATCACCCCGATTCGCGTTAGAAAAAGTGCTTAAGCCAGCCGCACTTATGAAGCAATGCGCTACTGCGAGCAACAAATTTTATGAAGTTATAGTCAGCAGACTTAGGTGTTTAATCGCCACTGGCGCTAAAGCATCATGCGGCGTAAATCCAAGAATCTGCGCGTAAAACGATAACTCACACTCCAAGGCCCGTTGAATCGCCTTGCTATCACGAAACCCATGCTGCTCATGCGGGAAAGTGACATACGCATAGGGTAAGCGCTTTTTCTCCAAAGCAGCAATCATAGCTTCAGCTTGCGATGGCGGCACAACTTTATCTTCCATGCCTTGCAAAAAAATAATCGGCGTAGATAACCGCTCAGTATGATACAGTGGCGAGCGCTCACGATAAATTGCCTGCTTCTCAGGATAAGCGCCTACTAATTTATCACCATAACGCGCTTCAAATTTATGGGTATCTTGCATTAACGCTTCCATGTCAGCAACACCATAGTAACTGGCACCGGCAGAAAAAATATCGTAAAACGTTAAAGCGGCTAGCACTGTCAAGCCCCCCGCACTGCCACCACGAATCAGCAAGCGTGAAGCATCAACACGTTGCTGGTCAACAAGATACTTGGCTGCATTAACACAATCAGCGACATCCACTACCCCCCATTGCTCCTGCAAACGCTCACGGTAACTGCGCCCATAGCCCGTGCTACCGCCATAGTTAACATCCACTACAGCAAAACCACGACTGGTCCAATACTGAATTTTTAAATTCAGTGCCGTACTCGCCGCAGCCGTAGGGCCACCGTGACAGGTCACAATCAACGGCGGTAATTCATTAGGTTCACTGCTATAAACAGGATTTTTAGGTGGATAAAAATACGCATAGGCGGTCTTACCGGCATCCGTTGGAAATTCAATCGACTCAGGCAAGGAAAAATAATTAGAATCTAACAACAAAGTAGAACTTGAATGCAACATTTCAACCGTATGTTCTTGGGTATCCACTGCTAAAATAGCATCAGCCGAGGCAGCATGCGCCCCAATACAAAAGACTTTTCTACCAATACTGGCCACATAAGGCTGAAAAGCATCATGATCACTGGCAATGGTCTCTACTTCCTCACCATCAACCATCACCATAGAATAACGCCCTTTTTCATTCAACAAACAAAAAATACGACCATCCTTAAACACGGTATAGCAACGCGTTGCAAAAATCCAAGCTGGATAACCCAGCTCAGCATCCACCATAAAAACACGGCAAACTTCTTGCTCATGATAACGATATAAATTCCACCAATTGGCTTTATCGGAGACAAAATAAATCGCACCACCAGGCCCAAAGCAGGGCTGACAAACCGATTCATTGCTACCACCTGCAATGGTGATGATATTAGAAGCCACCAATTTTTTATCAAGAACCGCTAACTTTAACCACGTTCCATCCCAAGGCATTTGTGGATGATTCCAAGTCAGAAATAATAAGTGCTTGCCATCAGCGCTAACTTGTGGTGACGCATAAAAATCATTACCACTTAACAACACAGTGACGGTTAAACTACCGTCTGTGGCAATAGCAACAATCTCATTAATCACCTCCTTTGTGGCAAGATGGGTTTCGCGCACACAAATGACATAAGAACCGTCTGGTGTCACTGATAAATCAGCATAACGCGAGGCCATGGGACTATCAGGTATGGGTGTCAACACGGTAACGGCATGGTTTTTATCCTGTCGGTATACCCGCTGGTCACTGTCATTCACAAAAAATAAAACGTTAGCTTGCACCGCATAATCGCCACCACCATACTCATGGACACGACTGCGAACACTGTAATCACGACTAGTGATCTCACAAAATTCACCGTGACGATTACGACGCATAATCACACGGCGTCCTTTTTGTTCAGGAAACTGCTCTACCCAATACAGTGTTTGACCATCGGCTTTTAACTGACTCAAGCCTCGTGCTGAACGCGCCACCTTATCTGCTGTGATAGGAGAGTGCCAACTGCCACAAATAGCTGACTTTTTATTAGCCATATTAGTTCCTTATCGCGCAAAATTTACCAACAATGTAACCATACCAGTATCGCCCTATACAACGCAATCCGTTAGAATGACGGCTTTAATCATTAAGTCACAGGTTAGCTATGTCAACGCAATCACACCGTCCACTCGCATTAATCATACTCGATGGTTGGGGCTATCGTGAAAATCACGCGCATAATCCAACACAAACTGTCAACACCCCAACGTTTGATTATTTATATCAACAATGCCCTTACACCTTGCTACAAGCATCGGGTTTGGCCGTGGGTCTGCCGGATGGACAAATGGGAAATTCCGAGGTCGGTCACCTACACATTGGCGCAGGACGCAAAGTGCCGCAAGACCTAACCCGTATTAATCAAGCCATTGAAGATGACACTTTTTTTACTGAGCCTGCCCTGGTGCAAGTACTGCAACAGGCCAAGGCACAACAGCGCTGCGTACATCTGGTCGGCTTGCTTTCATCCGGTGGCGTGCACAGCCTAGATCAACACATTGCTGCCATGATTAAACGACTGGCGCAACAAGGAATTACACAACACTGTTTACACGCCATACTTGATGGTCGTGACACACCTCCACGATCCGCACAGGCTTCTATTGAAGCCATTGAAACCCTATATCAACAACTAGGACACGGTAAAATTGCCTCACTCATTGGACGTTATTATGCCATGGACAGAGACAAACGCTGGGACAGAACAGCCATCGCCTATGATCTTTTCACACAAGGCAAGGCTGACTTTAGCAGTCACAGCGCACTCGCAGCATTAGCCGCTGCTTATGAGCGTGGCCAGAGTGATGAATTTATCAAGCCTATTCGTCTAGAAACGACAAGCAAACCCGCAATGACTATTCAAGACGGCGATGTGGTGATTTTTATGAATTTTCGAGCTGATCGCGCTCGTCAGCTCAGCTACGCGCTCACGGATGCGCAATTTTCTGGTTTCAAGCGCAACATTTTTCCTAAACTCAGCTCTTACTTAACACTGACTGAATATGCCCAAGACATTCATGCCAAGGCTATCTTTGCACCTTTATCACTGCATAATACCCTAGGCGAATACTTGTGCAAACATAACATGACACAATTGCGCATCGCAGAAACTGAAAAATATGCGCATGTGACGTATTTTATGAATGGTGGGCGTGAACAAGCTTTCGCCAGTGAAGACAGAGTGTTAATTCCCTCACCTAAAGTTGCCACCTATGATTTACAACCACAAATGAGTGCACAGCAGCTAACCGAGCAGCTTATCAAGGCAATTGAGTCAAAAAAATACGATGTCATTATTTGTAATTACGCCAATCCCGATATGGTAGGACATACCGGCATCGAAAAAGCGGCGGCAATAGCCGTCAGCACCATGGATCAATGCCTCAATCAAGTCATCAAAGCACTAGGTCAAGTCGGCGGTGAAGCGCTGATCACTGCCGATCATGGCAACATTGAGTGTCTCTTTGATGAAGTGCATCAACAAGCACACACCGCACACACTAACAATCCTGTTCCTTTATTTTATGTAGGGAGGCCAGCAAAGTTCACCGCAAACTCAGGGGCATTAGACGATATTGCCCCCACGGTATTGTACTTACTAGGCATGCAAAGCCCCAAGGAAATGACTGGGCAAACGTTAATTAAATTATGCTAATGTGGCGTTTCTTTTTATTATTATCGTTGGTTATAGCACTGCCTACAGCAAAAGGCAGCGCTGTTTCTGATAATAAAAAACAACTACAGCATATTCAACATTCAATTGCCGATATTCAAGCAGAATTATCCGAGCAGCAACAGCTACGAGAGAGCAATGAGAAAAAACTCAAAAAAACAGAAACCAGCATGGCTCATTTACTAACGCAAATGAGAACCACGCAACAAAAACTCAGCAAACAGCAAAAACGCCTGAAACAATTAAACCACCAAAATAAAATCTACCAGCAGCGTATTAAACAACAAAAAATACAACTGGCACAACAAATTCGCGCCGCTTACAGGCTACCCAATACCTCATTACTGCGATTATTACTCGATGCGAATCACATGACCGATATTGATCGCATGCGCCAATATTCTTATTATCTGAGCCAAGACCCTGTTAAACAAATTAAGCAACTCAAACGAAACATTCATAAGCTAGCAGTCTATCAACAAGAAACCCAAAAACAATCAAATATTCTCTTAAAGCTAACTCAAAAACAACAACAGCAACACCAAAAACTCAACACACTAAAACAATCACGCGAGAAGATCGTAAAGGCAATTAATAGCAAGATATTAACCAAACAAGAGCGACTCGCCCTACTCAATCAGCAAAAGCATCAGCTAGAAAGTACATTGATGCATTTACAGAAAAAGCGCAGTCGACTTAGTCGATCTTATTTTGACCACTTAAAAGGCAAGCTGACCTGGCCAATTCACGGCAAATTACACAACCGCTATGGCAGCAACATTGATCAAAGCGAACTAACCCGCAACGGTGTAGTGATTGAGGCCGCCGCCGATGAGCCTGTACACGCTATTGCCAACGGCAAAGTGGTTTTTGCCAACTGGATGTCTGGATATGGTCTATTATTAATAGTGGAACACGGCAATGGCTACATGAGTCTCTATGGCAGAAACCAAAATCTCTACAAAAAAGTGGGCGATTCAGTCCACAAAGGAGAAGTCATTTCCCTGGTAGGTCAAAGCGGTGGATATAAGAAGCCTGAGCTATATTTTGAGATTCGCCACAATGCAAAACCACAAGACCCCACCATTTGGTGCCAATAACGGAGTAAAACATGAAAATAAGCGCTTATCTTGCTAAAAAAGTAGCACTCTTCATTATCACTATCATGATTGCGACACCTGTTGCAAGCCAAGACAATGAAGCAGAGCGTATTCAAAATGAAGCCACGCAGGAAGAACAACATTTACCCCAAAAAGATGTCGAACGTTTTATCACCACCATTGCAACCATCCACCATTATTATATCAAAGAAGAAAAAGACCAAGATTTATTTAATAATGCCATTCGCGGCATGGTTAATAACTTAGACCCGCATTCGGCTTATCTTGATCCGGATGCACTCAAAGAACTCAATGCCAGTGTTTCTGGAAAATTTGTCGGTATCGGTATTGAGCTAACACTAGAAGATGGCATGCTTAAAGTCATTAGCCCACTGGATGGTTCTCCAGCAAAAAAAGCTGGAATACGACCCAATGATTTAATTATGAAAGTGGATGGTAGCCTGATTCGTCAAATGGGATTAGAAGAGGCAATAAAACGCATTAAAGGTAAGGAAGGCACCCAAGTATCACTGACTATCTTGCGAGAAGGCTTAGACAAACCTATAGAAATCCGTGTCACACGGGATGTAATTAATCTGGTTGCTGTAAAAAGCAAGCTACTAGAAAAAAACTATGGCTATGTGCAAATTAGTTTTTTCCAAGGCCCCGTTGAAAAACAATTGCGGCAAGCACTCAGACAATTAAGAAAAGATAACCGAGGCAAACTTGATGCGCTAGTGCTAGATTTACGTAACAATCCAGGTGGCTTATTAGACATTTCAGCAGAAGTTGCCGATGATTTTCTCGATAGTAAAAAATTGAAAAAATACCAGGGTAAAATTGTTTACACCAAAGGTCGCGCACCTGGTGCTGATATTGCGATTAAAGCAACTCCTAAGGATTTAATCAACGGAATCCCAATGGTAGTATTAATCAACAGCGGTTCTGCTTCGGCTTCTGAGATTGTTGCCGGTGCGTTGCAAGACTATAATCGTGCCATTATTATGGGAACACGCAGCTTTGGTAAAGGTTCGGTACAAACGATTTTACCAATTGGTAAAGACAGCGCACTCAAGCTAACCACAGCGCTTTACTATACGCCAGCCGGACAAATCATCCAAGCGCGAGGAATTATCCCTGATATTACTGTACCTGAATTATCGGTTAAAGAACTGGACACTGAAACCTTTATTGTTGGCGAATCCGATTTTGACAACCACTTATTAGCAGGAAAAATTAAAAAACAAACTAAACGTCAACTGACACAACACGAACAGAAATTGAAAAAGCAGTTAAAGTTGGCGCAAGAAGATTATCAACTCTATCAAGCACTGATGATGTTAAGAGGCATGAATGCCGCAGGCAAACAATGACAAACAAGCTGGTTGTTGGCTGGAGCCTATTAGAAACTTTGGTTGCTATTAGCATAATGGCCATTATTGCCATAATAGTCTTACCCAGTTACCAGACAGGAGTTATACAAACCCAAAGAGAACAAGCAGAAAGCCAGTTAATAACACTTTCGCTCACCTTAGAGAATTATTTTCTGAATCATGGCCATTATGATGCTCATGCACTTACAGCCGCATCACTGAATAATCCACATTACAGAATTAACGTGGCTATCAATAAAAATGCTTATCAACTACAAGCGACTCCCATTGGCAAACAACACAAGGACCCATGTGGGAGGTTAATGCTGGATAGCAATGAAATTAAATCAGCAACCAAACCTAACTGTTGGACTACTTTTTAAAGCACATTTATAAAACCTATCGCACTAAAAGTCAGAGTCCATCGCACAAATAGATAGCTAATTGTCAAACCATTGACTTATCAGGCTAAGTGGGATAGAATGGGAACAAATCTTTAGGGGGCGACTTGGCTTCGACGTGGGTCGCAAAACCTGAGGGGCATGTCGAGCAAGTGCAGCAACGCTCGTAAAACAGAAGTTGTGTAAATATAGTTGCTAACGATAGCTACTTTGGTGAAGAGGGAGAGCTAGCAGAAGCTGTGTAAACAGCTTTAGCCTTTTCCTTTTTGTCGCTTAAAAACCGACAACACCCCATCAACTCACCGTGCTTGTGCGGTGTTATATTTGGTGGTCATACTTCACAAGCTCGTTGCTAGGTGTGGCTCACACCGACACAATCAAACACTTAGAGCTCGCTGCTAATCTTTCCTGCCCGTTGGGTAGTTAGCAGTCAAATCAATAACGTGGCTAAACATGTAGAACCAAAGGCAGAGGACTTTCGGACGCGGGTTCAATTCCCGCCGCCTCCACCATATCAACACCACCAATACTAACTAACACTCCGATAAGTTAACCGCCAACGCTAACCCCCCTTGCGAGGTCTCTTTATAGCGAGAATTCATATCATGACCAATCTCACGCATGGTTTTAATCACCATATCCAAAGAAATAACATGACGCCCACTCTCGGCCAAAGCTAACTGAGCCGCATTAACCGCTTTATTAGCTGCCATTGCATTACGCTCAATGCAAGGGATTTGCACTAAACCAGCAACTGGATCACAGGTTAGACCCAAATTATGCTCCATCGCCATTTCTGCCGCATTTTCAATTTGAAACAAGTTGCCACCTAACGCAGCCGCCAAGCCCCCTGCCGCCATAGAGCAAGCAACACCAACTTCGCCTTGACAACCCATCTCAGCACCAGAAATGGATGCATTAAATTTATAAAGCATGCCAATTGCACTACAAGTTAATAAATAATCCAATACACCCGCTTCATTAGCTCCAGCACAAAAATGCTTATAATACTGCAATACTGCCGGAATAATTCCTGCTGCCCCATTAGTCGGTGCAGTAACAATACGACCACCTGCGGCATTCTCCTCATTAACTGCCATCGCAAAAACATTTAACCAATTCATGGCTTGCGGATGTGATTTTGACGGCTCACCTTCTGCAAGTAATTTCTTATATAGCATAGGCGCACGTCTTACAACGCCAATTTTACCTGGCAGAATACCATCGGTATGACAACCTTTATCAATACTAGCTTGCATCACAGCAACAATATGCAGTAACTTTTCTTTGATAAGCAATACATCAGGCTGCCATGCTTGCTCATTTGCTAGCATTAACTCACTAATCGTTAATTGATGCTGCTCACATAAACTCAACAGCTCAGCAGCCGAAGCAAAGGGATAAGGTAAATCAACGGCTGTTTTTGCAGCATTTTTACGATCAATGTCTAATTCATTGAGAATAAAACCGCCACCAATAGAAAAATACACCGCTTCATGAATAATATCTCCTGTGGAGTCATAAGCAATAAATCGCATCGCATTAGGGTGATAATCAAATTGCTGTTGATAATCAAACACTAAATCTTTTGCCGCATTAAAAGCAATGGATTTTTTACCCATTAAATTGAGCCGTTGCTCATGATGAATCGCTGCAAAACGCGTATCCACCATCGCCGGATCAATAGACTCAGGCTGATAACCTTCCAGCCCCATTAATAACGCACGATCCGTATGGTGGCCATGACCAGTAAACGCCAACGAGCCGTACACGGTTGTTTTAACCCGCACAACCGCAGCCATATTTTCTAATTGCATTAAAAAATCATAGGCCGCACGCATAGGACCTACGGTATGCGAACTGGAAGGGCCAATACCCACGGAAAACAACTCAAATAAACTAATCATGCTCCCCCCTCTTCAAAACAATAATACACTAAAATATGGGTTACGTCACACAGCACTAAATGATCAAAAAGTAATCGATTCTGAAGCTTGCAGATTTTTGCTATAGGAGTATCCTGATGCGCTAGCGACTGATCAGGATAAGAAAATACAATGAACAATGCCTACGAACCGTCTCTTGTGGAAACAGAGGCACAAACGCATTGGAAAGAGAACAAATGCTTTAGAACAAGCGAAAATTTAAACAAAGAAAAATTCTACTGCCTCTCCATGCTCCCCTATCCCAGCGGCGAACTGCACATGGGGCACGTGCGTAATTACACTCTAGGTGACGTCATCAGCCGCTATCAACACTTACAGGGCAAAAACGTCTTGCAGCCCATGGGATGGGATGCCTTTGGCTTACCGGCAGAAAATGCTGCTATTCAACACCAGTTACCTCCTCATCAATGGACACAAAAAAATATTAAAAAAATGGCCAAGCAATTTCAGCAATTAGGGCTGGCTATTGACTGGAGCCGTGAAATATCCACTTGCGATCCTAACTATTACCGCTGGGAACAGTGGTTATTTTTGCAGTTGCTAAAAAAAGGCTTGGTCTACAAAAAAAACGCGCGGGTCAACTGGGACCCTGTTGATAAAACCGTGCTCGCTAATGAACAAGTCATTGACGGTAAAGGCTGGCGCTCTGGCGCTCCCATTGAGCAGCGTGAAATTCCACAATGGTTTTTTAAAATTACCGCCTATGCCGAAGAATTACTGGCGGGCTTAGACGAACTAAACGAATGGCCAGAACAAGTCACCACTATGCAGCGTCATTGGATTGGACGCTCAAGCGGAACTGTCATTCAATTTAAACCCTTGCAAGTCTTTACCACACGACCTGACACTTTAATGGGCGTCACTTATATTGCCATTGCCTTCGACCACCCCTTGACTATTGAACTGGCGAAAAAAAATAAAACCCTAAGTGATTTTCTAAGCCAACATCGACAAACAAAAACTGCCGAAGCAGAAATTAGCAAGCAAAAAAAACAGGGGATTTTTTCAGGCCATTATGCCACTCATCCGATTAGCGGTGAGAAGCTTCCCATCTGGATTACTAATTTTGTATTAATGAGCTATGGCACTGGTGCCGTGATGTCGGTTCCTGCCCATGATCAACGCGACCATGACTTTGCTAGCGAATACCAACTACCCATTCGTCCGGTGATTAAACCGGCTAATAACAGCGACTGGGATTATCAAGAAAAAGCGTTCACCGATTATGGCATAGTCATCAATTCTGATAAATTCAACGGCCTCTTAAGCAAAGAAGCCATACAAAAAATCAATCAGCATTTGCTAAGCAAAAAGCTGGCCAATGAACAAGTGAATTATCGCCTACGCGACTGGGGTATTTCCAGACAACGCTACTGGGGCACACCCATCCCCATTATTTATTGCCAAGACTGTGGTACCGTACCCGTACCCGAGCAAGATTTGCCGGTGCAGCTACCGCTAGACTGCATTCCTAACGGGAGCAGCTCACCACTGACCACCTTAAAAGCGTTTTACCAAACCCAATGCCCTAACTGTGGTAGAGCAGCCAGACGCGAAACCGACACCATGGATACTTTTGTGGAATCTTCCTGGTATTATGCCCGCTATACCTGCCCTGATCAGTCCGATGTCATGCTCGATGACCGCGCCAAATATTGGGCGCCAGTGGACCAATACATTGGCGGCATCGAACACGCGGTTATGCACTTGCTCTATGCACGCTTTATGAATCGTCTACTGCGCGATGAAGGCTTGGTCAACCATAGTGAGCCTTTCAAACGCCTACTTACTCAAGGTATGGTGCTTAAAGATGGCAGTAAAATGTCTAAATCAAAAGGCAATATTGTCGCACCTGCACCACTAATTAAGCGCTATGGCGCTGATACCGTGCGCTTATTTATCTGTTTTGCAGCACCACCGGAGGCCTCTTTTGAATGGTCCGACAGTGGTGTTGAAGGCTGCCACCGTTTTTTATGTCGACTTTGGCAATTGTGTTACAGCCACAAAGATAGTATATGCTACATAAATAGCAAAGCCCAGGAAACAGTGGCAATAAGTGATAGCAAACACCAAGCCATTCGTCAGCAAATTCATCAAGCTCTGCAACAAGCAAACTATGATTATCAGCGGCAACAATTTAATACCGTGGTATCTGCTTGCATGACAATTCAAAACCACCTGCTTAAGTTAGACGTTAATGACTCCGCACAGGCGGTACTATTGCATGAGGGATTATCTATTTTATTGCGCTTATTATCTCCCATCACTCCGCATATCACCCATTGTCTGTGGCAAATTTTAAGTTTTGGCGATGATGTACTGGATGCTAAGTGGCCAACAGCAGATGAAAAAGCCTTACAAACTGACGCCATCGAGATGGTCGTGCAAATCAACGGTAAACTGCGCGCGCATATCACAGTAGCTCAAGATGCCGATCAAAAAACTATTGAAAAGCAAGCACTGGCACAAGAAAGTATAAAGCGCCACTTGAATGATAAGCCGATTAAAAAAATGGTTGTTGTTCCTAAAAAACTAATTAATATTGTCATATAATGCGAAAATTATTTATCACTTCCCTTTGTTTACTCAGTTTGGTATTGGCCGGCTGTGGCTTTCACCTACGTCAGCCCAGTGATTTACCCACAGCATTGCATCACATGCAACTCAAACCGCATAACGTCAACGAGGCTATTAGCAGCACCCTACGTGCAGAGCTTACAGCTTTACACGCTAAACTCGATAAGAGCGCACCGATTACCTTAGTACTCAGCCACAGCAAAACCGATACCGATATTCCAGTAGTGTTCAATGCCAACGCCGATACCAACTATACCTATACTTTATCGGTGCACGCCAAGCTCATTAACACAGCAGGAAAAGTCATTGCACAACGCACCATAAGTGCCAGCGAAACTGTGTTACATAATGTCAACCAAGTCAGTCCACCTGTCTTTACACCACTGATGCGTAGCACCTTAACACAGCAACTGGTTGATAATATTTATACCTGGCTAAGCAGTGGATCAACCATAGCCGCCATCAATGCTAGCTCTTCATCCCATCATGCGAAGTAATCATGGCAACAATGATGCAACAATATAACTATAGTTGGCTAAAACAACCGCTAGCACCACTTTATTTAATCAGCACTGCCGTCACTCTCTTAGGACAAGAAGCCATAGACGCCATTCGGCATACTGCCCACGCACAAGGTTTTCAGCAACGAGACCGTTACCAAGTAGTACCAGGCTTTAACTGGGCTGCTTTTTTCGCTAGCCTAGAAAACTTAAGTTTATTCAGCAACAAAACTGTGATTGAGCTACATCACCCCAAAGCCAGCTTTGATAACAAGGTGACACCACAACTACTCAGTTACTTAAATCAACCGATAAAAAACAATATTTTGATTATAAGCACTGACAAACTCAGCGCCAGCCAACAAAAAACACGCTGGTACCAAGCCATACAGCAACGTGGTGTCATTGTACCAATTCCCAACATCACCCCTAATCTATTACCGCGGTGGATCAAAGAGCGAGCGCAAACGCTTAAACTCTCGCTAATACCAGAGAGCGTATCACTGCTGGCAGAGCTTACCCAAGGCAACCTACTGGCCACGCAGCAAGCCCTAGAAAAACTGACTCTGCTTTATGAAGCACATACCTCTATCACCCCCAAAGAAATTCATAGCATTATGAATGATAACGCACAATTTACCGTGTTTGAATTGAGTAATTTTATTTTAAGTGGTCATGCTAACAATGCCTTACGGATAGTAAAGCGTTTACTGATGCAGCAAACAGAGCCAACACTGATTTTATGGGCAATTTGCCGTGAAATACGTGAATTAGCAAAGCTTATTCACCAGCAACAACAAGGGATAGCGCTCACACAACTACTGCAAAAGCAATGGGCATCGCGACGCACGCTATTAGAAACCGCCGTCAAACGACTGACCATAAGCCAATTAAATCGATTATCCATACTTGCCAGTACAGCAGACCGGATTATCAAAGGCCTAGAAAATGGTAACATTCATAACATTTTTGAAGTCATGGTGTTAGAATTCTGCGGCAAATACTCTGCTAATCAAAGACGCTTATGACTCAGAAAATGATAGGCTTGTTAGGAGGGACATTTGACCCCATTCATTGCGGACATTTGCATATTGCCCTGGCCTGCCTGAAACAGCTACCACTAGATGCGTTGCAATTTATTCCTTGCCATATCCCACCGCACCAGAAAGTCCCTAATGCCAGCACAAGAGAGCGCTTAGCTATGGTGAAATTGGCGATTGAGCCATATTCGCAGCTTAGCGTTAACCCAATAGAATTAAACAACACAGGCCCTTGCTACACCATCAATACCCTAACACAACTTAACAATTCAAACGATTGCCTGTGCTTTATTCTTGGCAGTGACAGTTTTTTACAATTTGAGCAATGGCAAGAATGGCAGTCCATACTCAATTATTGCCATTTAGTAATAATCAATCGTCCCAGTTACCCACTCACGCAGCTTAATTCAAGCTTAAGAAAGTATTACCAACAGAACCTGACAAGCAAGGTTGCTGATTTAACGAGCAAAGCAAGTGGCCATATTTACATATTACCTACTGCACCGAATACCATTTCTTCCAGCTATATTCGTATGGCATTACGCAATAAGTCACTTAACAACGGTGACATCCCTGAAAAAGTACGGCATTACATTGAAGAACACAAGCTATACCAAGGTATATAAGTCCTTTTTATCATCAATTTTTGTTCCTTTGTAAATCAAGTTGTGTTACCATAATAATATTGTTACCATTTTGTTATTTAAATCATTAGGTTAGGAGTATAGTTGCATGAGAGTATTAATACGTCAGGTAAATGCAGAACACGTTTGGCCTTTGCGACACAAAATATTAAGAGCCGGTCAACCTTTTTCAACGGCTAAATATCCTCATGATAATCACGCAAAGGCAGCACACTTTGCAGCATTGCTTTTGCAAAAAGATGAAACAACCACCGTTGGTGTCGTATCACTTTATCCTGAAAAAGTGATTACTCAAGCTGACACCAAGCTGGAAACAGCCACCGAACAAAAAATCGGTTGGCGCTTACGTGGCATGGCTGTTAACTCCACTATACAAGGGCACAACATTGGTAGTGCTTTGATAAACACCTGTTATAATCATGTCATTAATCAGGGGGGCATCATAGGCTTGTGGTGTAATGCGCGTTTAAAGGCCACTTCCTACTACCTGAAAAATGGGTTTCAAGTCGTTGGACAACCCTTTGATATTCCAGACATTCCTGGCTCTCACTGCGTTATGATAAATACCGAACCAAAGCCACAGCCCATTGTTATCAAAAAAGGCATGGTAATTACCGAGCAATATGACAGAGCAATGTCACTAGCAGCTTGATTGACAACTTACACAATACGCAAAACAAAACATTAGTAGATACCCCCCTAATTGGAAAGAAAATTTTCAAAAAAAGGGCGGAATGTATACAAATACATGAGCACTTTGAGCAAATTTTATGTTCAAGAGGCAAAATATGGAAGCCCCCCAAAGGGGGCATGAGCTGTTAAAAAAAAGCCCACGAATAGAAAATATACTAGTCGCGGGCTTTAAGAGACTAATCGATTAGATTAAATATCAAATCGATAATCAACACCAAACAGAATGGTGTTAGATGAAGTCACATTATTGTTGATGCTTTCAGCGGTTGCTGCAGCAACATCTGTCACTTGATCTAAATCATCACCAAAAACGTGTGCATAGGTCAAGGTTGCTTTAACGTTTGAGTTAATCGCATAACCGGTTCCCACAGCAATTTCTGGCAACACTTTAGTCAGATGATTTTTAGTGGTGGTAGCATCCTTAGTCAAGCTAGCAGTTTGCTTAACAACAGCAATACCAGCTTTACCGAATACGTCAAAACCACCTTGCAGTAAGTAATCACCGACTACTAATGCATCAACTGAATAGTCTGAGTATTTATATTCATTGGTAACAGGAGAAGTGGTGTATTTGGTTTGTGGCAAGTAGTTGTAACCTAACTCAGCACCCACTAACATGTTAGTTTGTACATCCATTAAGTAACCTACTTCAACACGACCAGCAAAACCCCAGTTGTTTTGTTGGTTTTGGCTGTCAAGAGAAGCAGCGGTCATTGCTGCATCAGTGATAATGTCACTAGGTGCATCTAGCGCGCCAGCACCAACACCAATACCAACATACATTCCACCCTTGGTTTCTGGCAAATTGATTGCTTGGTCTGGCCCACCAGCTACAGCCAAAGAAGCAGCAGCAAGCGACGTTACAGCAACT
>CAZSHR010000031.1:0-15031 GCA_964606725.1 uncultured Coxiella sp.
TGATGGTGATACGCTTACTGAGTCATTTACCGTTACCACCACTGATGGCACCACTCAAGCCGTCACCATCACCATTACCGGTACCAATGATATTCCAGTAATTTCTGGCGATACCACAGGTGGCGTTACTGAAGACGATGCTGCAACACTCAGCACCAGTGGTGCCTTGAACGTGAGTGATACCGATACCGGCGAATCGGGTTTTCAAACTCAAACTAGCACCGCTGGTAATTATGGTAGCTTTAGTATCGATGCTAGTGGCAATTGGTCTTACAGTGCTGATAACTCACAAGCTGCCATCCAAAATCTCAACGAAGGAGACACTCTCACTGAAACCTTTACTGTAAATACTATTGATGGCAACAGTGAAACGATTACCATAACAATTTCAGGAACAGATGATAATCAAGCACCTGTTGCCCATGCAAATGTTATTCAAATCGGCGCATGCGATAGCGCAGAAGGACAACTGCATGCGACAGACCCTGATCATGATATTAGCGATTTAACTTTTACTGTGCAAACAAACGTTAACCACGGAACTCTTGTTGTAGAATCAGATGGCTCTTACAGCTATACTCCAAATGACGGATACAGTGGCAGTGATAGCTTCACCTATCAAGTTACTGATCCTTCTGGTGCCACTTCAACAGCAACAGTCAATATTGACGTTTTTGAGCGTGAATATGAAACTGCTACAGAAGAACAAGTAAATACCTACACGTATAAAAATCAAAAAATCCCTGATATTGCAGCTCTTGAAAACGGTAATTACGTTATTGTTTGGGAAGGACGCGGCTATGGTGACGGTTCTGGTATATTTGGGCAATGCTTTGATAGTAATGGAGAAAAAATCGGCGGAGAATTTAGAATCAATAGCAGCACCAGAAGCTCGCAAAAAGATGCTGCGGTTACTGGTTTAGATGACGGCGGATTTATAGTTACTTGGGAGTCAAAAAGTGATATTTACTATAAAACATTTGACAGCAATGGCTACGCCAGCTCTGGCGATACTATAGCAACTGCCAGCACTTCGGGCTCACAATCTAATCAAAGTGTCACACAATTATCTGATGGAAAAATTGTATTAACTTGGGAGCAAAGTGACAATATTTATATGCGTGTTTTTGATAATGGTGTCGGTGGCTCAGATATTCAAGTTAATACTACCACCAGTGGTGATCAAGAAGACCCTGATATTACTGCTTTAAATGATGGCTCTTTTATTATCAGCTGGACTAGCAAAAACGGTGGTAATGAAGAAATCATTGCACAACGCTATGACGCTGACGGTAATAAATTAGGGGGTGAAATAACGGTTAACTCAGAAACACACGACGACCAACGTCTATCACAAATAACTGCCTTAGCAGATGGCGGCTTTGTTGTTGCCTGGCAGTCTGAGGATCAAGATGGTGATGAATGGGGAGTATATTTCCAATTATTTGACGAAAATGGCGTTAAAGTTGGTGATGAAACACGCATCAATAGCACAACTGATGGTGAACAAGCCAACGTAAGCATTATCGGTTTAAGCGAAGGAGGCTTTTATGCTGTTTGGAACAGCGACACACGTAATGTCGGTGGAGGCAACGACGACGATGACGATGACGATGACGATGATAACGATAATGATGACAACGCGCATCATATAGAGGTATTTGGTCAAGCATTTGATAGCAATGGCAACGCAATAGGCGATGAAACTCAAATCAATACGTTTACTAATTCAAATCAAGAATTACCAGTAGTTACACAACTTAGCAATGGTCACATCAAAATCGCTTGGGAATCCTATGGTCAAGATGGTAATCGCGAAGGGATTTTTCAAACCACTCTGGTAAAACAAGCCAACGAAGCACAAGAGCTAGTGGGTGAAAGCGGTAATGATATTCTCAAAGGTAGTCAACTGGATGATAGTTTAACGGGAAATGCAGGTGATGATTACTTAGAAGGTGGTGCTGGTGCAGATACCATCAGCGGCGGCAGTGGATTCGATACTGCCAGTTACCTCAGCTCTGATTCTGGTATTGTCATTGACCTTAGCACAGGAAGCACAAGTGGCGGTGATGCACAAGGAGATACATTAACGAGTATCGAAAATATCACCGGTTCAAACTACAATGACATCCTAACGGCTAGTAGTGAAACCAATGTATTTCAAGGTGCTGGAGGAGATGATTTATTTATTTTTAAACCAGGTGACGGACAAAACACCGTTTATGGTGGCACAGATGAAACGGGTAGTGGTAGCTGGACAGACGCCATTGCACTCAATAATATCAACCAAGGACCGGTAGAAAACATCAGCGAACCCAGCGACTGGTTATTGCAAACAGATGCCAACTACACCATCGATAATAATGTGTTAATATTTACCGAAGAAAATGCCAGCGGCACTATCACCATGGGTGACGGTAGCACAATTAAATTTACCGATATTGATGAAATTCGTTGGGAATAGTGATTAACGTGCAGAAAATATCGTTAACATCCCACACAAATTCCTTAGCAAATAATTATCTTGCTACTCGTATTTTTTAGGCTGAACTTTTTTGCTAGAATGTATAGTAACTTTTGATCATTGAGGATAAAAAAGTGAAACACAGCTTACCTGAGCATATCCAAGAGGCGCAACAACTTTTTGAGTATTTAAAAAATCTAAGCGTTGACGACATCGCAGAAAAGCAAGAAGCGCCACCTTGCAGCGAAAATAATGAACTACGCACACTTTCTTCTCATACAACTATTCTAGAAGATAAATTAATAATAAAAAAACTCAATGATCTAAAAATCAAGCTGTTTCTAGATTTTTGTAGTAGAATTCTTGCCAGTAAAGAAAAGACCGCTCAAATAGAAAAGTTAATCAATGCTTTAGCCTCTCAACCCAAACAAGTGATTTTTATCCTGCTTGCCAATGAAAAAGTATATTGGAGTTTTTTCCAAACAGCAGAGTTTCACACTCCACTTAAAAGCCCAATAAGTTACGACTATACACCTTCTTACAACCCATACTATAGCTTATTAATGCTACTTAACACAGCGAAACGAGCATCTGAAATCAAACCCGATCCGTGGTCAATTATTTTACCTAGCATTGCATTAGCAGCAACCACAAGTGCTTTTACTATATTTATGATTTACGCAGCAATACCAATGTTTGCTTTTTTAGCTTCTTCACCTGCCATTAGTACAGGCGCCTGGGTTGGTTGGGTAGCGCTTGGAATTTTCGATATGGCAAGCTGCCTATTTTCTACAGTATTCTCTATGTGTTGGCTATCTAATAATGTTATTCATTTTACCATAGAGCCTTATCTATACCATGTAGTTAGTGATCGCAAAGATAATTTTATAAGTACCAAACTAGCCGATACTCACCCACTCAAAGGACTGCAAAAGGAATTAACAATGCTATCTCATACTGAGCTGATCAACAGTATAGCTAATAAAGAAAACCAAGCAATCAGCTTGTTTGATACCGTAGAAGAAACAAAAGACACCACTGCCACTCAAGCAGAAAAAAAGAAAAAGCCCGTAAACTTATTACGAGCAGGCATTTTTGGCACGCTAGATTATACGGTTAAAAGCGTAAGCTCTCTACTTCCGGATAACATTCTAAGATTCTAAGCAAAAATCCGTCTTATTAGTATTAAATTTAAGTGATTAGGTAACAAATCACCTCTACTGCCGTTAATTGTAAGAAAATGACTGTTTTTCTTACATCTGAACACAGAAAATTTTCGCAAAGGAACGCAGTGTATACAGATATATCGACACTTTGAACAAATTGTAACGCTTTAAACCTTAAGGATAGATTATTTTGCTGCTTTACTTCTTTATAGCAAACTGCTTTGCTATAATCTAATAAAAAACAGAAGCATTGTATTAATCATGAAACCAATCTCTTACCCCGAAATTATCACAGAACCTAAAGATTTTTTTGATCACCTAGAAAATATTGACGACATATGCGAAATTTTCATGTCACCACGCAGAATCATAAATCTGGGAAAGACTGATGAAGTCCCTAGTCTCGAACAAGTTAACCAACTACGGTTAGTCAAGGATAATCAGGCGGGTTTTTTTCTTTTGTACCATACAAAAGAAAATCGCTACCATGTTTTCCGTAAAGAGCTTAATTGCTATCTAGAAGAAATTGACAAAAATAATGAGCTGTACTGGACATTTGTAGAAAGCAAACCATATGCGTTCAAAAAGTTTCATAAAGCGTTATTTGAAAATACAGGTCAAGATGATGAAAAGATTAGAAAAGTAAAAGAAATTCTAGATTACCTGGCTGCAAAAGACCCAAAAGAAGCACTAAAATATCTGGCGCAAGAAACAAGTTCACATCCTTTTATCGGATACACTTTCATCCAAAGAGCACACCATACTATCATTGATAAAAATGACCCTTACAAAAAATTGCTTGATTTACTAGTAGAAATGCATTATTGCCGTAGTCGACTTAGCACACGAGATGCCGCGATAAGCATAATGGTTCCGGCCTTATTCGTGTTTTCAGGGGGTGCATTCTCCGTTGCAATGTTCATGAATTTTATAATGATCAGCCTTTGTTTATTAAACACTCCTCATCTAACTGCCGGTGCTTATATCGCTGGTGCGGTAGCCTTAGTTGTAGAAGCAACATTATCTTTTTGCAGCCTAGTACTTAGTGCCAAATTCGCTGGAGTGATGATAGGAAATATCGAAGAGTTAACACTAAAACCTCAAGAGAAAGCAATCGATACTGCAAAACAAAGCTTTACAAATGCAGCCTTAGGAAAAGAAGGCAGCGCCTTGCAAAGCTTACAAAGACAGCTTAAAAACATGTCTGCCGCTGATCTTATTGATTTACGCCACGAATATCTACCGAGATACACAGATATTTTTAGCAAAAAGATAGAGTCACAAGAAGAAGAAATAACAGAAGCAAAAGGTTCCAATCCAGGAAAGCCTGCCAAGCTGCTTAAGCGTGGAATTTATAACCGCTTTTGTCTATTCATTGATACAGTACAGCAAGGGTGCAAATCTGCTTGCAGCAGTCTTTCTAGTTCCTCACCTTAAATAGAACACGATGTGTGCATACTGCTACTCATAGTCTTAAAATAAAATTATATTATTTCTAATCTATCATAAATTAAGCTCTTCTGCTAGGATATTCACAAAGCTATGTTTATATTTTATAAGTGAGAAGATATTATGAGACCAATGGCTATCTCTAACAAAATTCAAGAACCTAGTGCGCTTTTCAAATACTTGCGGAATCAAGTAATCCATGACCTTGGCTATTTTACAAAGTACCCTACCCTAACCGATTATCACCACATAGCTGAAAACAACTTAATTCGTTTTAATTTAAACAACCATATACATGTAATGCGCAGAACAAAAGACTCACAATATCTACTTGGCTTTAAAGATGCCAACCCATTCCCGTTAGAAGCTTTCACTAAAGAACAAACAATAAAACGCATTTTAGCTGAGTTGGCACAACGTCCAGAAGAAGCCATTAAATTTCTAATAACGAACAAAGAAAATACTCTGCTCGTTAATGACTTTGCAGCAAACCAACTAACGGCTGATGATCATGAAGCTTTTCTAAATTTTTTTACCTTTATAAAATCAGTACAAACAGCAGCGAATAAACATTCAACCTTGCCCTCAAAAGACAATTTGATCACGCTGGCTATGAGGCAAGGAACATATGTCGGATTAAGCATGCTAGGCCTTTATTTCGAGATATACTGTGCAGTTCGTATGCTAACACTCTTAACAGCTATTCCCCATATAGGTGCTTCTTTTTTGGCTATTGGAAGCATTTTGGCAGCCTTAAACATTATTGGTGCAATAGGTTTTTTTGCAATTGCCGTACACTTTAATGTTAAGCTTACCGATACCGCCGATAAAATTGATAAACTAAAAAATAACGAAAAAACAGTGATGTTAAGAAAAGATACTTTTACCAGTACTAGTTTACCAAACAACCATATTCTCATAGGCTTTCAAGAGCTACTACGTCAAATCAAGCCAAGTGACCTAATCAGCATGGCTAGACAGGGAGAATGGTCTACCACATTGTTTGATGCTGTTGATACAACCAATAAAACAGCACCCCCTCCAGATCAGCTACAACAAAAGCCCAAATTGTTGCGATCAGGTTTCTGGGATAAAGTGACACTGGCTGGTCAACAAACAAGAGAGGCTTTAGCCCCATTTTGGCTCTCTTAACAGCTCAGTCCACCGTCATCTTCGGAAAAATCGTTCTACAATTATCAAAAAATATATCAAACTATCACATAAAGTCTGACAGTGCAGAGCTAAGTTGTTACCTGCGCACAACAAAGTGGCCGACTTTTCGCTTTAGTCTAGGCGCTTTTTGATAGTCGTGCAAACATAACCCCGATGTTTGCAACAGCTTATTTCTATCCGGCCATTGACCAATCACGTTAGTCATTTCACAGGCCATAAAAGAGCGTGAATCACCCAGCGGCAAACCACTGATTGCGCGGATATGATTTTCAAACTGGCTGGTATAACAAGCATCAATTGTCCAATGCCCCGAATTATGCACTCTGGGCGCGATTTCATTGGCGAGCAACGTATTATCTTTAACAAAAAATTCTAAGGCCATGGTACCAACATAATCAACTGCCAACATGATTTCCTTTAAATACCCTAGCGCTAACTCAAGTAAAGAATGGTCTGCACGATTAAAGGTTTTATGCAAAATTCCTTGATGATGCTGATTCTCACAAATATCGTAGCAAACAACATTGGCTTGTTGATCTCTTGTCGCAAGGGCTGAAATCTCATAATCAAAATCAACAAAAGCTTCTGCGATATGCCCTTGTAAATCATTTTTTGATGCCAAAGCATCGATATCACTGGCAGCATTCATGCGGTAGTGGTATTTGCCATCATAACCATCACGTCTTGACTTTAATATAAACGGAAAACCTAATTGTTTTACCGCATCCTGCAAATCATCAACACTATCCACCGCATAAAAAACATTAGTGGGTATGGCAAGCTTCTGAAACAAGGTTTTTTCTGACAAGCGGTCTTGCGCAAGTGCTAAAATCTCAGAGTTTGGAAAAACATTTTTGTATTTACTCAGGTAATTAACAGCCGCAACAGGAATATTCTCATTTTCAAAGGTTAAGACATCGGCAGCATCTAATAACTGGTCCAACACTTGTTGTTCACTTAAGTCCCCTAGCACATGAGACGCTAAATCACGAGTGGTCGGCGATACCTTTTCGGTAAGCACAGTAAAATCCATACCCAAAGGTTTGCCGGAAAGAATCAACAGGCGAGCTAACTGCCCACCCCCTAATATGCCGATATTCACGGGGCTTGATCACCTAAATCACTGTCATCCAGTACCGCCTGCGTTTGCGTATGGCGATACTGAATCAATGCCTTAGCGATATCTTGATTATCCAGTGCCAAAATAGACGCTGCCAAAATAGCAGCATTTTTAGCCCCTGCTGGGCCAATAGCAACAGTGGCAACAGGAACACCAGCAGGCATTTGTACGATGGATAGTAAGGAGTCCAGGCCATTTAGCGCCTGACTTTGAATGGGAACACCAATAACAGGTAACTCGGTCTTAGCGGCCAACATACCTGGCAAATGAGCAGCACCACCAGCTCCAGCAACGATGACACGATAACCGGCTGTTTTTGCATGTTGTGCAAATTCAAATAATAAATCAGGAGTTCTATGCGCAGAAACCACTTGGGCATGATAAGAAATAGACAAAGTATCTAACAGTTCGGCGGTATTCTTCATGGTAGACCAGTCGCTCTGTGAACCCATCACCAGAGCTACCTGCGGTTGATTAGCCATAAGATAAAGACCTCCAAAATAACGCTGTCGACCCCTGCAAAAAAAGGGGTAGCTATCAAAAGCTATTGTAACGAAATTATGCGCTGACAGCTAGCGAGCTAGTCACTGAGCGCTGTAATGCCACTGCATGACCTGTAGCAGAGTGCTTACGATCCCTAAATAGCCCAACTACCTTAAGAATGTCGACCCGATTCAGTAAAACGTGTGAACATAAACCATCAAACGCAATCTGAGTCTGGCGATCTTGTTGTGCTTGCTCTACTGATTTGCCAGTAGAATCCGCATAGGCTTCAATTCCTGCTACCAGATTCTCAGTTAACACCTGACCTGTATCATCTGTAGAATCTTCAATCAGTCGGCTAATATTATCAATCACTTCTGGACTAATCTGATTAAAATACTGACTGATACTATCCTGCATCTTCAAGCCACCTTGGGCAATTTGACTGCGAATAGCACTACGAATCTCAGAGCCACTTTGAGCCTGCGTAATTTCATTATGGGTACCAATCAGCTCAAGTGCTTTTTTTACAGTATGATCAAAGCACTTGCCATCACCAGGTGGGTTATAGCTCCACTGCTGCACCAGTTCACCATCCCTAACAAAGGCAACTTGTAAGCGCCAATGAAAATTATCGCTGTAAGGTAAAACCAAAATAGATTCACCCTGCTCAACCTGGCTAGCGGCATACTTAAGCTCTTCTTGCACCCAAGATCTGGCCGCTTGTGGAGCTGGAGGCAAAATAAAACCCGCACCTGAATGCACATTGTCAATATCGGTCACTAAATTAAGCTGATAAAAGTGTTGTATCTCACCCCATTGATGATCATTCAGTGTCATGCTCAACGAAGCTTGCGAAAATGTTAGCAAAGCGTGCCATCTCAACAATATAGACTCCAAGTTGCTGGCATTATTCTCATAAGCAGCCACAATGATTCGTTGTAATGCCTGCCTATCATTAGCTGGAATATCGGAAGAAGCTAGGTCAATACCAGATTTGTTTAAAAATTTAACTATTCGACGGTGAAAAATCTCTAGCCGCGCAAGATTAGCCTGAGGTAAAATTTGGTTTAAAAAAGAGGCAACGTTCTCAGCATTGCTTTGATTTCTCTTAGCAACCTTGGAAGATTCTAGTTCAGAGGCTGATTCTACACCGTGAGACACTAGGGGTTGACTTACGTTTTGGTCTAATTTCATTATAACACCACCATACTGCTAGCAACGTAACTGCATAATAACAAAAAAAAATTAACGAAATCTTAAATTAAGGGTTTTTATCAGCTTCCACCATTGGTCAAAAAGACAGCGCTTTTATCGTTTTTTTCCTACAAACAATATTGCCAATTAGCGCTATGACAATCCTGAAGGTTTGCTTAGAATAGCATCATGGATTGGTTGTCAGGAAGTTTAAGACAACGACTCTTAAGGAAAAGCTCCCTTAAAAAGTAGGCAAAAGCAAGGACGCTTTTGTTTACCCTATCACATTAAAGTCAGTTCAACAAAAAGTTAACTCAAGGCTCCTGCGGTTAACGGTTGCTTTTTAATTTTTCATTAGACTCATGTCAGTTCAGCATAAGGATTGGCATCATTCTTAAACCGCACAATCAACGGCACACCAACTAACTTAAACGCATGACGCAAGTAGTTAACCAAGTATTTCTTATAGGACAAAGGTAATTCATCTGTTTGCTTGCCATGAACAATCATCATCATAGGATGATGGCCACCCAAATGGGCTAAACGCAATTTAACACGACGCCCCCGCACCAAAGGCGGCTGATGAGCCTCAGTTGCCTGTTGCAAAGCCTGAGTCAACTGCGCTGTAGAAATGACCTGACTCGCACACCGATAGGCCTCATTAATCGCACGGTACAGCAAACCTACCCCACTACCATGTAAAGCAGAAATAAAATAACGTCGCGCAAAACTCGCAAAAGAAAGACGTCTATCAATGTCTTGCTGGACACGTTGACGCTGCCATGAGTCTAACTGATCCCATTGATTAATCGCCAGGACTAAGGCTTTACCCGTTTCAATAACCATACCCAATAAACGCAAATCTTGCTCCACAATGCCTTGATGTGCATTCATCATCATCACAATAACCTCAGCATCTTCCATTGCTTGCAGGGTCTTGATAAAAGAGAGCTTTTCTACAGACTCACTCACACTTGCCCGTCGTCTAACACCCGCGGTGTCGATTAACACATACTCTTTACCATGACGCTGGTAAGGAATATAGATACTATCGCGAGTCGTTCCTGGAGAATCAAATGCTATCACACGCTCCTCGCCCAATAAGCGATTAATCAAAGTAGATTTACCAACATTAGGACGACCAACAATCGCAATTTTAATGCCCTGTTGAGGTAAATCAGATTCACTATCAGGTAAAGCGGCCAACAGGCTTTGCATAACCGGCTTAACATTCTGACCACGATGGGCTGCAATCGCATGAATAGTGCTAAAACCCAAGGTATAAAATTCACTACACGCTAATGCCGGTGCAAGATGATCGGTTTTATTAACCAAAACAACGACTTTATCGGCAACAGAGCGCAACTGCTCTGCAATCACTTCATCAGCCGTGGTTAACCCCACTCTAGCATCCACCAAAAACAGTAAAATATCTGCCTCTTGAATGGCTAAATTGACTTGCTGGTTAGTAAAAAGATTGATTTCATCATCGCTTGCCGATTCAATACCACCAGTATCCACAACCAAATAAGGCGTGTCACCCACAACACCGCGGCCATATTGCCTATCTCGAGTTACGCCTGGCCTATCCAGCACTAAAGCATCACGAGTTTGTGTTAACCAGTTAAAAAGCGTTGACTTGCCGACATTAGGACGTCCAATAATCGCAATAACGGCTAGGCTCATAATGAACGAAGTTTAAGTTTTAATAAGGGATTATCAACATGATCCGCAGAAAAACCCGCTAATGCTGCTTCATAAGCCGCTTTTGCATGAACTTTATCATCTTTAGCCAAGTAAACATCACCTCTAACTTCATCTACTAAGGGCTTAAAAGCAGAAGCTTTCATTTCATCTAAACGATCTAACGCACGCTGATATTTCTTCTGCTGAATTAACACTCTAACAGCACGAATATAAGCAATCTGCTGAAAATTTTGAAACGCTTTACCGTTTTCAATCACCCAATTTAACTGCTTTAATGCCGCATTATATTCATTACGTTCACTATACAGCCTTGCTTGCAACAAAGCGGCTAACGATGCATAAACCGAATGCGGGAACTCTTCTTGCAAGGTTGTTAAATAGTTTTTAGTTCGTCTAGCGTCATTTTTACCAACCGCATTAAATAGTGATTGATAAATAACAGACGCTTTCACAGTATAGAGTTTTTTTTGATTCGACCAGTAGCGAAAACCCAATCCTAAAACCAAACCAACTATAATCGCAACAGCAATTAAACGCCCATAACGCTTCCACCAATCTGATAACATCGCTATTTGTTCTTTATCCACTGCATTTGCCATAACATTTCTCCTCTTTCAATGTGAACCAATTGATCAGTTGATCATAGGGAACCCTGTCCTGCTCCTTATCATCACGTAAGTTTTTAATGGTAACCGCGGCATGTTGTTGCTCTTCTTCTCCAATAATCAACGCCCAACGCGCACCGCTTTTGAACGCTTGCTTGAGCTGACTTTTAAAACTGCTTTTTGTAAAATTACTCTCAATCGCCAGCACAGGAAAAGCCGTACGTAATTTTTCTGCTAACAATAAACCACTAGCGATGGTCTTGTCACTTAAGACTATCCATATATCCGGCCGTTGTTCATGCTGTACAAGCACCTTCATCAATAACACTAAACGATCCAAACCGGCAGCAAAACCTACTGCTGGCGTTTGCTTACCTCCTAACAGCGCTACTAAAGCATCATAACGACCGCCTGCACAAACTGTCGCTTGCGCCCCTAAACGGCTTGTCACCCATTCAAACACTGTCAACCCATAATAATCCAAGCCGCGAACCAAACTGGGATTAATTACAAAGGCTTGGTTTGCTGACGTTAAATAATCGGTTAGCTGCTCAAAATGGCGCTTTGAATCACTATCCAAATTGTCAACCATCTTGGGTGCTTGAGCAATCACATCTTGCATAGCCGGATTTTTACTATCCAAAATACGCAAAGGATTACTATGCAAACGACGCTGGGAATCTTCATCTAATTCTGCTTGCCTGGTAATAAAGTATTGCACCAATTTCTCACGATAATTTGCCCGTGCCGTTTGTGTTCCTAGACTATTAAGCTGCAAGACTACGGTATCGGATAAACCTAACTGTGCTAGCAAGCGCGATGACATTAAAATTATCTCCGCATCAATATCTGGCCCAGACATTCCATAAGCCTCAGCGCCAAATTGGAAAAACTGGCGATAACGCCCTTTTTGAGGACGCTCGTGCCGAAACATGGGACCACAATACCACAGGCGTTGCACCTGATTATGCAGCAAACCATGTTCTATCGCTGCACGGACACAACCGGCTGTTCCTTCTGGACGCAGAGTTAAATAGTCACCGTTACGATCAGCAAAGGTATACATTTCTTTTTCAACAATATCGGTTATCTCACCAATACTACGCTTGAATAACGCGCTAGACTCCAATAGCGGCAGCCGAATTTGACGATAATGGTAGGCACGGGTCACAGCCTGCAAAATGGACTCAAGATGCTGCCAGTAAGCGGTCTCTTCTGGCAAAATATCATTCATTCCCCTAACCGCCTGAAAGACTTTTCCCATGATTTTTGTGCTCTTAGTCCAACGGCGAACGACTATTTGTCAAAGGCTTGACAGGATTAACTACCATCCCCTTCAAGGCAACAGGTGGCTGGGAAGACTCAGAAAAATGAGTCGATTCCTTACCCATAAAATGACCAGCACGCACTCCACCCAACCATGCAAGTAGTACAGCAACAACAACGAATAACATCGCTACACCGAGATAAATCTTCCAGCGCTTGGACTTACCTTTGCTTGCAACAAGCTCGCGAGAGGAAAGAACAGGCTGATGTCGCTTAGGTGTCTCCAAACCAACTGTAGGCTTGCGCTTTAAAAAGCTCTCTTCAAACTTCATCCCTTTGAAAGCGGCCAACACTTCATCCGAACTAATCCCTACAAGACGCGCATAAGATTTCAGATAGCCTTTGACATAAATCAACGCCACAGCATCGTTATAGTGGTCATTTTCGATATCAATAATCCACTGGACCCGCAAATTAAGCTGTTTAGCAATATCGGTAGGTGATAGCTTGCGCATTTCTCGCGCCATTTTTAACATCTGGCCTGGCGAAGCTCTGTCAGGAACTAAACGCTCAAAGTCCATCTGCTCATCGGTAATACTAGGCATGTAGCTCCATCCTGTTCGTAACATTAACGCATTATATACGAGATTCAGTCGATGTAACAGCCAAAAAATGGAAATTCCTACTCAAGACTCAACCACTAGCTTACCCGTTGCTAACCAACGGCGATAACGACCGGTTTTGTCTTTTATCTTCCCTGCTAGCTGACCACAAGCACCGTCTATCTCATCACCCCTTGTCTTGCGCGTCCAAGCATTAATACCAGCAGCACACAGTTGTTGGCGAAATCGTTCTATTACCGTATCACAAGAGCGCTGATAACGGGTCTTGGGAAATGGGTTAAAAGGAATTAAATTGACTTTGCAACTGATGCCTGACAATAAATCAATCAATTGCTTAGCCTGTTGCACGCTATCATTGACCCCTGCCAACATCACATACTCAAAGGTGACACTGCGTCTTGACCCTTGAGGAAAATAATCACGGCAAAAAGGAATCAGCACTTCCAAAGGGTATTTTTTATTCAGAGGAACAAGCTGACTGCGCAGTGCATTGTCGGGCGCATGCAATGATACCGCCAAAGCAACCGGCAAATCTTGCTGCAATTGCTTCATAAAGGGAATCACACCCGATGTGCTCAAAGTAACCCGATATTTGGACAAACCATAGGCATGATCATGCAGCATCAGCTCCATTGCCGCACAAACTGGCCCATAATTCAGCAACGGTTCACCCATGCCCATCATCACCACATTGGTCACCTTGTAAGAGGTTGTTCGCAAATGCTGCACTGCCAAAAAAAGCTGGGCAATAATCTCACCGGTAGTAAGATTGCGATTAAATCCCTCCTTACCTGTTGCACAAAAGCTACAGTTCAATGCACAGCCTACCTGTGAGGAGACACAGAGTGTGCCACGACCTCGCTCAGGGATAAACACCGTTTCAATCACATTGCCATCATCCAGTGCCAACAACCATTTTTGTGTCTGATCAGCAGAACAGCGCTGCAAGCGCACTGTTGGTAAACGGATTTCAGCACAATCTTGCAAACGCTGCCGTAATTTTTGGCTCAGGTTGGTCATCAAAGCAAAATCCGTGACACCGCGTTGATGCACCCATTGAATAATCTGCTGCGCCCGATAAGGGGCCTCTCCTATCCCTGCCAAAAAGCTTTGCAACTGCGACACACTAAAATCAAGCAGATTCTCCTTATTAACAACCGACATTCAATTACTCAAATATCTCATTGTTTTTAAAGAAAAAATTAATCTCTTCATTCGCTGCCTGCAAGCTGTCAGAACCATGCACCGCATTGGCATCAATGGAATCGGCAAAATCTGCACGAATAGTGCCACTGGCAGCAGCTTGAGGGTCTGTATCTCCCATCAACTCACGATTTTTAGAGACTGCATTATCGCCTTGCAACACCTGCACCATAACCGGCCCAGAAATCATAAAAGTAACCAAATCGTTGAAAAATGGACGCTCTTTGTGAACGGCATAAAATTTCTCAGCCTGCTCACGACTCAAATGCAACATTTTAGCCGCAACAATGCGCAAACCTGCTTGCTCAAAACGGGAATAAATTTGGCCAATAACCTGTTTTGCAACCGCATCAGGTTTCAAAATAGACAAAGTTTTCTCATTTGCCATCGCAGTATCCTCTTGTGTGTTAAAAAGTTGCCCATTATAAGGAGAGTGCCAAGATCAAATCAAGTCATTTTGGTAACTTGCCAGAGTCAACAAGCTCCTGACTTTGTTAGTTCGATGAAAAATTAACGTTGCTAGGAGGAACGAGTTATTTTCACGCACAAATCTGCCTATTGTCGCTTATTTTTAA
>CAZSHR010000032.1:0-14843 GCA_964606725.1 uncultured Coxiella sp.
CAATCCCCCCGACAACTGAAGTTGTCGGCCCCCTTTTAAAAAAGGGGGCGATATTGTAGTGCTGTTACCAATCCTTATCCCATTTTAAGAAAATGGGCGATATTATGGTGCTGGCACCAACCTTTCACCCCTTTTGTTTTTCAAAGGGGGTCGACGATCCGAAGGATCGGCGGGGGGATTAAACATTTTTCCTCATGATCTTAATCAAGATAAATTGAACAATTCTTTTGTCAAAGGATGTTGCTTGAGTTGTTCCGTATCACTTGCTATTAATGTAGTAAATGGTGGTAAGCTCTGCAATAATTGCTTTCCGTAATGTCGTGTATAGAGACGACGATCTAAGATACTCACAATCCCATTATCATCTTCTTGGCGAATTAAACGTCCAATGTATTGCGTTAACTTGGTTGAGGTTTCTGGCAAGGTTACTAAGGTAAATGCATTCATCTGATGCTGCTGCAACCATGCTGATCGTGTAAGTTCAACAGGTCCGGAAGGAACGGCAAAGGGCAGCTTATGAATAATGACATGTTGACAGTAATTGTCAGGCAGATCAATGCCTTCTGCAAAGGTATTAAGCCCAAAAATAACAGAGCGTTCACCCGCATCAATTTTTTCTTTATGTTGCTGGATTAACAGAGATTTACTCGTTTTTCCTTGAATCAGAACATCATCCACTATCGCTTGATCTAACTGCTCATAGGCGTACTTCATAACTGCGCGGCTGCTAAACAAGACCAAGGTGCCAGATTTTGGTAAAATAAGCTCAGCAAGTAAAGCAATAGTTTCTTGAGAATGCGACTGTGCATTGCTAGCAGGATCATGATTCATTTTGGGAATAAAAATAACAGAGCGTTGATAGTCAAAAATCGGCTTGATACTATGGGTTACCAGTGCTTCATTACCTTTTAAACCAGATTTTCTTAAAAAATACGTGAAACTTTGCAGTGATCTTAACGTTGCAGAACATAGAACGGCACTGTTTGCTAACTTTTGCCAGAATAATTCTTTGAGTTGTTCTCTTGCGCTAATCGGAACACAATGACAGTGGTAATCTTTTACATGATTTGCTCCAGATTTTTGCTCAAACCAGCAAGCAATAGGACTCTTTTTTTGTGTCTCAGTATCTAAAAAATAAAACCAAGTCATCGCAAAATTGCTCACCAACTCTAGCAAAAATCGTAATTGTGTACTGTATTTTTTAAGCAAACTTCTCCTTTGTGTTGGCTGATTTTCACGATTTTCTCGAACTGTTTTTTCTAATTCTTCATTGATTTGATTGATTTGATGAGTAAGCTGGTAAGATTCATTAGCAATTTGAGTAATACTGTCTAACTTGCTTTTTTGTGCGCAGGTGACAAGCCAAATATTATCACTAAAAGATGATTCGTTTAAATTTAACTGAGCTACCAGCGCTTTTATTGCTTTGATTAATACTTGTATTCTAGGAGATAGTCTGTGCTCCCAAGCAATATCAATCAGCTGATTGCTAATGGCACGCTGCGTGCTGCTGTTTAACTGATCAAGCCAAGTGATAAATCCCAGCAATGGTGTGGTTCTTTCAAAATGCATGATCGCGCGTTGTGGCAGTTGGTGACATTCATCAATCACATGAATGGCATTTTCAAATTCAGGTAATAGCACTCCACCACCCAAACTAAGGTCCGCTAATAGCAAGCTGTGATTAGTAACAATGATTTCAGCTTCTTGTAGTTTCTGACGTGCTTTAAAGAAAAAACAGTCTGTGAAGAAGAAGCATTCACGATTATCACACTCTGAGCTATCCGCAGTCAGTGCAAACCACTGTGTATCACTTAGAGTGTTTTCTAACGTTTCTCTGTCACCATCCCAAGCTTGTGTGGCTACCTGTTTCCTGATCTTATCCAAGTAGGTGTTATCCTGAAAAAAATCAAATTCACCACTTTCACCCTCAAGTTTTGCTAGACACAAGTAATTGCGGCGACCTTTGGCTAGCACATAGTGCAGTTTTTGATTTATAATTTGTTCAAAAAGAGGTAAATCTTTTTTGACCAATTGTTCCTGCAGTGCAATTGTGGCGGTACTGATGATTAGCTTTTGCTGTTTCTTTTTAGCTGCGTAACTGGCTATCAAATAGCTCAATGTTTTCCCTGTTCCTGTTGGTGCTTCTATGCACAAAATTTGCTTATTGCTGATAGCATCATAAACTTGATCAATCATTTCCACCTGTGTGGCACGATGATGAAGTCCAAGCTGCTTAAACCTTTGTTGACGATGATCAGGACAGGGCATTATTTGCATCCCTAGTGCTTAACAATAGCAAATCTTACTCAGTGATACCCGCTGACACAAGCATCTTATACTACCCAAGCCTTAATAAATTCGGTAGACTAGCTAAGATTACATTTTAGATAATAAAATACTCCTATGTACTTAACTTCTGTCAAAATGGCGGGTTTCAAATCCTTTGTAGACCCAACCAGTATTACTGTGCGTAGTCACATGAATGCGATTGTTGGCCCTAATGGTTGCGGTAAATCAAACATCGTTGATGCAATTCGCTGGGTGATTGGTGAATCTTCTGCCAAGCAATTACGTGGTCAAGCGATGAGCGATGTAATTTTTAATGGTACTAGCCAGCGCAAAGCCGTTGGTCGTGCTATGGTAGAATTGCATTTTGATAACCAGGAAGGGCGCATTGGTGGTGAATATGCAGCGTACACTGACATTGTAGTGCGCCGTGAGGTACAACGAGATGGACAATCAAGCTACTTTCTGAATGGATCACCTTGTCGACGTCGCGATATTTTAGATGTTTTTTTAGGAACAGGTCTTGGTCCACGCAGCTATTCTATTATTGAACAAGGTATGATTTCGCAATTAATCGAAGCCAAGCCTGAGGAGCTGCGTCATCACTTAGAAGAGGTAGCAGGGATTTCCAAGTACCGCGA
Organism: uncultured Coxiella sp.; assembly: GCA_964606725.1. Taxonomy (GTDB): domain Bacteria; phylum Pseudomonadota; class Gammaproteobacteria; order Coxiellales; family Coxiellaceae; genus 2-12-FULL-42-15. Next base: position 2,931 of record CAZSHR010000032.1, read on the forward strand.
AAGGCGCCGTGAAACCGAGAATCGCATTCGGCATACGCAAGATAATCTAGATCGTCTTAATGATATTCGAGAAGAACTTAGCAAGCAGCTTAAACATTTAAAACGACAAGCGAATGCTGCAACCACTTATCAAACGCTAAAAGCGCAGGAGCGTGCTTATAGTTTGCAAATTAAAGCCTTACAGTGGCAGTCACTGGAAAATAAGCGCATTCTGCAACAGCAGAAAATTCAGCAAGAGCAAACTGTTTTAGAAAAAAAAGTGGCTTTGCAACGAGATTACGAAGCAAAAATCGCTCAACTTACAGTGCAAACAGAACAAGCAAATGACACTTGTAGTGACATACAAAAACATTATTATCAACTAGGTGAACAAATTGCTCGCCAAGAGCAACAGATTCACCATCATCAGCAGCAGTCACAGTCTTGGCAAACTGAGTTAACTGACGTTAATACCGTACTTGAGGAATTATCTGATAATCTTAACGAGCATAAAGAGCAATTAGCAGAATTAACTCAGACAACAGATGAATTAGCGCCACAAAAAAATCAGCTAAGCCAGCTAGCGAACCAATCCAACCAGGCACTTAAACAAGCAGAAGATGCCATGCAAGCTTGGCAGCAAAATTGGGATATACACCAAGAGCGCTTAGCAACCGTCAAACGTCAAATTGAAGTGACCACCACTAAACTAGAACATGAAAATCAGCGTCTTGTGCAGTCTCAAGCACAGCACCATGTCATGCAAGAACAGTTAGGCCAGCTTTCTTTGGGCGAGATGCAAAGTGCTTTATTGCCACTGCAACAGAAAGTAACAGAGTTAACGGAAAAACTTGCTGCATTGCAAATCGAGTTACAGCAGCACAAACAAAAGATAATTGATACACGTCAAGCTATCAAATTACAACAGCAGCATAAACATCAAGCTTATCAAGAAAGACAATTGTTAGAAAAAGAATTAACGCGGCTATCTGCACTGCAACAAGCCGCATTAGGCTATGATGATCAGCCGCAACAAGACTGGTTACAGCAACAAGCGCTTGACAATGCACCACGCCTAATACAACAACTTAATGTTACCCCAGGCTGGGAAAAAGCAGTAGAAACCGTGTTAGGTGCTTATCTTGCTGCAGTTTGCGTTGATAATATTGATTTACATCTTAATGCACTAGCTGAATTTAGCACGGGTCAAGTTGCATTAGTGGAAAAGGCCTTAGGGACTGCTTGTGATCACTCCATGTTAAGTGCACAAGTCGATGCCGCCTATGCCAGTGCAAGCTGGTTAGCCGGTGTTTATATTGCTGATACCCTAGCAGAAGCCAAACAACGACGATTAACGCTGAAAGCCAATGAATCCGTTATCACGCGAGAAGGATTATGGATGGGTAAGCACTGGGTGCGTGTGGCTCATCTGAAACCTGAGCAAAGTGGCAGTATTGAACGCGAGCAATTGTTAGAAGAGTTGCAGCAAAAAATTCATGTGGCAACGGCAACGATTGAGAAATTAGAAAATCATCAACAAGTATTAGAAATGGATTTGCTCCAGCAAGAACAAGAGCATGAACAAACACAACAACACTATCAACAAACCAGTGAATGTTTATCCCAAGCGAAAACAGAGTTAAACACTCAGTCTGTACAACTCGAGCATGTCTCTCGTGAACAACAACGCTTGCAAAGTGAAACAGCTCGTATGGACAAAGGGATAAGCATCACACAAGAAACTATCGCCCAGCTGAAGCAACCATTACTACAACTTACAGAAGAGGAACAACAGCTAAGCTCAAAGCAACAGGAATTATTCATTCAACGTGATCAGCGACAAACGCAGTTAGCCCAGTGTCGCGAAGTTGCGCAACAGTGTAAACAACAAGCAGATGAACATGCGATTCGCTGTGCTGCTAATGAGAATCAAGCCGCTTTACTAAAACAAAGTATTCATCGTGATGAAAGACAGTGGCAACAATTAACAGAGAAGCAACATACGTTACAAAAAAACTTGTCGCAAGATGACTCCCCCTTGCAAGAGTTTCAAGAAACATTGCAAGAAAAGCTAGCTGCTAGATTGTCGGTGCAAGAAAAGTTGCAACAAGCGCAGCAAAGCGCAAACGAAAAAAGAGAACAAGGTAAAGCGCTAGAAAGTAATAAGCGCGCACTGATAACAGAAGTCGACGCGTTAAAACAGAAATTAGATGAATTACGCTTAGCTAGCCAAGCATTTAATGTTAGGCAGCAAACGATTATAGAACAACTACAAGAGTCCAATGCGCAATTGCAGGCCATTATTGATGAGCTGCCCGAAGAAGCTGATATAACGAATTGGCAAGAAAAATTAGACACCCTAAATAAACGTATACAGCGTTTAGGGCCAATTAATCTAGCAGCCATTGATGAATATAAACTGAGCGAAGAGCGCAAAGTGTATTTAGATCAGCAATTTGATGATTTAAATTCTGCCCTAGAAACTCTACAGGCCGCTATTCAAAAAATTGATCGTGAAAGCAAAATACGATTTAAAGAAACCTTTGATAAAGTGAATAATGGCTTACAACGAATTTTCCCACAAGTATTTGGTGGTGGTCGCGCATCACTTGAATTGTCTGATGAGGACTTGCTAGTTACCGGTATTTTAGTGAAAGCACAACCTCCTGGAAAGCGTAATAGTTCTATCCATATGCTCTCTGGTGGTGAAAAAGCACTCACTGCCATTTCTTTGATTTTTGCTATGTTTCAATTAAACCCAGCACCTTTTTGCATTTTAGATGAAGTGGACGCACCTTTGGATGACTTAAATGTTGCCCGTTTTTGCCGTCTAGTCAAAGAGATGTCGTCAAAAACACAATTCTTGATTATTAGTCACAACAAAAGCACTATCGAAAAAGCTGATCATTTAATGGGGGTCACTATGCAAGAACCAGGAGTATCGCGTTTGGTGGCGGTGGATATGCAAGAAGCATTAGAGATGGTTGCAACCGCTTAACATGAGGAGAACACAATGAAATTATTTATCCTAGGATGCATTATTTTCTTAGGTCTAGTTATTATTACCGCTTTGTTGAGAATGAGAAAACCACAGCAAGCAGCAACACGTAGACGACCGCGTGAAGATCGTCACACCATGGAAACTAATTATCATTCAAGCAGTAGTGATGTAGAAGCACAAGACCCTGATTTGGTATTGGGTTTAAAGCAGCCTGCAACAACGGTAAATACTAGCGATGAAACGACAAACTCTGACAAGCCATGCAATTATATTGTTTTGCATGTCATGGCTTTAAACAATCATCCCTATGGCGGCTATGAGCTACTGCAATCCTTATTAGCGAATGGGCTGCGTTACAGTGCCCAAGATAAAATTTTTCATGGCTATCTTCAAAATTCGGATCATGTGATTTTTTCACTAGCCTCTGTCAATCAACCAGGTACTTTTGACTTGCCTAATATGAACCAATTTTATTGTCCTGGGCTAACCTTATTTATGGAAATTAAAAAAGCTGATCAAGCAAATGATTTTGAGCAAATGCTAGCAGTAGCCCATCAACTGGCTGATGACTTAGGCGGAGAAGTGTGGGGCGAAGATCGTCAACCTTTAAACACTGACGCCATTTACTGGTTAAGGCAGCGATTCAAATCTTTGTCACTTGAAACCGCCTAATTCAAAACATCATTCACGGCCCTTTTTTAAAGAGAGTCGATAACTTCAGTTATCAAGTGTATTAAAGGAATTTAGCGATATGAAAAATTTACCCACTGCGGTAAAAAAAAAGGTAGCGCAATTACGTCAGAAAATTGAAAAACATAACCATCATTATTATGTTTTGTCTAACCCTAGAGTTTCTGATGCCGATTACGACCTATTGTTTCAAGACTTAGTTGCTTTGGAAGCACAATATCCTGAATTAGTAACGACCACTTCACCCACTCAACGTGTGGGTGCAGCACCATTAAGTGAGTTTGTGCAGGTCGCTCATCAGATTCCTATGCTCTCTTTAGACAATGTTTTTGATAATACTGGATTAACTGCCTTTCACGAGCGAGTTTTGCAGCGATTAAACGATAAAAAAACAATCCATTATTTAGCAGAGCCAAAATATGATGGCATTGCGGTTAGTCTCATATATCGTCAAGGTGAGCTGGTGCAAGCAGCAACACGAGGAGATGGGAATGTCGGTGAAGATATTACCCATAATATTAGAACCATTGCCGCAATTCCGTTACGATTATTCACTGCAAAGCCCCCACAATTATTAGAGGTTCGTGGTGAGGTCTTTATGCCTAAAATAGGATTTGCAGTGCTAAATAAACGCTTGCTTGAGCAGAAGCAAAAACCTTTTGTTAACCCACGCAATGCAGCATCAGGGAGCTTGCGCCAGTTGGATGCCAGTGTTACAGCAAAGCGACCGCTGGATTTTTTTGCCTACGGCATAGGTTTATATCAGGGTATTTCTCTGCCAAAAACACAGTACAATATAGAATTATTGTTAAAAGAATTAGGCATACCAGTCTCGCCACTGGCTGAATCAATTGCAAATATCAGCATGGCACAAAGCTATTATGAAAAAATACTGGCAATGCGTGACCAACTGGCTTATGAAATTGATGGCGTAGTTTTCAAAGTCGATGCCATTCAAGAACAAGAAGTATTAGGTTTTGTTGCACGTGCGCCACGCTGGGCAGTTGCTTATAAATTTCCAGCAGAAGAAAAGCTCACTACTGTAAAAGCTATTGAATATCAAGTGGGACGCACTGGTGCCATCACTCCGGTAGCACGTTTAGAGCCAGTATTTGTAGGAGGCGTAACCATTAGTAACGCCAGTTTGCATAATTTTGATGAGCTTTCTCGCAAAGATATTCGCGCAGGTGATACCGTTGTGGTAAGACGTGCTGGAGATGTTATTCCTGAGGTTGTCTGTTCTATTAAAGAAAAACGCCCTAAAAATACCAAAAAAATTGTTTTACCGAAACGGTGTCCTGAATGTGGCAGCGAGGTATTAAAACTAGAAGATCAAGCGATAGCTCGATGCATGGGAGGTTTATATTGTCCGGCGCAACTCAAGCAATCGATTAAGCATTTTGTTTCTCGACGCGCGATGAATATCGATGGCCTGGGTGATAAGCTGGTTGATCTGTTGGTTGCAGAAAAACTTGTTGCTCATGTGACAGACATTTATCAGCTTGATAAAGACACATTAGCGAATTTACCACGCATGGGAGATAAATCAGCAAATAATCTATTAGCTGCACTGAAAAAAAGTAAAAAAACTCAGCTATTTCGTTTTCTCTATGCTCTCGGTATTCCCGAGGTAGGAGAAGCCACAGCCACAGCGCTAGCAAACTATTTTGGGGATTTAACGCCGTTAATGCAGGCCAGCGAGGAAGACTTGCAACAAGTTGCTGAAGTAGGGGTGATTGTTGCTGCAAATGTTTGGCATTTTTTTCAGCAAACCGAGCAAAAAAAACTAATTGAACAATTACTTGATTATGGCATCACTTGGCCTAGAGTGATGCAACAAAAAAGCCTGCCACTAGCTGGAAAGCGTTTTGTACTAACAGGCACATTGATGCATTTAACCCGTGAGGCTGCTAAACAGGCTCTGCAGGATTTAGGAGCTAACGTTAGCAACAGTGTCTCTCAAAAAACAGATTATGTTGTTGTCGGTGAAAACCCAGGCAGCAAACTTGAAAAAGCAAAAAAATTGGCAATATTGACTATTACTGAAACAGATTTATTGGATTTAATAAAAGGTAACCCTTCAGCTATTTTTATAGATTCAATTTACCAAAATAGCTAAAGGGTCACATATATTTTGGGTACGGTTAGCTATTACAGTCTTCAATAAATCATGACAGATTATATCTTTTTGCTAGCATTAATCGCTATCATGTTGCTTCGCTGTTTCGACAATTTCCTCATCATTGCTCAATAAGTCTTTGCGCCAAGGAAAACTATGGTAGGGCGCATCTTGTGAAAACCGCATAATAGGATATTTGATAATAGAAAAGTAAGGTGAATAATCAAAATCTGCCGGTGTAAACAGCTTGGTATTCCTTGGAATAATCTCAAGCTGTCTTTCGCCAACTGGTCTGATGACTGGTAAAATAGGAAAATTTACCGATCTAAATGCATCGGCAATCACACCAGAGCAAATATCTTTGGCTGTTTTTGAAGGTTTGCGATTGAAAAGTGAAGAGCGCCAACGTCTAGGAATAAACCAACGTGATTTTAACAGAAAACGGGCAAGATCAAAAAAATGACGCATGTCATACTCTTTTCCAACATGACTTAATACAAAATTAATCACCTGCTGTGCATCATTATGAGAAATGCTAGTAGGCCGGCAAATGCGAATATGGTAACCTTTATAAGCGTCAATGCATTTGATAAAAGTGCCTTGACCAACAATAGTATCCACTAACAACTGTTGATCAGCAGAACCTGGGTAGTGATTGCGAATTAACTCACGCATTTTAGGGTCAACAACACTGTGAATACGACCAATGTAGATGGCAGCATGGGTCCAAGGGCTATGGGTGACGCTTTTAATATGATGACTGATGCGATTAGCTCCCTCGACTAACAGTACATCACCTGGAATGATTTCATGACAGATACGATCAAAATCACACAAATAGCCTCTTTTATCTTTTTTGCTCTCTTTAGCATAATAATTTGCCATTTTTTTAAACAGCCAGGAACCCATTCCCATTTTTAGCTAAACTCCTGATCATAGATATGTTATTCTGATAGTATAGCATGTTCCTTTGCTAAAGCAGCAGCATAACCACTGTAGTCAGAAGGGGTTAGTGCAAGTAATACCTTTTTCGTTGCCGCGGGCAATATTACTGATTGGTCAATAAATTGTCTAATAATATCCGCATTAATGACCTTTCCTCGGGTAAGTTGTTTAAGCTGCTCATAGGCATCTGCGACTCCATGCCGTCGCATGACGGTTTGTACAGCTTCTGCAATCACTTCCCAGCGATTTGCTAAATCTTGCTGAATAAGCGTTGTATTGGCGCTAATCTTTGTCAAACCTTTATGCAATGATTGATAAGCAAGAGCAGAATAGGCTATCACACTGCCTAAGTTGCGTAATACGGTAGAATCGGAAAGATCACGCTGCCAACGCGAAATAGGGAGCTTGAGAGCCAAGTGCTCGCCAAGTGAATTGGCCATACCAAGATTGCCTTCTGCATTTTCAAAATCAATGGGATTAATTTTATGCGGCATAGTTGATGAACCAATCTCATTTGCACGGCTTTGTTGATGAAAATAGCCGATACTAATATAAGACCAAATATCCCTAGCTAAATCTAACAATATTGTATTAACACGGGTTAACACATGTAGATATTCCGCTAAATAATCATGTGGTTCAATTTGTGTTGTCATGGGATTAGCGACCAAACCTAATGACTCAATAAAGTTAGTCGTAAATTCAGGCCAGTTAATCTCAGGGAAAGCGATGTGATGCGCATTGTAATTGCCAACAGCACCATTAAACTTGCCAAGCAATTCCACTGTGTTAAATTGATTCAATTGTCTTGTTAACCTTGCCACAACATTAGCAAACTCTTTGCCTAAGGTAGTGGGGCTTGCAGTTTGGCCATGGGTGCGTGATAACATAGTAAGCTCAGCATATTGCAATGATTTTTGTTGCAAGTCACTGTTAATGGCAGAAATAAGTGGTAATAGCACTTGTTGTCGAGCTTTTTTAGCAATAAGTGCGTATGCCAGGTTGTTGATATCCTCAGACGTGCAGGCAAAATGAATATAGGGAATAAATACATGTAATTCTTCTTTTTCAGCCAACTTATTACGGATAAAATACTCAACTGCTTTAACATCATGATGAGTGGTTGCTTCAATTTGCTTCACTTCTTGCGCACACTCAAACGAAAAATTACTGATAATGCCCTTGAAAAAATCTTGTTGTGCTTGGCTGGCAACAGGAATACCTGAAATACCTGCACTGGTAAGCGCTAGCAACCACTGCACTTCTACCACAACACGATGATAAATCAGTCCGTATTCACTGCATAATGGCCGTAATGACTCCATTTTAGCGGCATAACGACCATCAATAGGAGAAATGGCTGTCAGTGAATTCAGTTGCATAGTTGTCTCCTATGGTTTAACATTGACCATATTTGGGATAAAAAAACACGGGCCATCGTAACGTATTTTTGCCCCCATAAAAAGTGGGCGATATTGCATACGAGTATTTTATTTAGTAGCATCTGGCCTCTATTTTACTAGTAATGTGTCAATATTAATGAAATTCATAGACTTACAAGCACAATATCGTAACATACATCAACAAATTGATGCTGGTATTGCAGAAGTATTGCAACATGCACAATTTATCAACGGACCAGAAGTCAAAGCGCTTGAATCTGAGCTATCACATTTTGTGGGGGTTGATCACTGTATTACCACCTCCAGCGGCACCACAGCGCTACAGGTTGCGTTAATGGCAATTGGCGTGGGGCCAGGCGATGAAGTGGTGACCACGCCTTTTAGCTTTTTTGCAACCGTTGAATCCATCAGATTATTGGGCGCTATTCCGGTATTCGTTGACATTGACCCCAAGACTTACAACATTAACGTTAATCAGCTCGAACAAGCTATTACCCCCAAAACCAAAGCCATTATGCCTGTTGACTTATACGGCCAATGTGCTGACTACGATACCATTAACGCCATTGCTGCTCATCATGGCATAGTGGTTGTTGAAGATGCTGCACAGAGTTTTGGTGCGCAATACAAGGGTAAGGCATCTTGTGGATTAGCAACCATTGCTTGCACCAGTTTTTTTCCTTCCAAACCCTTGGGTTGCTACGGTGATGGTGGCGCTTGTTTTACCAGTGATGATAGTTTGGCGCAAACCATGCGCATGATTATCAATCATGGTCAGTCTAAGCGTTATCAACACGATTTAATTGGGTTAACCGGTCGTCTTGATAGTATTCAAGCGGCGGTATTGCTTGCTAAAATGCGGCATCAATTTTCTAAAGAAGTGGCTTTACGGCAACAAGTAGCTGCTTGGTATCAACAGTTTTTACAATCGCCTGTGCACGCGCCATATATTCAGTGCGATAATCTCAGTGTATTTGCGCAATACACTATTGAGGTAGAAGATCGCGCACCATTACGAATTGCGTTGAGTGAACAAGGAATTCCTACAGCCGTACATTATCCCAAAGCTTTGCATCAACAGCCAGCATTGAGAAAACTCTATGAGAATCAGCATTTCCCTTATGCTGAACGTGCCGCTTCGCGTGTGGTTAGTTTACCCTTTCACCCCTATATGCAACAGGAAACAGTTGAGCAAGTTGCCATGACGTTAAATGATCTAGTTATGGTGACTGCTTAAATTGACTCTTCAGCACTCCCTTAGGCTGTGATACTCTGATAATAGATACCTTGTTGCTGCATTTCTTTTGCATCAAATAAGCCTCTACCATCAAAAACCGCAGTATGTCTTAACTGTTTTTTGATAATACTAGGGCTTATTGCTTTAAATTCCGGCCACTCAGTGGTAATCACCAACACATCTGCCTGTTGCAGTGCAGCCAGTGGTGAATCACACAATGTCAACGCCTTTTGATCTTTATGAGCAGAAGCAAAATTATTCATGGCTAATGGGTCATGCAGCTTAATATGACAACCAGCCTGCCAAAATAAATTTGCGACCACATGAGAGGTAGCACAACGCACATCATCCGTATGGGGTTTGAAACTAGCTCCCCATAAAGCAATGGTTTTACCCGCTAAGTCCGCATTGAAAAAGCGCTGAACTCGATAAAACAAATCACTTTGCTGCAACGCATTGCGCTGCAACACAGATTCTAATAGCAGGGGTTTAACTCCTAAACGCTTAGCACTAGCAACTAGCGTCATCATATCTTTAGGGAAACAAGACCCCCCAAAGCCACAGCCGGCATTGAGAAAATAAGGACTGATGCGGTAATCTGCACCCACCGCTGTTTTGACAGATTCCATATCGGCACCCACCGCAGCGGCAATCTGACTAATCTCATTGATAAAACTAATTTTAGTGGCTAACATTGCATTAGATGCATATTTAGCCAGCTCTGCCGATTCAGGACTCATCACCAATACTTGGCTTTGGTCTTTAACTAAAGGTTGATAAATCTTTTTCAACACATTGATACTTTTAGATTTTTCTGCGCCAATAATAATTCGATCAGGATTCATAAATTGTTGCATTGCAGAGCCTTCTTGCAAAAACTCAGGATTATTCACCACATCAACATCAATATTCACCTTGCGCTGACCCAGTATATCTTGTAACTGCTCAGACAAACGTTGCTGCGTACCAGGAATAACGGTTGACTTGATAATAATTAAAACATCATGCTCGATGTGATGGGCAATTGTGTTGACTACTTGCTCAACATAACGCAAATCAATGTCGTTATCAGCCGTCAATGGCGTACCTACAGCAATCATCACTGCCTCAGGTTCTTGCAATGCTACTTGTGCGCTAGTTGAAAAAGCTAATAATCCTTTGGAGAGTAAAGGTGGTAAAAGCACCTGTAAACCTTGTTCATAGATAGGCGAAATACCTTGCTGTAATAAAGCAATTTTTTCATGATCGGTATCAATGCAAATAACTTGATGGCCTATTTTTGCTAGGCAAACCGCACTGACTAATCCTACATAGCCGGCACCAAAAACACTCAGCTTCATCAACATGCTCCTCAGCTCTAAAGGGCAGGGGATGATAGCATTGTAAGCATTTTTTAGCTATGATGCCGGCTGGAAATGTGAGCTTTAAGGAATCAGGTTATGAGTCAAGATACTCATCGTTTTACCGTTAAAATTTTAATTGGTATGTTTTTGGGCATATTGGCTGGGCTTAGTCTCAAATGGATACCGATGAACGCTGAACTAAAAGATTTTTTAGTTAACGATTTTTTTGGTATTGTGGGAGAAATCTTTTTACGACTAATACAGCTTCTTGTTGTCCCCATTGTGCTGGTATCGTTAATTTGTGGCGCAAGCTCGCTGGGTAATTTACGAGAACTCGGCAAGATTGGTGGTAAAAGCATTCTGCTGTATATGGCGACTACTGCTGTTGCCGTGAGTCTAGCATTGTTTTTTGCATCATGGTTTCACGTAGGTTCTGGGGTTAGTTTATTATCTTCACAAGCTTTCGATGCTAAAACAGCACCCACTATCGCGCAAGTCATTATCGACTTAGTGCCTAGTAATCCTTTTAATGCCCTAACCCAAGGCAATATGCTACAAATTATTGTGTTTGCTTTGCTGCTAGGGGTGGCCATTGCCGCCGTTGGTGAGAAGAGCAAGCCTATCTCTGTGCTTTTTGAATCGATTAATCAAACCTTATTACACCTAATTTTATTAATTATGCGCACAGCACCTTATGGCGTATTTTTTCTACTGGGTAAGCTATTTGCTACCTTAGGTTTTCAAGTTTTTATTGAGTTGGTAGGGTACTTTTTTGTTGTGTTATTTGTTTTGGGTTTACAATTTTTTGGCTGTTATGGCACTATCTTGTTAGCTGTGGCACGTTTGAATCCTTTAACCTTCTTTCGCAAGATGTACTCTGTGATGCTATTTTCGTTCAGTGTTTCTAGCAGTACTGCTTCCATCCCTCTGGTATTACGCAATGTAAGAGAGCGCATGGGAGTTAGTAACTCCGTTGCCTCATTTGTCATTCCTTTGGGAGCGACCATTAACATGGATGGTACCGCAATTATGCAAGGCGTCGCCACAGTATTTATTGCTAACGCCTATCACGTTTCCATTGGTATGACAGGCTATTTAACCGTTGTGGTGATGGCAACATTAGCATCGATTGGAACAGCGGGTGTCCCTAGTGTCGGGTTAATCACTTTATCACTGGTGTTACGTCAATTAGGACT
>CAZSHR010000033.1:0-14752 GCA_964606725.1 uncultured Coxiella sp.
ATACTTGAGCAAACAGCCTGATAAGAATTTTCTTTAACATCTTTAAACGAAAATGAAATTACGGGATGTTGACCTTGGTACTTAGTGCATACGGCTGTTTCCTTGCTGATCTTGAGTTGGTCAAATAATGGTTTAGTAGCTTTTCCTTCTACTTCTGCCATAAAAAAGTAACGTAACATAGATAGGTTCAGTGTTTTACCAAAACGGCGCGGTCTGGTGATCAAGATAATTTGGTCGTCATGCATGAGGTCTTTAATTAAAAGACTTTTGTCAACGAAATCAAAATCACTTTTAATGATTTGCTTAAAGTCGCTTTGTCCAACCGGTAATCGCATCTTTAATAATCAATAGGTAGCTTGGGAGTAAGCCAATTATAGGCCAGCATTATCAATCACGCAAGCACCAGCCCTACTAAGTCTATGGTATTGATAAACGCTTGGCAGTAATGGGAGTTTCATCGTTAAATTGCAATGGGGTATTATCTAGAGCGCGATCTTCAATGACAGCGAGTCCTATCGCTTGATTAGTTTGATCACTTACGTGATTTAGTAAAGTGCCTACCGCATTGTTGTTTTTGTAAATAACACTACCTGAATCGATGTCAGCATGATTGTTAAATTGAATGTGGTACAGATGACGTTTGAGTTTTCCTAGGTGTTGCGTGCGTGCAATAATTTCTTGTCCTAGGTAACAGCCTTTATTAAAACTAATACCATTTAATTTATCTAGGTTAATCATTTGTGGGGTGAATAAACCCTGTGTTTGTGGTGTTAACTTAGCAATGCCAGAGTTGATGTTAGCCCGCTCCCATGCCTGTTGTGTCATTATGGTATATTGATCTGCATCCGTAGCCAGTGCATTTTGGTTTTTACTGATTTTTAATAAGCGTTGGCCTTGGTTGTCAGGGTAAGTAATTGTTAATACCATTTGATTATTATTAACTGAGAAAACAGGGTTATTGCTGGTCTGTTGGCACTGTGTTGCCAGAGCATACCAATTCTCGGTGATAAGCGTGACTTTAGAAAACAACGCGTATTTTTTTAAATTTTTTTCTACCAGCTTAATCATGGCCTGCGGTAACAGAAAATGCAGTGTTTGATCGTGATAGAAGACTAGGAAATTAGCAAACATGCGTCCTTTGGCATCGCACAGTGCCGCTAGACTGGCCTGTGTTTCACTAAGAGCTAGTACATCAATGGTAATCAGGCCTTGAGTAAAGGTTTTGCACTCTGGGCCGCTGATGGAAAGTACTCCCAGAGGCAAGTAAGGGGCAGTGTCGCTTTGGATCACACTTTCTCTTTAATTCGTGCTTTGCGACCACGCAAGTTACGCAAGTAATAGAGCTTGGCTCTTCTGACCAAGCCACGGCGTTTGCGCTCAATGCTGGCAATCATGGGGCTGTAGAGTTGAAATACCCGCTCCACGCCTTCACCATGTGATATTTTGCGTACGGTAAAGCTGGAGTTTAAACCACGGTTGCGTCGTGCAATCACTACCCCTTCAAAGGCTTGTAAGCGTTGTCGGTTTCCTTCTTTGACTTTTACTTGAACGACAATAGTGTCGCCTTCACGGAATTCAGGAAAGGTTTTATCTTGGGTTTGTTCTGCTTCTAGGGCTTGTATAATGCTGCTCATGGCTTTTCTTCCTCGTACTCATCTAACCACTGTTGTTCCAGGGGTGTTAGGGTGCGTTTTTCTAACATATCTGGGCGCTTTTGCCAAGTTCTAATAAAGGATTCTCGCGCTCGCCAGTCCAGAATGCTCTGATGATGGCCACTTTTGAGAACGTCTGGGATGGTTTTGCCATTGATGCATTCGGGCCGAGTGTAGTGTGGGCAGTCTAGCAAGCCTTGTTGGAAAGAGTCTTGTACGGCTGAGAGTGGGTTGCCCAATAGACCAGGTAAAAGGCGGGTTAAGCCATCGATTAGTACCATGGCGGCTAACTCGCCACCGCTTAATACGTAATCACCAATGGAATATTCAGCATCGACTTCATCGTCGATCAGGCGTTGGTCAATGCCTTCATAGCGGCCGCAGAGTAAGATCAATGAAGCTTGGTGGTTAACTAGGCCGTGTAGGTCTGCTTGGGTCAGTGGTTTACCTTGAGGACTCAGGTGAATCACTACTGCTTGTGGCATTTGTTGCTTTGCCGCAACAATGGCGTTTTTAAGCGGTTGATAGCGCATTACCATGCCAGGCCCACCCCCATAAGGTCGGTCATCCACGCGTGCTTCGGGTTTTTCGGTGTATTCTTGCGGCGGGAAGTGGTGTAGTTTAAGCCGTTTTTGCTCTTGAGCGCGTTGCGTGATGCCGTGGTTGATTGCAGCAAACATGTTTGGGAATAAACTGATAACAGCAATAGTAAGATTTTTTTTCATAAAATAAAGTTATTTCAATTATTCAGGAGTTTCGCAGGACTCAGGCGGGGGCGCGGTGAAGACGATTTCGCCCGCTGTGCTCACCTTGCGCCGCTTGTCCCGCCACGGTCGCCGCGATTCGTCATCCTGACTCACGCGCGGCTTAATCACACATCCTGTGTGATTTATCCGTGTCTGGACAGCGCTGCTCAGGTTGCGCCAGCGTAAGGCTATCTCGTCTTCACCGCGCCCCCGCCCGAGTCCTGCGAAACTCCTTGTCAAAGTTAAGACGGTATCTATTACGGTTACTAAAAATCCACCTCCCAGATAACCCGCATTTGTCCTTGCTCCAGATCAATCGATTGTACAACCGATGTATGATAAGGCAATAGGTGGCTTTGTTTGCCGTTTTTGACCACGATAACGTCATTGGAGCCGGTCTCAAATAAATGATCAATCTTACCCAGTGTTTGTTGCTGCTGATTAATGACGCTTAAGCCAATTAAATCCGACCAGTAGTATTGCCCTTGTTCAAGCTGGGGTAATTCTTGCCTGTCAATACCGATCTGTTTGTTGGTCAACAGAGCCGCTCGTTCAGGAGCATCAACGGTTGCGATTTTAGCAATGAATAATTTGTGATAAGGTTTTATGGCTAGAATTTCAACTGGCTTCCAGGTGTTTTTCTCGTGTAAGTACCAGTTTGTATAATGGGTGATGTTGTTAGCAGGACAGGTATAAGAGCGCAATTTTAGCCAGCCAGATAAACCATAAGGGGCGCCTAACTGCCCCATCTCAATTATTTTTTTTGCCATTTAAGAGCCTGTTCGAAATCTTTAGATTTTGACCATAAACTTCCAATTCTCCGCGCTCCATTGCTCATTGACTACCTTGTCAAATCCGCCGCAGTGCTCAAAAATCGAAACTCTCTATCTCAAACTCTAAGAGTTTAAAAAGACTCTAAGGGGTATAACAAGGCGATTATTCTGATTCGGATTCTAAAGCGCTGTTCTCTTCGGTTTTTGCTGGGCTTTCTTTTGCTTCAGCGACAGCCTGTGCTTGGTTAGCAGCTTGCTTGCCCATGTTTTTGACTAGACTGCTGACTCGTTCTGACAGTTGCGCCCCTTTAGAAACCCAGTAGTCAATCCGTTCTTTGGCAACGTCTAATCGTGTTGCTTTATTTCTAGCTAAAGGATTGAAGTAGCCAATACGTTCGATAAAACGCCCATCGCGTGATTTGCGACTATCTGCCACAACTACATGATAGAAGGGAGCTTTTTTAGAACCACCGCGGGCTAATCGAATAACAACCATTGCTTTGTCTCTTCATAGTGATGAATCCAGGGGCGAGATTCTACGCTAAAACCTTGCCTTTGTGAAGCGTTGTTGAACTGCATGGGTTGAACTTTACTGTTTGTTCCAATCGGGTGGCAGTTGATCTAACATTCCTGGTGGTATTTTACCCTGCATGACGCTAAGCTGTTTTTTCATTTTATCTCCTTTCAAACGCTTCATGGACTTTTGCATTTGGGTAAAGGATTTCAATAACTTATTCACTTCTTGCAATGAGGTTCCAGAGCCAGCAGCAAGGCGGCGCTTGCGCGACCCATTGATCAGCGCAGGAAATTTGCGCTCTTTGAGGGTCATGGAAGAAATAATAGCCTTCATGTTACTAAAGCTTTTGTCATCCAGAATAGCAGATGTGCCTTTGGGTAATTGCGCACCGGCTGGAATTTTGCTTAGCATGGATTGCAAGCTTTTTAGACCACGCAGCTGCTCTATCTGCGATAAAAAATCTTGGAAGTCAAAACTTTTTCCTTTCTTGATTTTCCTAGCAATTTTCTTTGCTTTTTTTTGATCAACTTTTTGTTGCGCTTCTTCTACCAATGACAGAATATCGTCCTTGCCAAGGATTTTGGCAGCGACACGATCTGGCTTAAAAGCCTGAATGTCGTCAATTTTTTCGCCAGTTCCCATAAACTTGATAGGCTTTGCTGTGATCATGCGCATGGATAAGGCAGCACCACCACGGGCATCACCATCCGTCTTGGTCAATACTAGGCCGCTTAGTTCCAGTGTCTCATTGAAGCGCTTAGCGACGTTGGCTGCATCTTGGCCAGACATGCTGTCAACGACGAGCAGGGTTTCCGAAGGAGAAATAGCGGCACTGATGGCGCTGATTTCTTGCATCAAGTCTTCGTCCACATGTAGGCGTCCTGCTGTATCAACAATTAACACATCAGTAAATTGCTTCTTGGCTTTTTCCAGCGCATCTTGCGCAATCTTTACCGGTTTTTGATTTGTGTTTGAGGGAAAATGTGTGGCACCAACCTGCTGACATAGGGTTGCTAACTGCTCGATGGCAGCAGGACGGTAAACATCGGTTGAGGTTAGCATGACGGATTTTTTATGTTCACTCTGTATCCATTGCGCAAGTTTTGCGGCAGTGGTGGTTTTACCGCAACCCTGTAGGCCAGCCATCAAAATAACCATGGGAGGTTGGGTCTTAAAATTGAGTGTTGCCGACTCTCCCCCGAGAATTTCAGTCAGTTCCTCTTGTACTAACTTGACTAATGCATCACCAGGGCGCACATTTTTAACTATTTCTTGCCCAATTGATTTTTCTTTTACTTGCTCAATAAAGGTTTCAATCACACTTAATGCGACATCTGCTTCTAGCAGGGCAACACGAATCTCTTTGAGTGCACCTCTGATATTATCTTCGGTTAATCGACCAATGCCTCGCAATTTTTGGACGGTTTTGCTAAGTTGCTGACTAAGCGCATTAAACATATTTGAGTTACCTGCCTCGATGAAAAGGCGTACAGTGTACTTCAAGTGACATTGTTATGCTATGCTAGACCATCGATGTTGATTTAGGAAACGGCTGTTGACAAATTTAACGACTGCTAATTTATTTATCATTCTAGGGGTATTAATTCTCGTTTCTGCTTTTTTTTCTGGTTCAGAAACGGCAATGATGGCAATTAATCGCTATCGCCTGCGTCATTTAGCGCGTAAAGGCCAGGTTTCTGCGGTGCGTGTGGCACGTTTGCTACAGCGTCCCGACCGTTTGTTAGGCGTTATTTTAATCGGCAATACCTTTGCTAATATTCTGGCTTCTGCTGTTGCCACTGTGATTGCGGTTCACTACCTAGGAGATGTCGGTGTTATTGTAGCAACCCTATTATTGACTTTTGTGGTGTTAGTGTTGGCAGAGACCTTACCTAAAACCTTATCCGCGCTACACCCACAGCCAATTGCCTTTTTTGCATCAGCTATTTTGCGCGTGTTGCTAATGGCTTTTTATCCTTTGGTCTGGGTGGTCAATGGACTGTCCAATGGCGTATTGCGTTTGTTACGTGTGCGTGTTGTGCCGCACAAAGTAGAGCAGTTAAGCGCTGATGAGTTGCGTACGGTAGTGTTGGAAGCCAGTGGTAAAATTTCAGGCGCTCACCAACAGATGTTGCTGCGTATCTTGGAGTTGGAGCAAGCAACAGTAGATGCGGTTATGGTGCCGCGTAATGAGATTCAGGGGGTTGATCTTAGCAAACCCTGGTTGCAAAATGCCAAACAGCTATTCGCATCGGATTATCAATATTTGCCAGTGTATCGAGAAGAAATTGACCACGTGCTTGGTATGCTAAATATTCAAAAAATTATTCCTTTATTGCATGAAGATGGTTTTGATGAAAAAAGATTGGTGGGTTTGTTAGACGATATCTACTATGTGCCAGAAGTTACCTTGATTAATCATCAGCTTTTGAATTTTCAACAAGAAAATCAAAGCATAGGTTTGGTAGTCGATGAGTATGGAGATATTCAGGGGTTGGTTACTCTGCAAGATATTTTAGAAGAAATTGTGGGTCAATTTGCGACTGATGTGGCCGATACAGAACGCTTGCTCAGACAGCAAAAAGATGGCAGTTATCTTGTTGATGGGGCGATTAGTATTCGTGATTTAAATCGCATGACATGCTGGGATTTTCCTACCCATGGTCCACGAACCTTAAGTGGCTTGATTATTGAAACCTTAGAGATGATTCCTACGGGTGAAGTGGGTTTACGGATTGTAGGGTATCCGCTGGAAGTGATGAAAGTAAGTGATAATAAAATACGTTTAGTGCGTGTGTTACCGCGTTACAAAAAGGAAGAAAAATGAGGTTTAGTAAAGGCGTAACTTTGCTGGAAGTCTTGGTGGTTTTGGGTTGTTTTTTTATATTGTCTTTGGTAAGTGTAGCAACCTGGCGACATTATGCAGTGAAAATGCAGCAGACGGTATTATTGTACCACATGCGCGATGGTCTGATATATGCTCGCAGTCAAGCAGTTAATCGGCAAGCACCAATGATTTATTGTGGCAGTTCTGATTTATTGCATTGTGATGGCGATTGGCAGCATGCGCAGATTGTTAAAGACAAATACCGTGGTATGGTTCTAAAGTCCTATTCGTCGCAACCAGGATCGATGCGAGTGAGTTTTCGTGGTAATTTAGGTCGAGTTAATCAGCTTGAGTTTACGCCACAGGGCATGACCTATGGTCAGCAAGGGCATTTTAGTGTTTGCCTACCGGCATCTTGGTTGGATAATCACTCTTGTCGGCGATTGCTTGTGCGTTTTTCTGGTGAAGTCGCATTCGACACCAAGGGGGTTTATTAATGCGTATTATATTACTGGGTCCACCTGGGGCAGGCAAAGGCACTCAGGCAGAATTTATTGCTCAGCGATGGGCTATTCCTAAAATTGCAACAGGGGATATGCTGCGTTCTGCTGTTAAGGCAGAAACGCCTTTGGGCATGGCAGCGAAAAAAATTATGGACGCGGGGGCATTGGTGTCAGATGAGATTATTATTGCCTTAGTCAAGGAGCGAATTGCCGAAGCAGATTGCGCATCAGGGTTTTTATTTGACGGTTTTCCCCGTACCATTGCTCAAGCCGATGCGTTGCAGGAGCAGGAAATTTTTATTAATCATGTCATTGAACTGCAAGTTGCTGACGAAATCATTGTGCAACGCATGAGTGGTCGTTTAGTTCATGCGGCATCAGGGCGTGTCTATCACTGTGTCAATAATCCTCCCAAGGTAGCAGGTAAGGACGATGTTACCGGCGAGGCATTGATTCAGCGTGATGATGATAAAGAAGCTACCGTGCGTAAACGCTTGCATGTGTATCATCAACAAACTCGCCCGTTAGTTGATTACTACAAAAGCTTATCGCAACAAGCTTTGGCAACTGTACCGCAATATCATTGTATTGCTGGGGTGGGTAGTATTGAGGAAATTCGACAACGTATTGTCGGTGTCTTGGATCATGATCTACAGGAGAAAGTGGCATGACAGAACATTATGTGGTGCTTGCTATTTTCATGATTTTCTTTGGCGCGGCCATTTTAGCAACCTTTGCTTTGTTAACACGTCAATCTTTGTTGGTTGCCTACATGTTGTTGGGTGTTATTTTGGGGCCGTGGGGCTTTAAAGTATTTGAAGCGCCGGCATTTATTCAAAATGTTGGTGATATTGGTATTATCTTTCTGCTTTTTTTATTAGGCATGCATCTGCCACCACAAAAACTCTATAATATGCTGCGAAAAATCACTTGGGTTGGCATTATTACCTCGGCGTTGTTTGCTATGGTGGGTTACGCATTGGCATGGGTGACTGGCTTTACTACTATGGAGTGTTTTGTTATCGGCGCTGCAATGATGTTTTCTAGTACCATTATTGGGATCAAACTATTGCCGACGACTATTTTACACCATCAGCACACCGGTGAAGTGATGATTAGTGTTTTGTTATTCCAAGATATTATTGCAATTGCAGTGTTGCTGTTATTACAAGGCGTATTGGGTAGAGGGCAAATTTGGTGGGATTTAACGTTAGTGGCTGTTGGTTTTCCCATTATTACCATTATTGCTTTTTTATTTGAACGCTATTTGTTGCGCAAGCTGTTTGCACGCTTTGATCGCATTAAAGAATATCTTTTTTTGCTTGCGATCGCTTGGTGTTTGGCATTATCAGAATTATCGTTACGATTAGGACTTTCTGCTGAAATTGGTGCGTTTATTGCAGGGGTGAGTTTGGCAACCAGTCCGGTCTCGATGTATATTACTGAAAGTTTAAGGCCAGTGCGTGATTTCTTTTTAGTGCTGTTCTTTTTTTCTGTGGGTGCGAGTTTTAACCTCAACTATTTACCTGAGGTGATTGTGCCAGCGCTGATATTGGCAGCACTATTGTTGGTGTTGAAACCGCTAGCCTACGGCTATTTACTCAAGCGCTTTGGTGAGGCAAAACACGTTGCTTGGGAGGTGGGTGTTCGTTTAGCGCAAATCAGTGAGTTTTCTCTAATTATTGCTTATGTGGCGCTTGAGACAAATCTTATTTCAGAGTTAGCAGCTTATTTGATTGAAGCCACAGCTATTCTGTCTTTTATGGTGTCTTCCTATTGGGTGGTCATGCGTTACCCTACGCCAGTGGCTGTTTCAGACAATATGCGTAGAGACTAAAAGGGTGGTCAAGGTCATGAATAACTTGATACCCAGCCACACTCATTGTATTGTCTAGGGCCTTATGTGGAACGAATAAATGTGGTCTTTTATTGACCTTTTATGGTCAAAAAAGTCCTTTTTGGTGCAATTTTATTTCCAATTGCGATCTTATTCACTATATTTACACTCAACCGTGTTGAGTAACGTCTAGCTTGGTTGCAAAACGATTGATAGTTAAGGCATATTTATGAGCAAAAAGCGCAATATACTGGATACGAATCCTCAAGAAACGCAAGAGTGGCTGGATGCATTGGACTCGGTGCGAGAATACGATAACGATGAAAGGGCACAGTTTTTGCTCAATGAGTTGCTTAGTTATGCAGCAAAAGCAGGGCTTTCTTCTTCAGGTACATTGAACACACCTTATGTAAACACCTTATCCGTGCAAGAAGAGCAACGCTTAGCGCAAGACGAGGTTACGTTATTGGAACGCAACACGGATTTAATGCGTTGGAATGCGATGGCTATGGTCATGCGCGCGGGTAAAAAAGACAGTTCTTTAGGGGGCCATATCGCTAGTTTTGCCTCTATTGCCAGTTTATTTGAAGTGGGTTTGAATTATTTTTTTCATGCCGCTGATGACAATCATGGTGGTGATTTTGTGTATTTTCAGGGGCATTCTTCACCAGGGATTTACGCGCGTGCTTTTATGGAAGGGCGTTTAACAGCGGCGCAACTAGACGGCTTCCGTCAGGAAGTCAATGGTCCAGGTTTATCTTCTTATCCGCATCCTTGGTTGATGCGAGACTTTTGGCAATTGCCAACGGTATCTATGGGCTTAGGGCCACTAATGGCGATTTATCAAGCGCACTTTTTAAGATACATGGGCAACCGAGGCTTGTTATCGGTGGACAATCGTCGCGTATGGGCTTTTTGTGGCGATGGTGAGATGGGAGAGCCTGAGTCTCTGGGAGCGATTAATATTGCCGGTCGAGAACAGCTAGATAATTTAATTTTTGTTATTAATTGTAATTTGCAACGCTTAGATGGGCCGGTGTGGGGTAATGGTCAAATTATCCAAGAATACGAAGCTGTTTATCGCGGTGCTGGTTGGAATGTCATTAAAGTGATTTGGGGCAGTGGTTGGGATAAGCTGTTTCAAAAAGATCATAGCGGTATCTTATTAAAACGCATCAGTGAGTTGGTGGATGGTGAGTATCAGGCTTGTTGTTCTGGCGATGGCGCATTTTTGCGGCAACAGTTTTTTGGCAAGTATCCTGAACTATTAGAATTAGTCGCAGACATGAGTGATGAGGAATTACGGTCTTTGCAAGATGGCGGCCATGACGTTCAGAAAATATATGCCGCTTATCATGCAGCAGTGGCGCATCAAGGGCAACCTACTGTAATTCTTATTAAAACCGTTAAGGGTTTTGGTATGGGAGCCTCTGGTGAGGCGAAAAATGTCACACACCAAACTAAAAAAGTGGCATTAGACGATGTTAAAGATTTTGTGAAACGTTTTAATATCCCTGTGCCCGAAGAAAAAATTGCTGAGCTTCCTTATGTGTCACTTGCAGATGATTCAGCACAGGCGCATTACTTGCATGGGCAACGTAAAAAATTAGGAGGCTACTTACCAGAGCGGCGTTTTAAAGAGCAAGCGCTTAAGATTCCCGCACTTGAGTCTTTTGCCGCGTTGTTTGCAGATAGTCAAGAAAGAGAGTTTTCTTCCACTATGGCATTTGTGCGCGTGTTGTCCGTATTACTAAAAGACAAAAATATCAAAGCCCGTATTGTACCGATTGTTGCTGATGAAAGCCGTACTTTTGGCATGGAAGGCCTATTTCGGCAAATTGGTATCTACTCACCCTATGGCCAGTTATATCAACCCGAGGATAAGCAGCAATTAATGTATTATCGCGAGGACAAAAAAGGTCAGTTATTACAAGAGGGCTTAAGCGAAGCCGGTGCAATGTCCACCTGGATTGCCGCAGCGACCTCGTATTCTTGTTCTTCTTATCCCATGATCCCTTTCTATATTTATTATTCTATGTTTGGCTATCAGCGTGTTGGTGACCTGGTTTGGGCAGCCGGTGATATGATGGCGCGTGGCTTTATTATTGGTGCTACTGCAGGGCGCACGACATTAAACGGTGAAGGTTTGCAGCATGAAGATGGTCATAACATTATGATGTTTACTATGGTGCCTAACTGCTTGAGCTATGACCCAACTTTTGCTTATGAAGTGGCCGTGATTATTCATGATGGGTTAACACGTATGTATGAAAAACACGAGAATGTGTTTTACTACATTACAGCAATGAATGAAAATTACCATCATCCAGCCATGCCAGACGGTGTTGAGCAAGGAATTATTAAAGGATTATACCTTTTACAAAAAGGTAAAAGTAACAACAAGCATCGTGTGCAGTTGATGGGTTCTGGAACCATTTTACGTCAAGTGATACAAGCAGCTGATTTGCTAGAAAAAGAATTTCAAATAACGGCTGATATTTGGAGCGCCACCAGCTTTAATGAATTGCGCAAAGACATGGAATCAGTCAGCCGTTATAATCGCTTACATCCTAATGAGACACCCCGTAAAAGCCACGTTGAATCCTGTTTAGCCGATGCAACAGGTCCGGTTATTGCTGCGACAGATTACATTAAGCTGTTTGCCGATCAAATTCGTCAAGCGGTTAAACAACCTTATTACGTGTTAGGAACCGATGGCTTTGGCCGCAGTGATTCGCGTGCTGTATTAAGAGAGTTTTTTGAAGTGGATGCCAAGCACATTGCTTATACTGCAATAAAAGCTTTGGTAGATATGGGTGAGTTATCAGCCAAAGTAGCCGATGCTGCTATTAAGAAATGGCATATTGATACAAAACAGCCTGACCCTAACACCCGTTAATTTTTTAAAGAGGAATAGATAAAGTGACCCATGCAATTGAAGAAATGATCGTACCGGATATTGGTGGTGCTGAGCAAGTCGATGTGATTGAGGTGTTGGTCAAGCCAGGTGATACGGTGGCGCAAGAAGATGCGCTGATTACCTTAGAGGGTGATAAAGCGACAATGGATGTTCCTGCCACTAAAGCCGGTGTTGTTAAAGCGCTAAAAGTTGCTGTAGGTGATAAAGTCTCGCAGGGTTCTGTGATTTTATTGCTAGAAACCGCAGCAGCAACAGAAGAAAAAGCAGTCAATACTAGCACTTCTGCTGCCACTCCCACGACACAAGCTGTGCAACCCAGTGCTGATACTTCTACTTCAGACAAAGAGCAACAGAGCTTGGGAACATCGCTTCATGCCAGTCCAGCAGTGCGTCGTATTGCGCGTGAATTTGAGATTGATTTAACAAAGATTACGCCCACGGGCGCGAAAAATCGTATCACTAAGGAAGATGTGCAGCAGTACGTGAAGTCACGACTGCAAGCAGGTGGCTCTGGTTTGGCAGTTAGCGCAGCGCCCGTGGTGGATTTTAGTAAATTTGGGGAAGTAACGTTTGAGCCACTGAGTAAAATTAAGAAAATATCGGGGGCCAATTTACATCGTAATTGGGTGAGTATTCCTCATGTGACGCAGTTTGGTGATGCGGATATAACCGGTTTGGAGAATTTTCGTCAGCAGCAAAAACGCCTTGCTGAGAAACAAGGTTTACGCTTAACGCCTTTGGTATTTATTATGAAAGCCGTGGTAGCTGCCTTACAAGCCTTTCCGCATTTTAATGCGTCACTGGATGCTAGTGGGCAGCAGTTAGTGTTAAAAAACTATTTTCATATTGGTGTGGCAGTGGATACCCCGAATGGTTTAGTGGTTCCAGTTATTCGTGATGTGGATAAAAAAGGCTTGTTTGAATTATCAAAGGAATTAGGAGACATTAGTCAGAAGGCACGTGAAAAAGGCTTATCCATGAATGAGATGCAAGGAGGCTGTTTTAGTATTTCCAGTTTAGGGGGTATTGGTGGTACGGCATTTACACCGATTATCAACGCGCCAGAAGTAGCTATTTTGGGGGTATCACGCAGCGAGACTCGACCTGTGTATATTAATGGGGTGCTGGAGCCGCGTTTAATGCTTCCTTTAAGCTTGTCTTATGACCATCGTGTTATAGACGGTGCCGATGGAGCGCGTTTTTTAATGCATTTAGCGGGATGTCTTAGCGACATTCGTCAATTACTGTTATAAAAAATAGAGGTAATCAACAGATGACAACTGAAATCAATGTAGAAGTCGTTGTAATAGGTAGCGGCCCTGGGGGTTATGCTGCTGCTTTTCGTGCTGCAGACTTGGGGAAAAAAGTCGCTTTGGTTGAGCGTTATGACAATATTGGTGGTGTGTGTTTGAATGTCGGTTGCATTCCTTCTAAAGCCTTGTTGCATGTTGCTAAAGTAATTGATGAAGCATCAGAGATGAAGTCGCACGGTGTGAGTTTTTCGCAACCAGAAATTGATGTTGCCAAGGTGGTTGATTGGAAAAATGGTGTTGTGAATAAGTTAACTGGTGGCCTTAAAATGATGGCTAAACAGCGAGGGGTGCAGATTATAACCGGTAGTGCCACTTTTGCGACAGCGAATCAGCTAGCTGTGGTACATCAGGGTAAAACCTCTCAAGTGAATTTTGAGCAAGCCATTATTGCGGTGGGTTCTGAGCCAGTAAAATTACCGTTTATTCCTGATGATCCGCGTATTATTGATTCTACAGGCGCTTTGCAGCTAGAAAATGTTAAGGATCACATGTTGGTACTGGGTGGTGGTATTATTGGCCTTGAGATGGCAACGGTTTACCATGCTTTGGGCGGTAAAATTAGCATAGTTGAAATGCAAGACCAACTGATTCCTGGTGCTGATGCGGATATTGTGAAGCCTTTACAGCAACGAATTAGCAAGCGTTACGAGAATATTTTACTGAAAACCAGTGTGACGCAAGTAGAGGCGAAAAAAGACGGTATTTATGTCACTTTTGCTGGAGATAAGGCGCCTAAGTCGCCACAGAAATTTGATAAATTATTGGTAGCAGTTGGTAGACGTCCTAATGGTCATTTAATTGCAGCAGACAAAGCGGGTGTACAGGTCGATGAGCGTGGTTTTATTGCCGTTGATAATCAGATGCGAACCAATATTCCCCACATTTTTGCTATTGGTGATGTAGTAGGGCAGCCTATGTTAGCACATAAGGCGACTTATGAAGGGCGTCTAGCGGCTGAGGTGATAGCCGGTAAAAAACATTTTAACGATGCTAAAGTGATTCCTTCGGTGGCTTATACTGATCCTGAGGTGGCTTGGGTGGGCTTGACCGAACGTGAGGCTAAGAATCAAGGCATTAAAGTTGAGAAAGGAGTTTTCCCTTGGATGGCTAGTGGTCGTGCTCTTGCCTTAAATCGTACCGAAGGACTTACCAAATTATTATTTGATGAGCATAAGCGTGTTGTCGGTGCTGGCATTGTTGGTGTGGGGGCTGGTGATTTAATTGCTGAGGTTGCTTTGGCTATTGAAATGGGTTGTGATGTTGAAGATATTGCTTTGACCATTCATCCGCATCCGACTTTGGCAGAGTCGGTGATGTTAGCATCGGAAGTGTTTGAAGGTACGGTAACTGATTTGTATGTGCCGAAAAAGAAGAAAAAATAGCGTGAGTTGTCGGGGGGATTGAAAAAATTTTTAAGATTTATATGCTGTTTTAAAATCCCTCCACTGCGGCGCCCTTGGCACAGTGACCCCCTTTGTTAAGGGGGTGATTAACTTGTGCAGATTTGTCCCCTTTTTTAAAAGAGGGCTGACAACGTGGGTTGTCGGGGGCTTGAAAAAATTTTTAAAACATCTGCTGTTTTAAAATCCCCCCACTGCGGCGCCCTTGGCACAGTGACCCCCTTTGTTAAGGGGGGTGATTAACTTGTGCAGACTCGCCCCCTT
>CAZSHR010000034.1:0-13907 GCA_964606725.1 uncultured Coxiella sp.
TACTTTCATGCGCAAATCTGCCTATTGTCGCTTATTTTTAAAGCAACCGTTAGCCCCAGGATGCGGCGCTCGAGCCTACAGGGGCGTATTAACGGCGTGTTGCGTAAAAATAAGCGACAATAGGCAGATAACCGATGAAATAAAAAGAGATAACCGTCGAACTGACGTTATTTACCGTGTGTTGCCAAGAACATCATCACCGATCAACGCCTAACTAGATGAATTGGAACGTATTTCTTATCGAACTCACTTTTTTTATTGACCTTTAAATTTTGTGGTAATTTTGGCCGAAGCCAGCACATGATGGCGCATTTGTTCCCGCATTGCCACAGCGCTTTTATCAGCACTTGGCGGTAAAATAGTATCTAGAGCATAAAAACTGATTTCATAATGATGCACGCCGTGTTTCGGGCAAGGTGGTTGGTAGCTGTGTTTGCCCCAGCTATTATTGGCAAACGATGCTGTATTCTTGGTTTGAGGTAGTTTGTTAACTTGGGGTGGAATATTAAAAATTGCCCAGTGATAGAAGTGCTGTTGTCGTGGCATGTCTTTATCAGTCATCAAGATGGCAACTGATCGCGTTTCTTTGGGTAGGTTGCGCCAGCTCAATGGCACAGGCTGACCCTTGCCATAGCAGGTGTAACGCTTTGGTAGGTTGTGATGGTTTCTAAAGGCGGTGCTTTTAAGCAGCAGTGGCTTGGGTGCATGTTCGCCATGCGGTCGCGCAAACAAGTAAACCAACATCATTAATGAGTCAAGCATTGCCATAACATCTTCCTTGATTTTTTTATGGTATAAGGATTCTGTGCGAAGTCAAGCAGCTTTTGCGCCGGTAGGTTTTATTGCGTATACTCAGATGCTGTGGCAACCTAAGTGCTGTAGGAGAGGCTCCAGATGATGCGTCAAAAATCCGTTCTCGATGTCTTTGGTCGCTCGCCACTGCGCCCCCTGCAACAGCACATGAAAAAAGCGCAATCCTGTGTGGCAGGACTACTGGTTTTTTATGAAGCAGCAAAAGCCACAGAATGGTCACAGGCAGCCCTGGCTTATGATACAGTTAATGAATTGGAACATGATGCGGATAAATTAAAAGCCGATTTACGCTTGCACTTGCCAAAAAGCCTATTGTTGCCGGTCTCGCGTAGTGACGTGCTTGCTTTACTCTCAAAACAAGAACGCCTAGCCAATCGCGCTAAAGATATTGCTGGGATTGTGTTGGGGCGTCGTTTATGCTTTCCCGATGATATGCAGCAAGCGTTTAGCCACTATTTACATCGTGCCGTGGATGCCGTGGATAAAGCGGCGGCAGCGATTGATGCCTTGGATGAATTATTTGAATCTGGTTTTCGTGGTCAAGAGGTTTCTTTGATCGAGACTTTATTACACGAGCTTAATGCCATCGAACACGAGACCGATACCATGCAAGTTGATTTACGACAACAGTTGTTTCAACGAGAGTCATCTTTACCGCCGGTTTCGGTAATGTTTCTCTATCAAATCATCGATTGGGTCGGGTATTTAGCCGATGATGCCCAGCAAGCCGGCTATCAGTTGCAACTTTTATTGGCAGATTAATGACAGCGCAAGCAGTTCAAGCGGCAGCGATTTTAAAACAACGTTTGCCAAATTTTACTCCTAAGCTTGCTATTATGTTGGGTTCAGGTTTAGCGTCTTTGGCAACGGATTTGCAAGCGTTGCTATCTGTGGCCTATGACGAATTGCCAGGTTTTTATTCCCCGTGTGTTGCCGGACATAAGCCGCAGATGGTACTAGGCAATTGGCAAGGGGTAGATGTGGTATGTCTGCAGGGTCGGGCGCATTTATACGAGGGGATTAGCGCGGATGTGACCAAGAATATGGTACGCACCTGTCGTCTGTTAGGTTGTGATATTTGGTTTGCTACCAATGCTGCGGGTGCCTTGCGTGAAGATTTTGCCATTGGTGGTTTGGTCGCAGTGAGTGACCACTTAAATTTTCAGTTTTCTAACCCTTTGTTTGGTAAAAATGATGATGCGTTTGGGCCACGTTTTATTGCCATGGAGAATGCTTATGATAAAGAGTTGCGTTATCGTCTAGCAGCCATAGCCAAACAACAGGGGGTTGATTTAAAAGAAGGGGTTTACTTGGCTAGTTCAGGCCCTTCTTTTGAAACACCCGCAGAAATTCGCGGCTTTCGTATTCTGGGGGCTGATTTAGTGGGCATGTCTACCGTGCCTGAGGTCATTATTGCTCGACATTGTGGCATGAGGGTAGCATGCGTCTCAGTGGTGTCGAATTTGGCGGCAGGCTTGCACAGCGTGCCGCTTTCTCATGAAGAGACATTAAACGGTGCGGCAAAAGGTCAACAGGATTTGTTAGCGTTGTTGCGACATTTTTTGCGAGGAATCCATGATACACGGTGATCTTTTTATTATTCTAGCAGCGGTTTTTGGTTTTTTGATGGCTTGGGGAGTGGGAGCCAATGATGTAGCCAATGCCATGGGCACTTCGGTAGGTTCCAAAGCACTAAGCGTTATGCAAGCGATTATTATTGCCGCTATTTTTGAAACTTTGGGAGCATTGTTGGCTGGAGGTCAAGTTACGCAAACCATACGAGGCCAGATTATTGATGTGCAGCAATTTACCGGTTCAGCAGAGTTATTAATTTTTGGTATGCTGGCCTCATTATTAGCAGCAGGGACTTGGTTGATTGTTGCCTCTTCTTTTGGTTGGCCGGTTTCCACCACCCACAGTATTGTGGGTGCGGTGATTGGTTTTGGTTTGGTTTCCTTGGGCGTTGATGCTATTCATTGGTCTAAAACCGTGGATATTGCTTTGAGTTGGGTGGTAACACCGATTATTGCTTTGGTTATTGCATTTTTATTGTTTCGCAGCGTGCAGCATTTAATTTTTGAAAGTAGTGATCCAATTCGTAATGCAAAACGTTATGTCCCCTGGTACATTTTTTTAGTGGCTTTGGTATTAAGTTTAGTGACGTTGTTAAATGGTTTAAAACATATTGGTTTACAACTGGATAAATGGCAAAGTGTTTTATTAGCCGTTGCGATTAGTGTTGTGGTGATGTTAATCGGGCAATGGTTGCTGCGGCGCATTGTGGCTAAGCAGACTGAGCGCGTTGATTTTGTGAAGTTAGAGAAAATTTTTGCGGTATTGATGTTATTTACCGCTTGTGCCATGGCGTTTGCGCATGGTTCTAACGATGTGGCCAATGCCATTGGGCCTTTAGCAGCGATTGTTGGTATGGTAGAGCATGGTGGACAAGTATTGGGGCGCTCTGGGGTACCGTTTTGGATTATGGCTATTGGTGCCATAGGGATTGTGATTGGTCTAGCAACCTATGGGCATAAGGTGATTGCTACCATTGGGGGGGATATTACCCAGTTAACGCCCAGTCGTGGTTTTGCAGCGCAGTTGGCAACGGCAAGTACAGTGGTGTTAGCGTCGGGCATGGGTTTACCGATTTCAACCACGCAAACCTTGGTTGGTGCCGTGTTGGGGGTAGGCTTAGCGCGGGGAATTGCGGCGCTGAATTTGGCAGTAATACGTAATATTTTCATGTCTTGGATTATTACCTTGCCTGCGGGTGCGATATTGGCGATACTTTACTATCAGCTTATTCGTTTTTTCTTTCATTTTTTCTAGCAGTTGGCACAAGCGATAAAGATTTAATTTTTATTTAAGTTTTATGTCGCTGCAAATGCCTACTTGTTCTAATGAAAAACAAATATTCTTGATTTTACCCCTGTGTTGCCGGATACAATACCGATTAGATTAATGCTTAAGTTTTGATTGGAGCTTGTGTGTATTTAAAAAGGGCTAGTAGTGATGAAGAGGTAGTGTCGCAGATAGTTGGCATGCAGCGCGCCGAAGATCTCTTGCTTACCTTGGTGGATCATAATGAAAATAGAAAATATTTAGTAGTTGAGCGCTATTGCAGTCCTAAGGGTAACTACGAGTGCTTTGGTCGCTTTAAAGAGGTCAAAACTCCAAATCAAGACGCTCAATGGCGTGAGGCCACCTTTCTTGTTGACCCTGAGCTTGATAAAAGGCCTGTTTTTCCTTCGTTTGAAAAATTGCAAAAAGATGTTATTTCTGGAAATCCCGACGTTTTGGGTTTTGAACTCACCGAGGAATTGTGGCGCTTGCTGCGGTCTTATGCTCCGCTGCGTTATTTGCCAGATTTTTTCACTGAAGGTGAAGGAAGCTTGTACTTTGGGCACTGCGTGAATAGCTCTGATGACACGCCTTTTTTGAGTGTCAAATTTGGTCAAGAAAAAAATAGTTGCCTGAGCTTGAGTGTTTACGATGGCAGCTCTGATCACGAAGTGGCTGAGGAATACATAGATTGTCTAAAAAATTTACTTAACCCAAGTGAGCAGAACATTCTGTTTGATTTGCAAAGTCGCATGTTTTATCTGAAAAAAATTGCATTTTTTTTACACATTAGTGGGGTTCTTTTGCCTGCCATCAGTGGAGTAGTGCTGGGAAGTTTACTGCTGGCGGGTGTGTCTTTGGGAGTTTTAGGGTCTACAGTGGGGCAATTATCGCTGTTGGTGGGTTTGTCAGCAGTGATTTTGATAAGCACTGTTGCTGATATATACACTGTTAAAGAATACAAAAGTTTAGACCAAGCACGCCAATCTTTTTACTCTGAGCTGAAACTCACCGTTGCTTCTGTTTACAAAAGAAACCAAGAAGAATTTAGTACTAACCTTGCTCCCTAGACTTCAACGACCTTCGCATGTTTGGCGTGTCACCGGCAGGCTTGGTCTTGTAGCGTGAGCGCTAAAACCCCTGAAATTTCAGATTATTTTAATACTATTTTGTTAGGATTACGGTAGGTGTTTTTATCAACCCATATCAAGGAGACAGACCATGCCAGCACTAACCCCGCAACAAGAGTTTAACCAGCGTGAGCTTGAACGTGTTTTACTAGAAAATACGCAGGAGTTTTTAGTAGCAAAGTCTTTAAGGGAAGCCCGTGCGCTACGTGATGAGCAGCAGGGGAAAATTAGGGCTGCTGAGCAGTCAGTTAAAAATGAGGAAAAACAACGTAACGCTAAGATGCGTGAGAACCTTGCCAGTCACGAGCAGCAACGTGGGGTAGATCAAGGTCGTTCTGATATGGGCCGCAAGGTCGCCGTAGTGGGTGATACCATTGTTTCTAAGAGTCAATCTTCCAGTAAGGCTTACTTGGCTTCATTGTTTATTAATTTAACTGTTGCAGAGAAGCAACAACTGCTTGTTTATGCTAAGCAAGTGGTTAGTGAGTTATATGATGCTATTCAGAAGTTAGTTGATGCGGGTGAACTTGGTGAAAATGTGTTCGATGTAATGACTGAGGAGCGTATAACGCGCTTGTTGGGTGCTGATAGTGAGGAATCTCATGAGCGTTATTTGCAGCGAATCTTGGAGAAAGCGCAAACCTTGCTACAGGACCACGAGGATGATCCTTCTCGTTTAGCACCAGTTCCGCGACCCGTCAGCCAAGCGCTTGTTGAGTTCGATGAAAATTTGAAAAAACATGACCTCCCTGAGCGCCAGCGCTATCAAAACTCTGTTCACTTATTATCACAAGTGTCTGCATTGACTTTTCAAGAAGATTTGCTGGGTGAGTTAGACCCCAGTGCGCAGGCTGTTATTAGCCCACATTTCTCTGTATTGACGCCGCTTTTTCAGAATATGACGCTTTCGTACTATAACAGTGCTGAGCAAGTATTCAGATTGCGACGTCCAGAAGGGGCAGTGAGTCCTGCGCAGATAAATGCCGCAAACACAGTTGCTTCGCTATTTGGTGGCAGTGTTACTATAACTCCTAGTCCTGATAATCAACCGCGCTTGAATATCAGACCTCGCAGGTAAACAGGGTTTTAAAGCGGATATAACCACTTATTCTGTGTGTGGCGCTTAGAAGTTATCTTTGATTATTTTACTTATAGCTGAATCAATTAATGTTCTACTTGCAGTGCTGACCCCAGCATCTTTTTTCCCTAGCCATCAGGTAGAGAATCATTAAAAACACCAAACAAACCAGCAAAAGTAAGGTCAGCTCCTGGTATAACACCAGATTTAAGTGGTAGTTTGAATGGAGATAAATATGGCTGATTTTTGCAAAACTCCTGATATACAAGGTTTGCTATCGCTTTCTCTTGAAACAAAACCCTGCTACCCTAATATAAGAACATAACAAGGTTTTTTGTTTACAAGAGTTTGGCAATGCGAATGGATAAATTTACAACACAGTTTCAAAACGCACTGGGTGATGCACAATCCTTAGTTGTCAACGCAGATCAGCAGTTTATTGAGCCAGTTCACGTGATGAAGGCGCTGTTACAGCAGGATGGCGCGACAGTGCCCGCGTTACTACAGCAAACCTCGGTCAATATGTCAGTCTTGATGACAGAACTTGATAAAGCAATTGCCGACTTGCCGCAAGTACAAGGGACGCCTGGACAAGTGCACATCTCGCGCGAGCTTAATCAAGTATTACTGGTTATGGATAAGGCCGCTACGCAACGCCAAGATACTTACATTGCCTCAGAGTTATTTGTACTGGCTGCCCTTGAAGTGAAAAGCAAGCTCCAGTCCTTGTTGCAAAAAGCCGGTGCTGATAAAAAATTACTGACACAAGCCATTGATCAGTTGCGTGGTGGTGAATCGGTTGCTAATGCGGGTGCTGAGGATTCGCGCGGTGCTTTATCGAAATACACACGCGATTTAACCCAAGATGCCCAGGAAGGAAAGCTTGACCCTGTTATTGGTCGCGATGAAGAAATTCGTCGCACCGTGCAAATCTTGCAACGTCGTCAAAAAAATAATCCCGTGCTTATTGGTGATCCAGGGGTAGGTAAAACCGCTATTGTGGAAGGCTTGGCACAGCGCATTGTTGATGGTGAAGTACCAGAAGGCTTGAAGCATAAGCGTTTATTGGCCTTAGATATGGGTGCTTTAATTGCTGGTGCTAAGTTTCGTGGTGAATTTGAAGAACGCCTCAAGGGAGTGTTAAAAGATTTATCCAAACAAGGTGGCCAAGTTATTTTATTTATCGATGAGTTGCACACCATGGTCGGTGCGGGTAAAGCAGAAGGGGCGATGGATGCTGGTAATATGTTAAAGCCTGCCTTGGCTCGTGGTGAATTGCATTGTGTGGGAGCAACCACCTTAGATGAATATCGTCAGTATATTGAAAAAGATGCCGCACTGGAGCGTCGCTTTCAAAAAGTGTTGGTTGATGAGCCGAGTGTTGCTGATACCATAGCCATATTAAGAGGGTTGAAAGAGCGCTATGAAGTGCATCATGGTGTTGATATTACTGATCCCGCCTTGGTTGCCGCAGTGACTTTATCCACTCGTTATATCACTGATAGGAATTTACCGGATAAGGCGATTGATTTAATTGATGAGGCCGCCAGTCAGATTCGTGTTGAAATGGATTCCAAGCCGGTAGAGTTAGATCGTTTAGAGCGTAAAATCATTCAACTAAAAATTGAGCGTGAAGCGTTAAAAAAAGAATCCGATGAGGCTTCTAAAAAACGCTTATCTGATCTTGAATCACAGCTCAGTGATTTGCAGCATAATTATCAGGAGTTAGAGGAAGTTTGGAAGGCTGAAAAAGCGAATTTGCAAGGATCAGCAAAAATCAGAGAATCGCTTGAGCAGGCACGATTAGAATTAGAGACTGCCAGACGTGGCAATGATTTAGGGCGTATGTCGGAGCTGCAATACGGTGTTATCCCTGATTTAGAGAAAAAATTAGTTGCAGCTGATAGTAGTGCAGAGCAAGAGAAACAAAACACCTTGTTGCGTAATCGCGTTAGCGAAGAAGAAGTAGCACAAGTAGTATCACGATGGACGCATGTGCCGGTTTCTCGTATGCTGGAGAGTGAGCGAGATAAGTTGTTGCAGATGGAAGATCAATTGCATCAGCGTGTGGTAGGTCAAGATGAAGCAGTGACTGCGGTGGCTAATGCGATTCGGCGTTCGCGAGCGGGCTTGTCTGATCCTAATCGTCCCATTGGCTCCTTTTTATTTTTAGGTCCTACGGGTGTGGGTAAAACGGAACTGTGTAAGAGCCTTGCTGCATTTATGTTCGATACCGAAGAAGCAATGGTGCGTATTGATATGTCAGAATTTATGGAGAAACATTCGGTTGCTCGTTTGATTGGCGCCCCACCAGGTTATGTTGGCTACGAGCAAGGTGGTTATTTAACTGAGGCTGTGCGTCGTCGCCCTTATGCGGTTATTTTACTGGATGAAGTGGAAAAAGCGCACCGTGATGTATTTAATATTTTATTGCAGGTCTTGGACGATGGTCGTTTGACCGATGGCCAAGGCCGCACCGTGGATTTTCGCAATGCCGTTGTGGTGATGACTTCTAATTTAGGCTCGCAATTGATACAAGAAAATCAAGATCAAGACTATGAGAGCATGAAACAATCGGTAATGGCTGTGGTCGGTGAGCATTTTCCGCCAGAGTTTATTAATCGTATTGATGAGACTGTGGTTTTTCATAGTTTGGCACAGGCGCAGATTAAGAATATCGCGACAATTCAATTAGACTTGATTAAAAAACGTTTGCAAGAAAAAGATTACCAGTTGCAAGTCAATGAGCAAGCCCTGGATTTTATCGCCAGTGCCGGTTATGATCCGGTCTATGGCGCTCGTCCGCTCAAACGTGCTTTACAGCAATACTTGGAGAATCCCTTGGCACAAGAAATACTGGCAGGCAAGTTCTTACCTGGAGCGGTGATTCAGGTTACCTATAAAGATGATAAATTAGTGTTTTTGGTGTAGTAGTATGAATGTTGCAGGAAAAATGAATTTGCTAGATTCACCTTGTGTTGGCATTTGCAGTGCAACCGCTTTGGGAGATGAGGTATGTATTGGTTGTGGTCGCACTTTTCAGGAAGTGATTGATTGGAATACTTACAGTGATGAGCAGAAAATCGCCATTAATAAGCGTTTGTTGTTGTCAGATAGCGCAGCTTCAAGCAAATAGCTTACTTTGTTATTTCATCGTGTAATCCCTAGTCGTTTTGTAGAATTTCTCAAAATGTAATCTTTATTTGTGTTTTTACAGGGGGTATTGAGTTTGCCTACAATCAGCGTTTTTTATGGTATAATTATTCAACGTCAGTTCGATGAAAGCCTAACTTTAATACCGGAAAATAGTTATTTTCATGCGCAAATCTGCCTATTGTCGCTTATTTTTAAAGCAACCGTTAGCCGCAGGATGCGGCGCTCGAGCCTACAGGGACGTATTAACGGCGTGTTGCGTAAAAATAAGCGACAATAGGCAGATAACCGATTGAAATAAAAAGAGATAACCGTCGAACTGACGTTATTCAGATGTTTTGGGGGGATCGCTCCGCCACATTTTCATGCACTTTATGGTGAGTATGAAGTGCTTATTAATATTAAAACACTTAAGGTAATAAAAGGGAATATGTCTAAACGTGCTGTGGTGCTAGTGTTAGAATGGGCATCTGAGCATCGTAGTGAGTTATTAGAGGACTGGAAGTTATGCAAAGAAAATCAGACCCTGAAAAAAATATCTCCCCTGGCATAATGTGTACCGTGCCTTGGCGCTTAATTCGAGTGATTCCACTGCAAGATTATTGTCTTCAGGTGGAGTTTGTGGATGGAACTTGTGGTGTGGTTGAAATGAAAAATTTGATTATGAGCAAGAATGCGGGAGTATTTGCAAACTTGCAGAATATCACGCAATTTAATCAAGTTCATCTTGTGTATGGTGCAGCGACGTGGCCCGATGGTATTGACCTTGCTCCAGACGCTATGTATTCTGAAATCAAGAAGAATGGCAAATGGGTATTGGCCTGATAGTATGAGTGATTTATCAGAAAAAATCAGTGACCTTAACGCACGGATTACCGCGCTTCGGGGGTATCTTTGACATTGATCGCCAAGCGCGGCGTTTGCTTGAGTTAAATCGTGAGTTAGAAAATCCTGAGGTTTGGCAGCAGCCTGAGTTGGCTCAGCGCCTAGGCCAGGAGCGCTCACATTTACAAGCACTGGTAACAGAAATCGATACCTTGGCAGCGCGTGGGCGCGATGCTGATGACTTATGGGGTTTGCTACAAGCTGAGCCAGATAATGCTTTATTGGATGACCTTGTTCAGGAAATACAGGATATTGAATCCCTAGTGGTTCAGTTGGAATTTCGGCGTATGTTTTCTGGTAAAATGGATGCGTTGTCAGCTTATTTAGATATTCAATCCGGCTCGGGTGGTACCGAAGCTCAGGATTGGGCAGAAATGCTGTTGCGAATGTATTTACGCTGGGGTGAGCAACACCAGTTTAAAGTCACCTTGATGGAAGCCTCCCCTGGCGAAGTAGCTGGTATTAAAAGTGCGACTATTCGTTTTGAAGGTGAGTATGCCTTTGGTTGGTTGCGTACTGAAACTGGTGTGCATCGTTTAGTGAGGAAATCGCCTTTTGACTCAGGTAATCGACGTCATACCTCTTTTGCGTCGGTGTTTGTTTCGCCAGAGGTGGACGAGGACATTGACATTGAGATTAATCCTGCCGATTTGCGTATTGATACTTATCGAGCTAGTGGTGCTGGGGGGCAGCATGTTAACCGCACCGACTCTGCTGTGCGTATCACCCATGAACCCTCTGGTGTTGTGGTGCAGTGTCAGGCCGATCGCTCGCAACACAAGAATAAAGCACAGGCGATGAAGCAGCTTAAGGCCAAGCTATATGAGCTTGAGATACACAAGCAAAATGCCGAAAAACAGGCATTAGAGGCCAGTAAATCTGACATCAGTTGGGGTAGTCAAATTCGCTCTTATGTGTTAGATAGTTCTCGCGTCAAAGACTTGCGAACCGGTGTGGAGACATCTAATACGCAAGCGGTATTGGATGGTGGTATTGATGTATTTATACAAGCATCTTTAAAAGAAGGGTATTAGATCATGAGTGATCAGGTTGATGAAAATGAGCAAATAACGCAACGTAAAGCAAAGCTAGCAGAGCAACGGGCCTCGGCAAGCCCTGCCTATCCTAATGGTTTTCAGCGTGATGCCTTGGCACAAGATTTGCAACAACGTTATCAATCTGTTGCTACTGAATCCTTAGCCGAACAAAAGATTCAGGTTAAAATAGCTGGTCGTATGATGACAAGGCGCGTAATGGGTAAAGCGAGCTTTGCGCATTTGCAAGATATGTCGGGGAAAATACAAGTGTATGTGGCACGTGATACCTTGCCGGAAGGGGGTTATCAGCAATTTAAGCATTGGGATATTGGCGATATTATCGCAGTGACTGGAGAGGTTTTTAAAACCAAAACCGGCGAGTTATCGATTAAAGCCACACAGTTGAGCTTATTAGCCAAAGCATTGCGACCTTTGCCGGATAAATTTCACGGTTTGACGGATACCGAACAACGTTATCGTCAGCGCTATTTGGATTTAATGGTTAACGAGCAGACACGTAAGGTTTTTCAAGTACGTTCCCAGCTGGTTAGTCGGCTAAGACAGTTTCTTGATGAAAAAGGGTTTATGGAAGTAGAAACCCCGATGATGCATTCCTTAATTGGTGGTGCAGCAGCACGTCCTTTTGAAACCCATCATAACAGCTTAGATAAAGACCTTTTTCTGCGGATTGCACCTGAGCTGTATTTAAAACGCTTGGTTGTTGGGGGATTTGAGCGTGTTTACGAGTTAAATCGTAATTTTCGTAACGAAGGCATATCGACGCGTCATAATCCTGAATTTACCATGGTAGAATTTTATTTGGCCTATGCGGTTTATACTGATCTTATGGATATGACAGAATCTTTATTGCGTTATTTGGCCGATACCGTTTTCGGGACGCGACAAATCACCTATCAAGGGCAGTCGCTTGATTTAGGTCAAGATTTTCCACGCATCAGTTTGCGTGATGCGATTATGCAGTTTAATCCTGAGATTACTCCAGCGCAGCTTGATGATATTGAGCAAGCGCGTTTGCTTGCTGTGCAGCATGGTATTCCGTTAGAAGCGAGTTATGGTCTCGGTAAAATACAGACAGAGTTGTTTGAAAAATTAGTGGAGAAAAAATTAATTCAGCCAACGTTTATTACTGAATTTCCACGAGAAGTCTCTCCTTTAGCGCGGGCTAATGATGCTAATGATTTTATTACTGATCGCTTTGAATTTTATGTCGGTGGCCAGGAGATTGCTAATGGATTTTCTGAGTTGAATGATCCAGAAGACCAAGCGACTCGTTTTCGTGAACAGTTAGCGGCAAAAGCAGCCGGCGAGCAAGAAACCATGGATTACGATGCTGATTATATTACTGCTTTAGAATATGGCTTGCCACCAACTGCGGGGGAAGGAATTGGGATTGATCGCTTGGTGATGTTATTTACTGACAGCGCCTCGATTCGTGATGTGATTTTATTTCCGCTACTAAGAGATAAGTAGTAACAACTCAGGTACCCTTTCTTTTTTACAAATTTTCTGTTCAATATGGTCTAAAATCTGAAAATTCTCACCGCATAAAGTAGGACTGTGATCTGTTAAGATAAGTAAAACTCCAAACTCAGGTTTTAGGAAGGTTGAGACTGAATAGCGAACTCCTTGCCATTAAACGCAATGCCAATTTTAAGCAATTTCTTGATGCCGCGCTGGTTTGCCTCCACAAGGTAATCTTTGCTTTTGATTTGCTTTAGTGCCGCTTTTGCCGCAGCTTTGAGTTTTTTTGACTCGGCTTTTTTAAACTCCATCAAGATGCTGAACTTGTCTGGATTACGCGAAATAATAAAATAATCGTAGCGCCCCTTGCCACTTTCGCGATTAGATCGCAACTCATAATTTTCATCGCCGTGTAGACCTGCAGTAAGACCAATTACCAAACCATGATAAAATGCCTCGGGGTCTTTTGAGGTATCATGTATGCTCACCACTTCCTCCATAATAGAGGATAAGTCTTGCGTGAATAATTCCATATTTCCTTCAAGCAAATGGCTAAGGAAATGCCTGTACCAAACAAAGCCTCTGTCGCCGGAAATCCAATCTTTAACCAGCTTACCATATAGTCCATGAATTTCTTGATTGGGAATTGATAGCTTACATTCTGAATTCCAGTCAGTGCTTTTGCAAGATTCAGCTTTCAAATACCCTGACATAAACATCAGGTTCCAGAATGTCGCCTCGTTATGTGTCTTTAAATCCG
Organism: uncultured Coxiella sp.; assembly: GCA_964606725.1. Classification (GTDB taxonomy): domain Bacteria; phylum Pseudomonadota; class Gammaproteobacteria; order Coxiellales; family Coxiellaceae; genus 2-12-FULL-42-15. Next base: position 13,180 of record CAZSHR010000034.1, read on the forward strand.
TGAAAACGAAATCATCATCAAGAATATGCCGAATAGAGTCGCCCTTAATCAGGTTTTCAAGCTCCTCTCTAAAAGCGCCATTCGATTTGACCAATAAATCTTTAAGCAAACCATTATCGCTGGTATTAACCCAATAGGGTTGGAACTGCTTTTCTTTTAGGTAACTGGCAATCGACCAAGGGTTATAGATTGTTTCATCGACCACTTTATAGCCGTTGTACCAGCGTTTAACCTCACTTAATTGGTCTCCCAGCTCTGTTGCTTTGAGCAAGTTTTCCACCTCTTCTTCGGTAAACCCAAAGTAAGTTCCATAGCGTTGCTTGAGCATCGAGTAGCTGACTAGATTATTGAGGCCAGAGAATAAATTTTCTTTCGCCACACGTAAAATTCCGGTGAGTACTGCCTTGAGAACATATTCATTATCTTTTAGAGCGGCAGCGAAGAAAACACGCAAGAAATCCAAAATTTTTTCATAATAGCCATGTAAGTACCCTGACTGAATAGGGGTATCATATTCATCAATAAGCACAACGACATTAGTAGCATAATGCTCATGCAAGTAGAGTATTAGATTCTTCAATGAATTCTTAAACTTAATTTCTGCTGCTGTTTGATTTAGAATAGATCGATAAACGGCTTTTTCTTCTTGAGACAACTTGTCACTTTCTAGTAAATAACGATGCTTATGGTAAAGGTTAGTGATAACATCAAATATACTTGAGCAAACA
>CAZSHR010000035.1:0-13627 GCA_964606725.1 uncultured Coxiella sp.
CTTGGTTAGATAAGCTGTTGCAAGAGCAGGATTGGGTCGATGCGTTTAGAGTTGTGAATCAACAAGCTGATCAGTATACATGGTGGTCTAATCGTGGTCGTGCTTGGGAGAATAATGTTGGATGGCGCATTGACTATCAGTTGGTAACGCAAGATTTGGCGCAAAAAGTAGCTGCGGCCACCATTTATAAAGCACAGCGTTTTTCAGATCATGCGCCGCTAATTGTTGATTACCATCTTTAAACCATCGACTGCCATTGACTGAATTGCTACTGCAAACTCCAAGTTCTGGACTTTTGCGGCTTTATTTTGTATAATATTTTCTCATGCTCAATTGTTTGTTATGACGACTGCTCTATATGCTTGATTTTAAAAGATTAATCACTTTTTCCTGTCTGTTGATGTTTTCGCTTCCTGTGCTGGCAAACAAAGCTATTTACGTGCGCAAAAGTGTTGCCTTTGATGCTTTTCCATCAGATGCTTATTATGTCGGAGAGACAGAAAACATTGATGGTCACCATACTTCATCGAGCTATCCTAATCCCCTTCCTCCTACTGACCCTTTACACGATGATGATCAAAAATTTTCAATGCGCTGTCAATCATCCGATGGTGGCGATGTTGATTGTGAGGCAAAAGTCACTGTGAATGTTTACTGGAATCAAGATGATCCCAGTAATCAGAAAAGTTGCACAGTGGTAGCAAAGTTAACAGCAGATGGTGATGTTGTTTTTGGTTATGATACGCACCGTAAGTATAGCATTAGTGGTGATTGTGGGTTGGATGATAAGAAAATTGATGGGGTGGGTGTCTGGGTTGTTCATCCTAATACAATCATCAAAAAGCGTACTACCAGTGTGACTTTTAAAGGACGCTTCTCAGACACACAAGCCTCTACTTGGGCTGGGCAAATTTACGAGAATTTAAATGACAATATTAAATCTCTGATTAAAAATTACACTCCGACTTATGAGTTGAGTGCAGATCGCCGTGAAGTGACTTTTAGCATTCCGAGCCACTATGAACTCGATTACACTTGTCAAGATTGGTGCTAGTGCTAGGACTCATCTTTGCTTAGTATGGCCTAATCGTGATACAGTTCCCACTGCTTTGATTTTGGAGCTTGCTAATGAGCAATTCAAGACGTGCCTGGATGGCCGCAGTAGTGGGTATTGTTGTTTTGTTGCTGGTAATCCTTACCATGCCGCCTTACCGTATTGAACCTAAGGGCATTGTTTTACCAATGCAGCTAGATAACGCACCTTATTTTGGTTCAGTGAGTTTTTATGAGCAATCCACTGTGCCTAATCAGGCAAAAGTGCTAGGTTCTATTTCTTTATTGTATCACACACCTAAAGATACCCGTGCTGAACAGCAAACCATTATTGCTGCAGCGCAGCAAATGAGTGCTAAGGCAGGAGGAGATGGCTTGCTAATTTCTCAATTGGGGCATACCTATGCCAGTACCCCGAGCGCTATGGCTGTGATGATTTTGCGCGGTTCTGTGCTAAAAGTTAATCTTCCTTAACGTGAATGAGTAATTTCTAATGAGAATTTTTGATTTTTTAAATATTTTGGTGCTGTTAACTGTATTTACGGGTGTAGTTACTCTGGTGGATAGTCTGTTAAGGCGTAAGCGTAAAATACCTGGCAAAAGTAAGCACCATTGGATAGTTGAATATTCGCGATCATTTTTCCCTGTTTTTTTGGTTGTTGTGCTGATTAGGGCATTTATATTTCAACCTTATCGTGTTCCCACTGGATCATTAGAGCCTACGGTGATTCCTGGGGATTTAATTTTTGTCACCCAGTTTAACTATGGCTTGAAGTTACCTTTATGGGATAAAACTTTGATTCCTGTTGATAACCCTCAACGAGGGCAAATTGCACTATTTCGTTGGCCGGTTAATCCTAAGTTGACTTTTGTTAAACGGGTTATTGGTGTTCCTGGCGATCATATTAGTTATACCAATAAGGTATTTACGATTAATGGTAAACCCGCGCAGCAGCGTTATCTCGGTGAGTTTAATGAAGTGCTAGCTAGTGGTAAAACTCGTAAAGTTAAACAATACCAAGAAGACTTAGCCGGAGTTAAGCATAATATTCTGATCAACCCTAATGCGCCTGCACAGAATTTTAAAGAATTGGTGGTGCCTCGGGGTGTCTACTTTATGGTGGGTGATAATCGTGATGATAGTGATGATAGTCGCTCTTGGGGCTTTGTGCCTAGAGAATATTTTATTGGCCGCGCCTTGTTTGTTTGGTTTAATATGCAGTTTGATCCCTTAACTGTGCGATGGAATCGTATTGGCACCAAGCTTTATGGTGATACGCTTGAGTGATCAACCCCCTATTCTTAGCAATGCACTTTATGACTATGCAGTGGCTAATAGCCAGTTAGCATCTCATCCTCTTTTGTTTGAATTAGCAAGACAAACACATGCTTTGCCTAATGGTGCAATGGTTTCTTCTGTTGAACAAGTCAGCTTTATTCAGCTCCTTATTAAATTAATAAATGCTAAGCAGGTTGTTGAAGTGGGTAGCTTTACTGGCTATGCTACTTTAGCAATGGCTTTAGCGTTACCTGACAATGCCAATGTGCTCACCTGTGATAAAGATTCAAAAGCATTGGAAATTGGAAAACCTTATTGGCAACAGGCAGGAATTTCTCACAAAATAACTTCGCATATTGGTCCAGCGTTATCTTGGTTGGATGACCTAGTATCAGCGCCTCAGGCAGGGTTGATTGATTTAGCCTATATTGATGCGGATAAAAAAAATAATGCAGCTTATTATGAAAAACTTATGCCGCTAATGCGCACAGGAGGGATGATAATTGTTGATAATGTGCTCTGGAAAGGAAAGGTTATCGATGCAACCATATGTGATGCGCAAACTAACGCTATTCGAGAATTTAATCAAAGGGTTAAACAAGACTCCCGTGTCGATAATATGATGTTGTTGTTAGGTGATGGGTTAATGTTGGTGCGTAAACGTTGATTTTTGTTGTAGTGGTGACTTTTCTTTGATTAACAAGGCGATAAAAAAAGATAAAGCGATTCCAATAGGTACTAGACCAAGTGCTAAGCGGTAGGATAGACCCACTGAATGAATGAGGTGAAAGAAATGATGTGTAATCAAAAAACCAATACAAATTTGTAATAAAGGTGCTCCAACCATAAAAAACATATTAATTACTGCAAGACTAATGCCATGAATTTCCTCTGGTGTATTTTCTTTACCAATAGAAAAGCAGTGAATGTAGCTTGATCCAAACACGCCGGTCAGAAAAAATAAAACAAATAATACTCCTACAGGTAGGTGTGGTGTAAACAGGATTATGGATAAGACAAGCGCAGTAAAGCTGGAACCCACTAACATCACTGGTTTACGTTGCCTGAGCTTGGTGGTAACAATCCCTATCGTCGGTAATCCAACCGCTAAACCGTAAAGAATCATGCTAACAATACTGGCAGATAACCCAACAGACAGATGGTAAACTTCTTGTAAGAATGGTACTCCCCATAATGAGGTGATCGCATTGACAATTGAGAAAGCAAAGAAACCATATAAACCAGCTAGCCAAATTTGAGGCTGTTTTAGAGTAATACTTAAGCTTTGCCATAGACTAAACTGTCTTTTTACAGTGTTTGAGGTGGTTTCAATGGGCTTGTCTCGTACAAGCAGGTGTGCAGCAAGCATTAATATAGTAGCGAGTATACCACTTATTAACATCGCATTACGCCAGCCAATATGCATTAATAGCCAGGCGCTGGAAACGGTGATAATACCAACACCAACCATGCCAAAAGACTCGGAGATACCTACCATAAAGGCAAATTTATTTGCTTGAAACCAGCGTGAGCAGGTATACAGCATGCTAACAAAGCCAAATGAGGAGCCTATTCCCATTAAAATACGGTCGATGTATGCAACTGTAGTATTTTGGGTGTATGCCATAGATAGGCAGCCTGCTGCGACTAGAAATGCTCCTAACGTTAAGACACGCTTAGGACTAAAGTGATCATTCAAAAATCCTACGGGTATTTGCATTAACGCATAGGCGTAGAAAAAAGCCGCAGATAATTTACTGATGCCAATAGCATTGAGATGAAAATCCTGCATCCATGAAACCACCATGATACTGGCAGAAGCTTGTAAGAAGAACTGAAATAAACAAAAAAAGGTTGCAATGGTCCAGTTAAACCAGGCAAGGTGTTTTTGATAGAAAGATGGTGTTAATGGATATTCTTGCATGCCTGATATTATAGGGAAAAGTGATTTGATAGCAAGCAGTTTCTTGCCAATAAAAACATTAAAAAACAATTAGTTGGCCTGTTTTCTTGCAATGGGGGGTAGAGTTGCTATATTCAGCATACATTAACAACCTAGAATAATGGGGGCTAATATGCTGCATGTAAATCATGAAATCTACCTTTGGGGCATGGCTGTCCCCATGATTATTTTTGCAATAGGGATTCTTCTGGCAAATATTTTCTTTTGTGCTTCGCTTTATGGTGCAATGAAAAAAGTTCCTGAAAATCAACGTTCTTTTCCTGCATGGTTTTCTTGGATGATTGCTGTGCCTTTTTTGCATGTTATTTTTTCTTGGATTATGTTGCCTTTCGGTATTCCTAATTCATTTAAGCAACATTGTCGTGATAACCAGATGGCAATGGCTAAAGCAAAAAGCCTATTTGGTTTGGGTTTAGCGCTGGTAATTTTGATGAGCTTATCAGTATTGCCGTATATTAACTTTGGGACTGGAATAGCCACGTTAGTCTTGTATATTATTTATTGGGTGAAAGTGGTTAAGTTTAAGAAGCGGTTTTTATTATAGCCGTTCCACAAACACCAAATTTTTTGGGAATCCAAACAGTGGCTCAAGTTTGGATTCCCAGATAGCAGACAAATTTATGCTTGGTCTGCTTGTATCACTAGGAACATGTTAGTGGTTCCACGCATTATGGTTAATAGCAATTCTTTAGGTGTGTGACTTGCTACATCAATCAGCTGTTTAATAGAATTGATTTTTTTCCCGCCTGCTTTAATAATCACATCCCCTGGAATTAAACCAGCTAAAGCGCCGGCACTTACATCGGTTACGTCTAACACTAGTGTGCCTCTGATCATTTTTGCATTCGGTTCAAGGTCGCTAAAATCTTGTAGTCGCAATCCTGACAAATAAGGAATAACACGTGTTTTTACTTTGGCATCTGGGTTGCCAACAACCGCATCGAGTGTGATTGGTTTGCCATGACGTAACACGGTAATCTTAACTTTAGTTCCTGGATGAGTAATTCCCATTAAGTTATGAATCTCGGCTGAGCTGTGCATGGTAATGTCATTGACTTTGATAATTAAATCTTCCGGTTTTATTCCAGCTTTTTGCGCCGGTGAGCTGTCAACAACTTGACTAATTAATACGCCTTCTTTGTCATTTTTTAAGTGAAAAGCGTCTGCTAACTCAGGCGTGAGATTTTGTGCAATGACTCCTAGGATACCGGAAGTGACTTTGCCATATTGGATTAACTGATCTGCTACACTTTTTACCATTAAGCTGGGAATGGCAAAACCAATCCCTAGGTTACCAGTGCTAGTATTTGAAGATAGAATGGCTGTGTTGATGCCGATGAGCTTTCCATGCATATCGATTAATGCACCGCCGGAGTTGCCTGGGTTAATTGGTGCATCGGTTTGAATAAAATTCTGGAATCCTTCAATTTTTGGCGTTGCACGATTAAGTGCGCTGATAACGCCGGACGTTACGGTTTGTGATAGTCCAAAAGGGCTGCCAACAGCAACCACAAAATCACCTACTTTTAAGTTGTTGGAGTCACCAAAAGACATCGCGTTTAAGCCTTTCGCTTTAATTTGAATAACAGCAATGTCAAAGCCGCTGGCTATTCCAGTAAGCTTAGCATGGTAACGACGACCATCTTTTAAGGTGACAACCATCACTTTTTGGTCATCGACGATATGAGCATTAGTGACGATATAGCCTTTTTCAGCGTCCATAATTACACCAGAGCCTACCGCAATGCTTTTCATCGCTCTTCTGTATAACGGCATGGGGTTGTCACTGTCTTTAGCTGCCTGACTTTCTTTTTCTACGGAAATATTAACCACGGCAGGTGTTGTTTGTTCTAGCATCGGGGCTAGGCTGCGTTGTGTTATTGCAGATTTTTTGTTTGCTGTATCGGTTGATCCGCCAATAGCACTACCAATGGTGAAAGTGAATGCTAGCGCAATTAGGTGAATTTTTTTGACCATCATGGGTGTTCCTCAAAATTTATAAAGCGATGCGGTCAGTCTACTGCTTTTTTCTGAGTATTGCGAGTAGTGACGCAAAATCTTCGGGCAGGGGTGCTTCAATATGAATGGTTTTTTCATGGCCTGGATGAGGGAATGTTAAGCGCCATGCATGTAGTGCTTGCCGCTTCATTTTTTGCAGTGCTATTTGTTGACTTGGATGGAGCTTTGCTGGTAGAGCAACGGCTTTATGGTAAACTGGATCGCCAACAATAGGGTAGTGCATATGGTTCATGTGCACACGAATTTGGTGTGTGCGTCCGGTTTCTAGCTGTACCTTCAGCAGCGTGTGGGCGGTAAATTTTTCTTGAATACGATAGTGGGTGATAGCTTCGCGGCCATTGGTGTGTACCGCCATTTTTGTCCGTTGGGTTGGGTGGCGTGCTATCGGAGCTTGAATCTTGCCGCCACTGATAAGTAGACCTTTTACGAGCGTAATATATTCTCGCTTAATCAGCCTGTTTTTCATCAAATTGATTAACGCTTGGTAGGCTGCGGGCGTTTTAGCAATTAATAATAGACCCGATGTATCCTTATCCAAGCGATGAATCACGCCAGCTCTGGGGACCTCGCTCAATGCTGGATGGTAATACAGTAATGCATTAGCTAAGGTGTTCTTTGGATTACCAGCGCCAGGGTGTACCACCATACCTGCTGGCTTGTTGATGATAAGTAGTGTTTCATCTTCGTGAGCAATGTTAATGTTGATTGCTTGAGGGCTCCAGTTGTTAGTGTTATCTAACTTGGCATTGACGCTGATTTTTTGTGAGCTACTTATCGTTACCCTTGGGATGGTGCATACTTGACCATCTACAGTAACTGCACCTATCTTAATCCAGTTTTGCCATTGTGCACGCGAATAGTCTGGATACATTGTTGCCAGTGCTTGGTCCAGTCGCTTGCCAGAGAGTTTGTCAGGGATTTCTCCAGCCAAGGTGATATTTTGCCCTTGTGTCATCTTAAAACTTCTCTTAGAATCATCGCTACTAACGTGGGTTGGCATTATGCCAGTCTTTAGCCTCACCAAGAAGATGGACTGATGAAAAAATATCAATTGAGCCTTATTTGTAGCCTGCTTTTTTTGTTCTCTGGTTGTACTCAAAAACCGCAAGACCCTTACCAGAGTTTTCGTAAGATGAGTTCTGCTCAGATTTTTACTCAAGGTGAGAAAGAACTGAGCAATAAAGATTACCAGGCTGCCATCACTCAGTTTGAGGCATTGGATGCTTTGTATCCCTTTGGGGCAAATGCACAGCAGGCTCAGCTTGAGATTATCTATGCTTATTACAAGAATGCGGATATTCCTGCAGCGATTGCGGCGGCGGATCGTTATGTCAGGCTTTATCCTCGTAGCAAGTATGTGGATTATGCTTACTATATGCGTGGTATTGCTGGCTTTGAGCTGGGGCTTTCTTGGTTGCAGCGCATGGCAAATGTAAGTCCTGCAAGTCGTGATGTAAGCACCTTGCAACAGTCTTTCTCTTCGTTTAAAACATTAACCTCGAATTATCCTAGGAGTATCTATACACCTGATGCATTGGTAAGGATGGCCTATATTCGCAATATGCTGGCAATGCGTGAAGTGGATATTGCAAAAGGCTACCTCAAGCGATCTGCTTTTATTGCAGCAGCTAATCGTGCAAGCTACGTGGTGGCACATTTTCAAGGGACAACCTCAGTGGCTGATGCCTTAGCTGTGATGGTCAAAGCGTATCGCAACTTGGATATGCCAAAAATGGCTGCCAAGAGCTACGCTACCTTGGCAAAAAATTACCCTGATTTTCCTTCTTTGTCTGAGCTACAATTAGCAAGCTAGATCGTTATTCGTTATACTATTGTTTAATTCTTCTTAAAGGAGACTCTAACAATGGGGGTGACTGCTTGGCTGCTGTTTTTCTTGGTGTTAACTTGGGTACTGAGCTTTAATCGTGCTTCATTGAAGGTTTGGAGTGTTGCCTATTTAGGTTACTTGCTGCTATTCGCTGTTTTTAGCCCTTTTAGTCTAGTTGCACTGGTAATATTATTGTTGCTGTGGTGCGTTATTTTTTTACCATTATTGATACGGCCTTTGCGTTGTTATTTATTGAGTCGCTATATTTTTACCATTTATCGTCGCATTATGCCTAAGTTATCGGCTACCGAAAAAGAAGCGTTGGAGGCTGGTGATGTGGGTTTTGAAAGAGATATTTTCAGTGGCATGCCGGATTGGTTTAAGTTGCAACAAACCCCACCGGTCAACCTTTCCGATGAAGAACAGGCTTTTTTAGATGGCCCAACAGAAACGCTTTGTCGATTAATCGATGAATGGGAAATGAGTCATCAGACCTATGAGATTCCTGAAAGTATCTGGCAGTATTTCAAAAAACAAAGATTTTTTGCACTAATTATTCCTAAACAGTATGGAGGCAAAGCGTTTTCTGCCTTGGCGCATTCTCAAATTTTAGCGAAAGTCGCTAGTGTGAGTACCTCGGTAGCTACAGCATTAGGGGTACCCAATTCCTTGGGGCCAGCCGAATTGCTGTTAAAATATGGTACCCAAGAACAAAAAGATTACTATTTGCCACGTTTGGCTTGTGGTGAGGACATTCCTTGTTTTGCTTTAACTAGTGCGCAGGCTGGCTCAGATGCCGGTGCTATTGAGGATCATGGCATTGTTGTGCGTGATACTGTGGATGGGGTTGAACAGATTGGTATTTTATTAAACTGGGATAAGCGATATATCACCTTGGCACCTGTCGCAACGCTATTGGGCCTAGCATTTAAGTTGTACGACCCTGATCATCTATTAGGTAGTCAGGAGGCGCTGGGCATCACCTGTGCTTTAGTTCCTGTGAATACCCCAGGTGTTGTGATTGGCAGACGTCATTATCCTTTATGTGCTACTTTTCCTAATGGGCCTACTCAGGGTAAAAATGTGTTTATTCCGCTGCACTATATTATCGGTGGTAAAGCGATGATAGGAGCGGGCTGGCGTATGTTAATGGAGTGTTTGGCAGTTGGTCGTGCTATTTCTTTGCCTTCAACCGTCATTGGGTCAGCAAAACGGGTTGCTTATATGACCGGTGCTTATGCTAGGGTGAGGCGACAATTTAATCTTTATATTGGTGCTTTTGGTGGTGTTCAGCAAACCCTAACTCGACTGGTTGCCGATGTTTATCGAATTGATGCCCTGCGGTTATTTAGTGTGGGCAACTTAGATAGGGCAGTGGCTTCCTCAGTAGCTTCGGCAATTACCAAGTACCATAGCACTCAGACGGTACGTGATGTAATTAGCGCGGCAATGGATATTCATGGTGGTAAAGCAATTTGTATGGGGCCTAGTAATTATTTGGCACAATCCTATATTGAAACACCTATCGGTATTACCGTTGAAGGTGCTAATATTTTAACTCGTTCAATGATTATCTTTGGGCAAGGTGCAGTGCGTTGTCACCCTTTTATTATGAAAGAGCTAGTTGCAGCACAACATAATGACATTGCTGCAATCAAGGCATTTGATGAGGCTTTTTTTAAGCATGCGGGAATGTTGTTAAGCAATAAGGTGAGGGCATTTACCTTGGCTTTCAGCTCAGCTTATGGTGCATCCGCACCTAAAGGTGAGCTTAAGCGTTATTACCAGCATTTTTCACGTTTTTCAGCGGCATTTTCTTGGTTAAGTGATATAGCTATGATGAGTTTAGGGGCTGAATTAAAACGTAATGAAGCCTTATCTGCTCGTTTAGGAGATATGCTAAGTGGCTTGTATATGGGTTCTTGTGTGCTTTATTGCTACGAACAGCAAGGCAATAAAAACGCTTTACCTGTTGTGCAATGGGTTTGTCAGGATATATTATTTCGACTGCAAAATGCTGCACATGAGTTCCTGATGAATTTTCCTTTCCGCTTTTTGGCGCGTGTCATGCGGTGTGTCGTTTTTCCATTGGGGCGTCACTTTAATCCTCCTAGCGATAAGCTTGGTAAAAAAGTTGCAGCACTCTTTTTAGAGCCAAGCGAAACCCGTGATCAATTAGCCCAAGGAATATATTTTGGGAAAACTGCTTCTAAAAATCCCATGCATCTATTGCAGCAAGCCTTGGCAGCGAGCATTAAAGTAGAGCGCTTGCTAAAGCGTTTGTTTAAAGCTGAAAAAGCAGGCATCATCAGTGGCATGACATTTGATCTAAAAGTCAGTTCAGCAGTGAAAAACTGTATTTTAACATCAGAGGAGGCAGACCAGCTAATACAAGCAAATGCTTTATGCTTGATGGCCACGGCTGTTGATGACTTCCCACCAGACTATTTTTATGGAAAAACCAGTCGCTAAGGATTATAGCATGGAGAAAATTTGGTTATCTCATTATCCGCAGGGAGTGTCGGATCAGATTAATTTATATCCGTATGATTCCCTGGTTGATTTTATATCGCAGCAGTGTCAGCGTTATGCTAAATTACCTGCTTTTGAAAACTTTGGTACCACATTAAGCTTTGAAGACCTAGACCATCTGAGCTTACAATTTGCCAGTTATTTGCAGCAAGACTTAAAGCTTAAAAAAGGAGACCGCTTTGCCATTATGCTGCCTAATGTAATGCAATTTCCGATTGCTTTGTATGGAGCATTAAGAGCAGGGTTAATTGTTGTTAATATTAATCCGTTATATACCGCAACAGAGCTTAAACACCAAATTGACGATTCTGGTGCAAAAGCCATTATCGTGATGGAGAATTTTGCAGCGACTGTTTCAAAAGTATTACCTTTAGATAGTTTGCAGCACGTGATTATCACACGAATGGGAGATTGCTTATCTTGGACTAAAAAGCATTTAATTCATGGTTATTTAAAGTATAAAAAAGCAATACCTCGCTATTACATTAAAGGGGCGATTTTTTATCATGATATTATGAAACAAAAAGCAACTAGAAATTTTTCTCCTGTTAACATTGATCTTAACGATGTTGCTTTTTTACAATATACTGGAGGGACAACAGGGATTGCTAAAGGCGCTATTTTAACCCATTCTAATATATTAGCCAATGTGTTGCAGTGCTTGGAATGGTTAAAGCCAAAATTGCAAGAGGGAAAAGATGTTGTTGTAATGCCTTTGCCGCTTTATCATATTTTTTCATTAACCAGTTGTTTCTTTTTTATAGCAGTTGGTGCTAAATCATTATTGATAAGTGATCCGCGTAATATCCCACAGTTTATTAAGCTATTACGCCACTGTGAATTTCACATTTTATTGGGGTTAAATACATTATTTAATGCCTTGATGCATCATCCAAAATTTGAGAAAATTGATTTCTCAACCGTGAAATTTGTTTTCTCTGGTGGCATGCCTTTGCAACAATCCGTGGCTGAGCGTTGGCAAGCTATAACAAATGTTGTGATTACTGAGGGCTATGGTCTAACAGAAGCCTCTCCTGTGGTTACTATTAATCCATTAACTCTTCAGTCTTTTAAAGCCAGTATTGGGATGCCAATTCCAGTAACTGAGATTAGTATTCGTGATGCAGATAAGCAGGAATTACCTATTGGTGAAGTGGGTGAATTACTTGTGCGTGGGCCTCAAGTGATGCAAGGATATTGGAATAACCTTGATGAAACAGCCTATGTGTTATCGGAAGATGGTTGGTTAAGTACGGGTGATATGGCACGAATAGATGAACAAGGTATGTTATATATTATCGAGCGTAAAAAAGATATGATTCTAGTGTCTGGATTTAATGTTTACCCTAATGAAATTGAAGCGGTTTTAACCAGCCATAGTCAAATTAAAGAAGCGGCAGTGATTGGGGTTGCCGATGAAAAAACAGGCGAGGCGATTAAAGCATTTATTGTATTAGAGGAAACTATCTCAGTTAAGGAAATTAAAGCCTTTGCTAGCAATTATCTTACTGCGTATAAAATACCTAAAGAAATAGTTTTTTGTGATGACCTGCCGAAATCTCCAGTAGGCAAAGTGTTGCGTAGAATGTTAAGGTAACTGATTGAAATTTATTCAAATTATAGCTTTAATAATATAAAAAAATCGTGAATGGACTATTGCAAGTATCAAGAACTGGATTATTGAAAATTTTCATACTGAAAGTATCAGGAAAAATTTAAAAAACCATGCCTCAAAAAAAAACAAGTAAAGTCATTAATTAATATTTACTATGCAAAAAGTGCTGAAATTTTTTTCAGTGCAAGGAAAAATAAGATAAAGTTGTAGACAAATTTTTATGAAAATGACTGGGTATGTGAGATGTTGCATTTTAGCTAAAATCAAAATTTACAGTCAGCCATAAGCCGTTATCCTGGTAGTTGCTAGCGAATACACCCTGGTAGCTGGCCGATACACTAATTTCATTTTCTTGAAATAAAATAGCACCGACTTCTACAAGTGCGCTGTCGCGACCAATAGATGCGCTAACAACTGAAAATTCTGTACTGTTCTCAATAGAGATAATCGCAGCATCTATCATAGCTGTGGTATCTGAGAATTCATGTTGCCATTTTGTAGAAGCTAAAACAGCAAGGTAATCCTTAATAGGGATTTTAACCAGCAAACCTAATTGGCTGCTCAGGCTATGGTAGCTGCTTTGATCTACACTCAGTGCAAATCCTGTATTACCTGATTCATCAAAGGCATCACGTTCTAACCATTGGTTGGTTAAACCAATAAATGAGCGTAATTGACCAGAATGAATATTCCAATGATAACTTGCATCAAGATGCTGTGAAAAAGTATTAATTTTGCATTCTCCAGAAACGGTGGTTGCTTCTTCATTATTGTTATCAATATTACGGTTAACGGTGAAGGTATCTGTACTGCCAAGTGCTAAGTTAGCGCTTAATGTCCAGCTATTTATACTATAATTACCATATAATCCTAGCTGATGTAGCATTCCTTCATCATTAGCTGATTCATTGCCTTTTGCATGGCTGTCAAAATAACTGGAAGAGAGTGCTGCGCCAATGTGAGTATACTGACTAATTGGAAAATCAAACCCTAATAGCACACCAGCACTATCTGTATCCAGCCCACTCACTTCATCTGTGTTGATAGCAGCATAGCTATTATAAATTGCTGTCCATAAAACTGGATACGAGTTACAAAGTGAGTGAGAGTCACATGAAGGTCCTCTATTTGCATGGTTAGATAATTGTTCGGTAAATTTTAACGCAATTTTTGATAATTGTACCTCTTGATCAGCATAAGTAGCACCAGATAGTTGATCCAGTGCTTGCTGCACTTGTTCTTCTGATTTGAGGGATAAAAACCATTCTTGAATTTGTGTTGTGCTTCCGGTATTAATTAAATATTGAGCGACAGCTTTTTGGTTAGGTGTTAGTGAGA
>CAZSHR010000036.1:0-13274 GCA_964606725.1 uncultured Coxiella sp.
CCAATGAGTGATAAGAATTATCAAGGAATTGGAATGTACTATGGATACACAGAGTTTTTAAGCAACATGAGCAGCTCTTACAGTGAAATGCTTGGTTGTAAGTTAAAAAAATACTTAAATAGAATCGCATTTGTTAATATTTATTTATTTTTTATTAAAGAGCATCAGGATTCGCTGCAAACAGCTCAAGCGTATTTTTCTGACCAAGAGAATTGCGATATGATTTTGATAATAAAAGATTCAAAAGCACAATTTTTTATTCGCACCAGCTCTGATAGTGAACAAAAATTTTTAGATATTAGTATAGAAGAATTTTCAAGAAATTCTTCTATACTGAAAGATACATCTTGCCAAAACAGAGAGCTATACTTGAGAGAAAAAGTTGAAATTTTAAGAATATTATGTGGTTTTATTTATGAAACTGATGGCAGTTTTTTTGAAAAAATTTCTTCTCTTTCAACAGAAAATGTAAGCGAATCTGACTTTGTTACAAATAAAAAAGATGAGCTAAAAGATTTTTGGTATGAAGCAGGAATTTTACTGGTTTTCATGTATATTATGGGAATCAATGATGGTCATAACCAAAATTTCCTTGTTCATTTAAAAAAGTTATTCCTCATTGATTCTGAAACTTGCCTTTCTTTTAAAATAATAGAACCAAAAGACATGTCATGTCTTGAAGAAGAGTTAGGTGGTATGGCCCCATGTTCACATTCTCAGGGAGTATCAAAATATTTCTATAGACTGTTAGAATCAAATACATTATTTTATCTAAATAGAAATGAATCCAGAGAAGAAATATTAAAATTATGTGAAAAAAATTTTTTAAAAGGTGTAAAAAATTCTTTTGATTATTTTACCATTAGTAAATTTAATGAAAAATTAGAACCATTTTTTTTAGAGTTCTTAAAAAATAATAATTTTTTGTACGCTAGATACACTCCAGTTGGAACTGTATTCTATGAAGAGTTAATCAAAAAAGAAGAAAAAGAAAATATTTCATTAGAAACTCATAATGATTTTAATTCCTCTCTGATTCAATTTGAAGAATTTTTTATCAAAAAAGGAAAAGGGAGATTTGATTCTGACTCAAAACTATTTAATAGATTATGGGACGAATATATACGATATTTTTTCCCTGTATGGGAAACTCTTTCAAATGAAAACCTTGAATTTGAGTTAAGAACCATGAATATTCCTGTTTATTATGTTAGCATTAATAGTCAATCGTTAATTGCTTTTGATTCCGATTATGTTGTTAAAAACGATGACATTTTTTTAAGAAAAATAGAGGAAAAATTAACCGATATAATTGGTCAACTCAAAACATTAGCTGAAACTGATGAAAAAATAGCTAGATTGACCAATGAACTGGATGTTTCTGAAGATGCAAATCAAAAGCACCAAATTTTATTACAAATCTGCAACGAACTTACTAGAAATCCAAATTTATTTCGTCTTTGTGGTTTAGGAAACACAAACAATAATTTGCTTATTAATATTAATTTTTTGCTGTGTCTTTTTGGCAAGATAAAGACTGAAAACAAAGCCAACATCTATATAAAGTATAATTTTTTTTTTTAAACACCAATGAATTATTTGATGCGGAAACAGATAAAAATTAAGAAAAATAAACATAACCAAATTGAGCATTTCACTAACAAATGTCAAGAAAAAATCCGAAAAATTTTAAAAAATGAACAATTTATTTTAGTTCCGATTGCACCTGCACCAGCTTCGATGGAGAGACCTCTAAGCAAAGGTTTAATTAACAACTAAGAGGTGGGCTTAACTTGTCAACACAGATATTGATATTCAGGAGCTGGGACCATATAATACTGGCTAGGCAAATTTGAAGTAAGAAGACAATGAAAACTTTCAGGCTATTCGCTTCGGCGAAAAAAAATAAAGAGATAGAAATACCTCGACTAAAAGAGACAAATGATAAGTTATCTGACTGCTTTGTTTTGATAAGCACACCATTGGATAAAGGTGATTTGCTTCTTAACCGACTTTTAGAAGGCAAAAGTGATAAAACTTACAGCGTACAAATTAACAACGGGTATTTAAAAATTTATAAAGATTTAAGCGATATTAAAGACAAAGACCTTTATTTTGCAACAAATCGGAAAACAGAAGGCCAAGCTTATATACTGCGTTTTCTTTGTACTAACAATCAGTTAAGTCAACTTGCAGAAAATGACAAGTTTAGCATTGCCATTTGTTCTTATTTTGATGCAGTTGTCTTTAAGAATGAGAAGTTATCGAAGAAAAACAAGGGTGAAACAATTAATAAGGTTGCCGCAAAAATTGAAAAATTTAATTATCTTTTTAATCACGAAAAATTAAACCAAGAGTTCGGTAATAAATTTGGCTTGACTACTTAGTGCTCATTCAAAATCCTTCCCAATAAGTAACTGCTTTTTCAATGTCCTGTTTCTGAGTCTTTTTTGTACCTCTCAGCAACAAAATCTTGATTTCCGGCAGGGTCTTTATCTCCGCAAAATAAACCCGACAGCCAAGTCCGTAGTCTACCCACAACTCTTTTCCTGTTTCTCAACGATTTTCTGTCCCCTCGATAGCCCAATGACAAGCGGTTTAACCTTGCTTGAATTTTAGCAACCCCTTTAACATATCTAAGCCCCTGTAACCAGCGTTGACAAGACACCTTGCCTTACGCAGTGTGATAAAAAATGAGTTTATAAGGGGCCATTTTTCAATTGTAGCCCACCGGCTACAATTATGTAAGTAAATTTTAGAGTGAAAGCAACCTCTTGTTATGCTTGGAATTTTCTGCGGCTTCGAGTTAGAGTCTTAAAGAGACAAGTTCATTTTCCGTGTCCTGGTGACAGTGGTGATGCCGGTATGGGGCAAAAATTCTATTAAGAAAAAAGTTAGCGTTTTTTTATTGCTTTATGTCTATGTACTTTTTACTATCTCTTCAATTTCTTTATCACCAAAGCTAAAATCATTATTTACACTCCAAAAGCTAAATTGTTTTCTAGTGAGTTTCTGCAATTTTTGGACCATATTCAGCTTTAGAAGAACCATCAACCAAACTAATTGCGTTGGCAATTTTTTGTGGTGTGGCTTTTTTGTCTGCAACCAAACTGATTTAGTATACTTGGATAACCTTTAGATAAATTATTATCATTAAAAATTGGTTCACTACTTAGCGATGATGCCCCCTGACTTAATGATTAATGGGTGGTGATCATTATGAGAAAGAATTACGCCATGCGCTAATGGGTAGTTAATTTAGCGCTCACACTCTGCATGTGAACAAAAGCGGTTACAATAAATGAATTTTTCGTTATTGTATTGTCGGCGTTGCACTTGATGTTTGAACCCATGAATAGTTGAACGAATTAAGCTAGTTTCTAACGACAGAGGCTATAAAAATTTCAGCCTGAATTGCTTCTTTTTATAAACACTGTTACTGCCGCTAGATTCCTCGGATTGATTGGCAGAGCTAAAAATACCAAACCGGTTGTTTGTCACGCTAGATAGATTTAATTTTTCATCTGATGATTTTTGAAGCGTAGATAAATAAGATAATTTTTGAAAGATAGATAAATAATTTGACAGTATTTTAAGAAACTCACGAAAACCCTCAAACTCTTTTGATGAAGTGTGAATTTGACCAAGGAAAAGATCAGGATTTTTCATTTTTGATTTTATTAATTGAGCAATATCTTCTTCATCTACTTTAAATTTTGGTTCATGCTTCGAAAGCAAATCAATTTTTGACCAAGCCACGAGGATAGCCGTACTTTCACAACCCTTATCAAACATCCCAATCTGAGACATATAAGAAGCCAGATCGCTTATCGTTTGATGATAAGAATCACATGAATTTATAAAAAAAATAAAAACATCGGAGTTTTTTATTACTTTTTTATTAATTTCTGCATACCTCGGCTGGCCGGAAGTATCAACCATTTGAATTTTCCAATCATCAAAATAACAATAATAAGGTTCATAACCAATTGTTGGCAAAGTATTTTCGCAAAACTGACCTGTCATAAGCCGTTTAATAAATGAAGTCCTCCCTGAGCAAGGCGCCCCTAGAAAAGTAATTCTCAAGAAAGAATCTTTAACAGGCAGAGTATTTTTTAGATATGTATGTGGAAACTCTTTATATAACTTCGAATTAAATGATAACTGTTTGTTATCACAATCAATAATTATTTCAGCAGATACTTCCAATCCAGTTAAATCCAAATATTCCAATTTTGGGGAATTTAATAACAATTTATTCAAGTTATTATCAGAAAAATTTGCTTTCTCTAGCATAGGAAACATTAGCAAGTCAGAATTTCCGGTCGCAAAAGAGGTCAAATTTTTGTTGCCCTTTATACTCAGCTCAATTAAATTTTCAAAATTGTACGTCCAAGCAGTGACTCCAGCACAATTAAAAATAGTGAGCGAACGCAAGGATGACCGGCTACTTTTAACAATAGCATCCATCGCATCATTGCCCAAATTATCACACTTTTCTACAATCAAATTTTCCAACTTAGGCGAACTCACCAAGAGTTGCGCTAACTTACCATTTGAACGAAGTTCCAGCGTCGTCAATGCAGAAAAATATAATAACTCACCACCTTCTTTGGCAATGGAAGTTAAATTTTCATTATGGCTTATTTTTAGTTCAATTAAATTTTCAATATGATTACCCCATCTCCTAATCCCAGAATAATGAGAAATACTGAGCGAACACAAAAATTTTTGAGTCTTTTCAATAATTCTATTCATCTGATTATCGTTTAATGTAAACTCTTCAATCAAATCAAGTCTGTTAAGTTTGGAAAAATCAAGGCTGGCTTTTTCAATAAAATTTAAGACTCGCAAACGCTGCATTCGATCACTTAAATCGCCAAGCTGTATACCGGTAGCAAGGGTTTTTTTGTACAAGTCTATTTCTTCAGCAACACTTTGGGAACCTGCCTCTTTAGCAATGTCAATTAATTCATATTCCTTGTACTTCCCTTGCTGTGGTTTATAATCAAAGTAAGGATTATTTGCGATTGAATCAGAAAATAACGTTGGATTATTCAGCAAAATAGCCGTGACCAGCGAATGCCTTTCTACCACATTAAAAGCACAATCTTCATTATCAGACTCAATATGTATCTTGGCACCTATATGGCGTTGAATACGTTCAGTTGTTGTATTTTATTCAAATGCTTAAAACGTATACTGTTAACAACCATTTCTTTAATAAAATCACAGTTCAAGCCGTCAAATGCTGATTGTTCGCCGTTTAGCAAGGTTTCTCGCCTAGGGTTTAAGTATTTTATACGATGCAAGAAAAATTCGAGGGAATACAATTGGCCGCTGTTGGCAAGCTCAATTACGTCTACTGATTGAGGAATAATGCCGGATTTCTCAACCAAAGTTAAGGTATTCGCATTGCTAACGGTATTACCTTTGGAGTCGATTTTGTAGTGTCGCTTCTTGATAAAATTCCAACGCTCGACAGGCGATTTGTGCCAATGCAAATAGTTCAGGTATTCTTTACCAGCCATTTTTTCCACTCGGCTGAACGTTTCGGCATGGGTAATGCCTGATTTATTCGCCCACAACAGTTGAATATTACGCATCTTGCTATACAATCTATCGATGGCATCCGGTGTAAACGCAATCGGGATGAGCACGGGACGTTCAGCTTTCCACTCCCCAGAACTTTTGTAATAGCGACGAATCTCTTCTGAAGAAAACATGGCCAAATAACGTTTGTTCTCTTGGGCAAGGCGTTTATTCCATTGCGATAACAGGCTAAATATATCTAAGCTACAGAATTCGCTCGCAACATCGGCATTGACTGGCTGCCGCATTTGCTCCATGCAAAAAAGGAAATTTTTCATCTGCAACACAAAATAGTCTGAAATAGCGCCCTGCTTCTTGACCACTGGCGGCAAAAAAGAACGGTCATTGTCAATCGCCACCAACGAAAAAACCGGCTCACCTACTGCATTCTCGCGAACAGTCAACAGCCAATTGTCCGGCTTGGCATCTTCATTAGATAACAACAGGCTGAGGAGGAAGAGCTGGGAGAAACTTTTGCTGTCAATTCTATTGAACTCCTCTTCCAATTGACCATAATTGTTGGGCTTTGTCTGCTTAATTTTTCCTTGCAGGTTGTCACCCTGCACCGTGTTGGACAAGAGCACCGGAAAACTGTCGCCGTTTTGCGTACTGAACTTACAAAATTCTACTTCGGTGGTGCCCATGCCAACTACCAACTCGGCAAAATGGTGAGCCGCTACTTCAATGCCAGGGAACTCGGGGCACAGTTTTGCGCATATGTCATATTCTTGATATTCAATCCTCGCAATTCGACTGATCCCAAACTGATAATCATCCTGAAAACTACTGGACAGCGGATTAAAGATTTGCTCTTTAACCTCATCCTTTAATATCCGCCTCCCCAAGGCCGCCCCTTCAACACACACTGCACTTTGGGGTACAGCTCCATCTTCGGGAAAGGGATCGGTCACTGCGAACAACGCTTGCATCCAAGCATTCTCTTTGCGCAATGAAGAAAGGCGGTACCCATCGCTCGAAGGAATATACTCTAATTCTTGATTGAGTTTCTGGAAAAAAGCTTCAAGCTTAGCTTTGTGCTGATCATTTCCCCAGCTTATCATTTCCTGGTAAAAACAGCGGCGGTAATGATAATCCGGCAAAGAATTATAAATACCACGGCAAGCTTTTTTAAAAGGCAAATCATTGGACAAGCAAAGCATGAGTTTTGCCACAAGGCGAAACCGCAGCTTGACAGCTTTGTCAATGTCTTTGGCATTCCCCAGTGGAGGGTTGCAAACGCCACTCGCCAGTAGCTCCAATCCAATTAGATATTGATCTAAATAATCAACAATAGCCTTGCTAAAATCTTTTGCTGAACCTTGAACTACTTGTTTTAGCGTTGGCGATTTTATGCCTACTGAAAGCTGCCCCAGAGTGGAATCAATACTAGCTTTAGCTTGCCGGTTAAGTTTTTCAACTTCTGCCACGCAAGTATAAACAGGCGGGCTTTCTTCTTCCTCATCAACAATGGTGGCATCTACGTTTTGAGTCAGAGCGGCCTGTTGATCCAATGAGATATCTGCCTGCACGGCGATTTGTTTCAGGAGCTTTAAGTATTGCCGCTCTTTTAAAGAATTAAAATCAAAGCTGATATTTCCAGTGATATCCGTAATGATGTCGCCAATCTGATACATCACGTTACTAACAAACTCTAATTCGCGCTCATGGTTGCGGCGCAGCTCTGGGCGCACAATTTTTTGCATGTCGGCTTCAATCTCTGCATGAATCCTCTCCCAGTGGCTGACGTAATGGGTGACATTGGTTGCGCGGCCAAACAGTTTTGACTCGGGATGTATGACGATAATGACACGCCGTGCAAATTCCCTGCCACGTGCTTTTAGCATTTCGTACATACAATTCCGTGACTCCAAGTAACCCTCATTAATCAGCAGGATTGCGATTTCAGCACTTTCGGCATTCTCCATAAATCGTTCAATGTTCGTCCCGCAAACCATGCCGGTATCGGGGCTGGTATCCTTTATTATGTCCAGCCCCAACAGGTCGTGAAGGTGGCTATAAATTTCATCGGCGATTTCTTTGAATGAATGCAGCTCGCGCCAAGCATAAGAAATGAATATTTTTATTTGCTTCTTTTTTATGGCATCTGCCAAGACTAATTCCTCTTTTGAGAGGAGAAATGGGGTCTGGGTATTTGCCAGTGGCACTTGCTCTGATTGCTGTTGGGATAATGCAGCTTTCATAAAGACACACCGGCTAATGGCTGACAAGATGCGGGCAAGTAAGCTGGGCTGACAGTAAGCCACTCTTCAAGTTGTTCAAGATGCGATTGGGCTTGCGCTTGGAGTTGCTCTGTCACTTCAATGTCATGCCGCAACATAGCAATCCCCTTGCTGTGTCCGTCACTACGGCAGCAGCAAAAAAATCCCTCGGCCCGAATCCACATAATGCCAGCGCGATCTTTTAAGGCTTTCCATTGATACAAAGCGTCACCAGTCGGCAAATATTCCAGCAGCAATTCACACATCGGTTTGTCCAATGACCACACGGCGTATTGAAAAGCGGTAATGTTGGAAAAGGTGCGCCCCGATAAATCAACAATATTTCCGGAAGCATAAGCGAGTTGCTTGTTTTTGCCTAGTAATGTGGCCGCATTGTCAATGTCGCCACGCATAACGGTGGCTAGAAATGCCTGCACGCATTTCTCATCATTAACGGTCGTTACAAATACTCCCGATGCTACTTTCATTGCTTCCAAAAACCTTCGCATGATAATCCAACGCTTACCTGCTATGGTCTTCATCAATGCCACGAATTGGGAATCGATTCGGATGTCCTTAACAACTTTATCGTAATCGGTACCCGCCATAAAAAAAATAGCATTCTGGGGCATTTAGCTAAGATAAGTTTTCGTTAATATAGTGCCCCCTTATCGCAACAACCCCCTATTAATCATTCGATGCAATCCGTGTGAGACATATGATTAAATGCGTGTGTCAATTCGCCTAGGCTCGCTCGCCAACCCATCCAACGCTAAACCCTACGGGTTTTGTTTTGCATCCACATCCAGCGCGACAAAGCGCAAACGGTACACCAGTGTCGCGTCTTTAATGACTTGCGCATTGCCATCCATCATTTCTGTGAGGTGCACCATTAGGCTAACTTGCCTCATACCGTGTCTGAGATCGACTATAGCAAAGCCGACATTTTCCTCCGAACCTTTTTGGGCATTGAGCAGACTCAGGAAATGCCAACTGGCTGGCAGTCAAACATAACTGTCCCATTGGCAAAAGCTATGGCTAGTTTGTTTACGAATGACAGCAATGCAGCGTATATGGTGATGGTGCATGATTATTGTCTTTCTTAATGTTTGATTAATGTTAGGCTTGCGCAAATGTCGAAGAAAACATTGCCTTGGTTAGTTTATCAAGCTCTAAGTGAGTAATTACTGTTACCATTCAAGTTAGACAAACCATTAAGGTCAGGTTTTTCTTTTATCCTATTAATAATCGATTCATCTTCCTCACCCTTATTTTTGCGCTTGTCTTTTTCAGAGAGGTATTCAAGGGCATCGAAATATGAACTAACGGATTCGCTAAGCTTAAACTGTTTCTCACATATCTTTTGTTTGATTTGAGACTCGCTATAGGGCAACTCAAAAATATACACTTGCTTAGAAGAGGAATACTTAGTCCAATTGATAATTTCAATGTAGGGCAAATAGGAATACAATTTCAATTCCCCTGATGAAATTCTTTCAGCATAATAGTCATCGTCAAATCCACCCAAGAAAACTTTCAAGGGAAAATCGGCATTAGGTATGCCAGAGGTAAGTAACAGATAAATCCTAGCACCCACAGAACCAGAAGCAACACCATGATTCCTAACGCTATTGCTTCTTGACCTGCCTTTACCCGCATTACCGCCCTTGAATAGTCTAAACATGACTCCCCCAAACAACTAAAGCACACAAATAATTTTCACATTCCAAAACCAAGTCTACGATGAACTGGCCTATTAGCCCCCTCAACGGGATTATTATCAAGCATTTGCCCTGACAAAACAATATCTCTTTGAAAAATATTTCCTGCCAAAAGCAAGCACTGCTGCTGGAAATCATGCACGTCTCGAGGGTTTAAAAATTCGTATTTTTCACGAAGATACTCAATCGGTGATTGCGGAAAATAATCAACTGACTGAGCCAAAGCTTCCTCTGTTGCGATAGCTGTACTTAGCCTCTGCAAAAAAAGGATTTCCCCTTGATGCAAATTTCTATCCAGTGCTTCCATCCTCTCCAGCCTAATTTGGAATTGTTCAAGTAAGAGACGAGATTGATTCCTCACGATAGGTCGTGAATTAAAATCGACAAGAATGCCATCGAATATACTGGCATAATAAACAGGAATATTCATGTGGCAAAGCTCAGAAAAAACATCACACTTTATTGTTGACCAAACAGGGAACAAAATGTATTTCTCCCTATGAAAATGTCTATTATCAGTCACGGTCTCATCATCTTCCGTTGCATTATCGTATCTAGCATTAGCATTGTAAGTTCCTTGAAAAATACCCAAAGCATTTCTTATGTTATCTTTTTGCCAGCTCACAATCTCTTGATCTCTTGTGTTCGCTGGTTTAAACATAACAGATTTCCTAATCGTACTTTGCATATAGTCAATGTATAGTTTTGTTGGTAATGGTGTATGCCTAACATATAGTGAAGCGTTTCCATTATTGATTCTACGCAAGGATTCTAAAACTGTGTTCTCAAAAAAACCCTGCCTGAAAGCCTCTATTGCTAAGTCAACTCCTTGCATAAAACATTCAGTTGCCCGACCCCGCATCCCGTTTACGTCTCTTTGCCATCCATTAAAATAGAAAAGCGTGTTCGGCGGGAAATGGCGAAATAACAAGCCACCACAAATAGGAGTTTTAATATTATTCATCGGGATCATGCCGGCATTTCCGGTCATCTCATCTAAACAAGTTAAATTCTTAGCTTTGCTAACTTTAAACGATAAGCTTGTCTCAGAATCAATAAGGTAAAAACGTTTATTATGAACCATAAGATTTTCATTATGGCCATCATTAGTACCAATAAAAAACATGAATCCAAATAATCTACCGGCATGTTCCCAGAAACCTTCCATTTCTTGGAAATTATCCGTAACAAAATGATTCAAAGCCGACTGATTTAGCTTATCAAATTCTTTGCAAACTAATTCGGGAAATTTATCCGTAAAATCATTAAACTTAGTTGATAAAAATTTTGCTATTTTAATCTTATCAGATAAATCCAACTTTTCTTTTTTCGAGTTAACCTTATAATCCTCAAGACAATAAATAATGTTGCTGCCGACTGACTCATTTAAAGCTATATATTGCTTAGCATATTTAATAATAATAACAGCTTTCGCATTGTTATTAAATCGAGAAAAATAACGGTTAGCAGCTTCTTCTGGTAACACCAACCGACTATCAATAATCTCGATTTGAGTTAACAATAAGTGTGGAAGGCACTCTTTTATTTTCTTGATATGTGGATAATTATTGTAGAGCTCACTCATGTTGGAAAGAAATTCCGTATAGCCGTAATGATTTCTAACATCTCCTTTGCGATAACTTGTCCCAACCCTAGGCACAATAACATAAGTCGAAGCCATATCATGATTATTCCTAACACCACCATACACTACCTCAAACTGAGAAAAAAAAGAATCCATAGGGTACGTATCAAACCCCTTGCATCTGCTTTTTAACAAGGCTAGTTTGCCAAACAATAGAGCGGATATCTCTAACGGATTCGGCTTGTAAACAATTTTGCGTAAATTGTCGCCATTTCGCAAGCTCACTATAAGCACCTCATGCCCTTGTTTGTGACGATCACTACCAGCCCATTGCACGCTGTCAATGTGAATAGCGTCGCCATCATTCAACCATAGCGGACGTATAAAGTTGTCGTGATCATCTCGTATTCTTCTAATCGCAATTATTGTGGAATTGACGGTTTGTTTTAAAATCTCAGATATAATTAGGTAGTTATCATGAAGCAAATTTTCTATTAATTTTGGATTTTGCAACAGGCCATCATGGAGGAAAAGAAAGTTGTTAACCAAATCCCTCAAGTGGTATATCAAATTATCAACTGTCTTTAGGGTGACGAGGTGATCACCTATATTATATTTATTCAGACGACTATTGAAATACGATAAGCTATTTTCTAAAAATCGTTCGTAATAACGAAATTTATCAAATTCTATAATACCAATTCGCCTAGATAAATTAATTTGGTAGTTCAATACGGTAACTATAGCCATTCTTAAATACCGACCCTATAAGCTAAAAAAATAAAAACATTCTCGCGGTTTAGTGAGGTAATCAAAAAAATAAGGAGGGTTTTTAAATTGGATTAAAAAACTACTGTACCGAGATCAATTGCACTACCTAACATAAACATTTAATATATTAGAGCATAAAGAACTTATGCTTGTCAATCTCCTGAATAGGGATAAAGTCAGAGAATGAATAGAAACTACTTAATTTTAACGTATTCTTGAGTGCTTTGGTTAATTGTCCGTTAGCTAACCTTATAAAGAATCAGGGATGCAGGGAGGTAACCCTAATACTGAAAGCGGCAATTGGAAGTGGATGTTAATAGTCCCAAGCCGCTATTCAAGTTGCTTAAGTGTATTAGTATCATTACCAAGGAAAACTGACGTACTAATTACCCAGCGATTTTATCGTAACTCCATTAACCCAAAAATTGACTAATCCACTTTATCGATGTTTTCTTAATAATCCTAAATAGAATATTAAGGAACGCAGAGAATGATTACCATGAATACTAAAAAACAACTAATCGTTGACACAATTGCTAAAGTATCTGAAAATAAAATTAGTATTTGTAATGCAATGAAGCTTCTCAATAAATTCAGACGCACCATTGAACACTATCTTCAAAGATACCAGGTAATCGGCATTGAATTTATTATTCATAAAAATACAGGTAAATCATCTGTAAATAAATCGTCAGATTCGATTAAAAATAAATTTCAACAGCTAATAAAAACAGAGCATTATGATTTAAACCTTGCATATTTACAAGAAATTCTAATAGATAAAGAAAATATTCCTGTCAAAAAAGAAAAATTAAGGCGTTGGGCAAATTAAATTCATCATGTTAAACGAGAAAAAAAGACGCTCTGCCTCCAGAAAAAATCGTTATAGAATGAATTCACCAAGTCTCATGCTTCAAATGGATGACATTCCACATCAATGGTTTGGCAATAAAAAAAGCTGTTTGATTGCCATTATCGATGACGCGACTAGTGAACTGTATGCTGAATTTTTTCAGTCAGAGACAGCCCTTGTTTGCTTAACAGTTTTAAGAATGTAATAACGAAAAAGGGTGTCTTCAAGACGCTGTATGTAGACAGAGCGGGTATTTTTTCTGGCCCTAAATATTGTCATTTTTTGTAAGTACAACATACCTGTAATGAGATTGGCATCTAAATCATTTTCGCTAATTACCCCCAAGGTAAAGGACGAATTGAACGCGCATTTGATACACTTCAAGACCGATTAAGAAGAGCGGACTTTTCACCAAAATCAAGTATAAATTTGAAACAGGAACGGTTTCCTGGTAAGGTGCGTAGCCACACAGCATACTCCGTGTATGCTGTGTGGCTAGCGTTGTTTTGGTGGTGTCAACACCGAAGCAACGC
>CAZSHR010000037.1:0-13166 GCA_964606725.1 uncultured Coxiella sp.
TGAGCGCAGCGGGCGAACTCGGCTTAAGCGACTCTGGCTGAAAAATGCGAAATCCCTGTAGGTATTTCTATCCACAAATCTGTTGCTTGACCGTGTTATTTTGGGAAAAGAGCAGGCGTTCAGCGCTAATCGTTAGGGATGCTTTCGTCTTGACGTAAGGTGAAAACCTCGCAGCCGCTTTCAGTGACCGCCATAGTATGCTCCCATTGTGCCGATAAGCGCCTGTCTTTGGTAATTGCTGTCCAGCCATCTCCCAGTATTTTGACGTCTTTTTTCCCTGCGTTAATCATTGGCTCAATGGTAAATGTCATGCCAGGCTCTAATACCAATCCTTTTCCTGGTTTACCATAATGCAGTACTTGAATTTCTGGCTCGTGAAAAACCGTGCCGATACCATGACCGCAAAAATCACGCACCACTGAAAAATGATTTTTTTCAGCGTATTTCTGGATAGCTGCACCAATATCACCCAATGTGGCGCCAGGTTTCACCAAACCAATACCAATATAAAGACAGCTTTGTGCCACATCAATCAGTCGTTGCGCGTAGGGAAGCACATCGCCAACGGTAAACATTTTACTGGTATCGCCATGATAACCGTCTTTAATAACTGTTACATCGATATTGATAATATCCCCTTTTTTAAGTGCTTTATTATTGGGGATACCGTGGCAAACTACGTGATTGACCGAAGTGCAAATCGATTTTGGAAAACCGTTGTAATTTAACGGGGCTGGAATCGCCTGCTGGACTTCAGTGATATAGTCATGACATAAGCGGTTCAGCTCATCGGTGGTGACACCCGCTTGAACATGGGGTGCAATCATCTCTAATACTTCTGCGGCCAGCCTTCCAGCAACCCGCATTTTGGCTAATTCTTGCGGTGTCTTGATCGATACACTCATATGCCTGCTCTTGTCGTTCACTTGTTCCACTAGGGCGACTATGGTATAAAGCAACGCTTAGATAAGCAACCGCCACATGGCATTGCTTCTGTTAAAAATATACACATCTGCTAACGCATTACTTGGGGTGCTGTTTAAATAATTGTAAATATTCGCTTAGTCAGTGTTAAAACGGCGGTAACTATGAGTATTTGCATAAAATCAGTCGAGTAATGAGGCAGGTGGAAGTGGCTGGAATGTCCCGCTGGGACGTTTATCCAGCAGTAACCCTTGGAGAAAATAATGACAGCTACCATTAGCATGCGTGCCATGCTCGAAGCCGGTGTGCATTTTGGCCACCAAAAGCGCTATTGGAACCCTAAAATGGCGCCTTATATCTACGGCACTCGCCACAATATCCATATCATTAATCTAGAAGAATCGTTGCCGATGTTTCGCTCTGCAGTGGCTTTTATCGAGGAAGCAGTGGCTAAACGCGGCAAGGTGTTGTTTGTTGGCACCAAGCATTCGGCACGCAAAGTCGTGCAAGAGGAGGCCGTTCGCTGCGGCATGCCTTATGTCGATCATCGTTGGTTAGGCGGAATGTTGACCAATTATAAAACTATTCGACAGTCAATCAAGCGATTGAAAGACCTAGAGGAGCAGCTGTCCAACGAGGAGAATTTGTCGGGAATGACAAAAAAAGAAGTGTTGGGCTTGATGCGTCAAAAAGAGAAGCTACACGTTAATCTAGCAGGTATTAAAAACATGGGTGGTTTGCCCGATTTGATTTTTGCCATTGATGTAGGCATGGAAAAAATTGCCATACAGGAGGCAAAACGCCTAGGAATTCCGGTAATTGGTATTGCTGATACCAATGCTGATCCTGATGGGGTTGATTATCTTGTGCCTGGCAATGACGATGCGGTGCGTGCGATTCGTTTTTATTGTAAAACCATTGCTGATACGATTATTGAAGCACGGGGTGCTGCTGAATTAGCGGTGGTTGAAGAAGCGAAAGCAGAGCAGCCGTCTGCGGATCAAAAGCCTAAAAAGAAGGTTGTTGCTAAGCAAGTGAAAAAAGCTAAAACCGAGCCAGCCAAACCCAAGCCTGTTGAGCAGGAGAAAAAATCGGCTGACAAGGTTGCTATTACCGCTCCTATGGTACGAGAATTACGTGATAAAACCGCTGCTCCGATGATGGATTGTAAAAAAGCCTTAAAAGAAGCCGAGGGTGATATTGAAGCTGCGATTGCATTGCTTAGAAAAGCAGGTAAATCTAAAGCCGCTAAGCGCGGCAGCAAGACAGCGGCTGAGGGCAAAGTTGTTGTTTGTGTTGATGCACAGCAAAAAGTAGGTTTTATTGCTGAGGTAAACAGCGAGACAGATTTTGTTGCTCGTGATGCGAATTTTGGCGAATTCGCGCAGAAAGTTGCTGAGAAAGGATTAGCAAATAAAGCGCGCGATGTATCAGCCACTTTATCCAGTGATGATGCTGGACAGACTTTGGAGCAAAAACGAGAGGCTTTAGTCGCTAAAATAGGCGAAAACGTACAATTGCGACGTGTTTTTTTACTGGAATCCCAAAATTATGTTGGCTGCTATTGTCATGGTGATCGCATTGCCGTTTTAGTGGCGTTGAGCATTGCTAATGCCGATTTAGCAAAAGATGTTGCTATGCATATTGCAGCGAGTCACCCGCAAGCTTTGTCTGCTGCAGATGTGCCTAGTGAGCTAGTTGAAAAAGAGCGTGAAATTTTTATTGCGCAAGCGCAAGCTTCTGGCAAATCCAAAGAAATTGCTGAGAAAATGGTATCAGGTAGAATCCAGAAGTTTCTTAAAGAAATTAGTTTGCTCGATCAGCCATTTGTCAAAAATCCCGATGTTTCTGTGGGTAATTTGCTAAAAGAACAGGGTGCAACAGTGGAAGGTTTTGTTCGCTTTGAAGTGGGTGAAGGTATTGAGAAAGAGACACAAGATTTTGCCGATGAAGTGATGGCACAAGTGAAAAAGGGGGACTAATGTCACCAGGTCAGGAACCGATTTATCGTCGTATTTTGTTAAAAATGAGCGGCGAAGCCTTAATGGGGGATGGAGATTCCGTTATTGCACCGACTGTTCTTGATCGTTTTGCCAGCCAAGTACACCAGGTGTACCAGTTAAAAGTGCAGATTGCCATCGTATTAGGCGGTGGCAACTTTTTTCGCGGTGCTGCGTTGTCTCAGGCAGGGATTAATCGTATTACTGCTGATCATATGGGGATGTTAGCCACCTTGATGAATGCATTAGCGTTGCGGGATGCCTTAGAGCGCTGTAAGTTGCCGGTTCGTATTTTGTCAGCGATTCCCATGAGTGGTGTGGCTGATCATTTCAATCGTCGCAAAGCTATCCATCATTTGCAAGAAGGTCGAATTGTTATTTTTGCAGCGGGCACCGGCAATCCTTTAGTGACAACGGATTCAGCGGCCAGTTTACGGGGCATTGAGATTAATGCCGATGTCGTATTGAAAGCAACCAATGTCGATGGCGTTTATTCGGCCGATCCCAGCCAATATCCAGAAGCTACCTTGTATAAGCACTTAACTTATCAAGAAGCGTTAGAAAAAGAATTAGCAGTAATGGATTTAGCGGCATTTTGCCAGTGCCGCGATCACAACATGCCACTGTGTGTATTTAATATTAATAAATCGGGTGCATTGATGCGTGCGATTACGTCTAAGGATGAGGGAACTATTGTTGATAAAGGGGAAGCCTAGTGTTATCGGATATTAAGAAAGAAGCAGAAACAAAAATGCAAAAAAGTGTTCAGTCCTTAGAGACAGAGTTGGGCAAGCTCAGGGCAGGACGTGCGCACCCAAGTTTACTCGACCATATCAAGGTAGATTATTACGGCACCGATACAGCGCTCAGTCAAGTTGCGGCTATTGCTGTTGAAAATGCACGAACCTTGACCGTCACTCCCTGGGAAAAAAACATGATTGCGCCAATTGAAAAGGCTATTATGAGTTCTGATCTAGGATTAAATCCTGCTTCGGCTGGTATGGTGATACGTGTGCCGCTACCGGCACTAACCGAAGAGCGTCGTCGTGATTTAGTACGTCTTGTTCGCGATGAAGGTGAGAAAGCACGTGTTGCAATTCGTAACCTACGTCGTGATGCTAACCAGCTAGTAAAAGACCTGCTCAAATCAAAAGAAATCACTGAAGACGATGAAAGGCGTGGTGCTGCTGATATTCAAAAAGTCACGGATTCTTTTATTGCTAAAGTGGATGAGATTATTTCTAGGAAAGAAAAAGATTTACTGGCTATTTGAATAAATGGCTTAGATCGGTGGTAACATGTTTGCAGCAACCGAAGTTGGCAAAAAACTTCCCAGACATATTGCAATTGTCATGGATGGTAATGGGCGTTGGGCAACACAGCGTCAGTTGCCACGAGCGGCAGGACATCGCGCCGGAGCTAAAGTGGTTAATCAAGTGGTTGAGCATTGTGGCAAACTAGGAATTAAGGTGTTGTCTTTATTTGCCTTTAGCTTGGAAAATCGTAAAAGGCCAGTCACAGAAGTGCAGTTTTTAATGAAGCTAATGCAAGAGTCCTTAGCGCGTTATACCTTGCAATTGCATCAGCAAAATGTACAACTGCGTGTGATAGGAGATCGCCGTTTTCTCAGTAATGCTTTGCGAAAGGATATTGAGCAAGCAGAATCGATGATGCGTGATAATAGTGGCCTGGTCTTGGTGGTCGCTTTGAATTACAGTGGTCGTTGGGATATTGTGCAAGCGATGCAGCAGTTATGCTTAGAATCCGACATACAAACGTTATCACAACTCTCTGAAGCACAACTGGCCAAGTATCTTTGTGTTAGTGATTTGCCGGCACCGGATTTGTTTATTCGCACCAGTGGTGAGCAGCGTATTAGTAATTTTATGTTATGGCAATTAGCTTATAGCGAATTGTATTTTACGACACAATATTGGCCGGATTTTACGACAGATGCATTGGATCACGCCATTGCCTTTTATCAGCGTCGTGAACGACGCTTTGGATTAACGTCAGCACAGGTAGAAGATAATGCTTAAATACCGATTATTAACAGCCGCTATAGGTTTGCCTATTTTTGTTGTAGCAGTATGGTTTTTACCGCCATTGTGGTTTGCGCTGGTCACTATTCCAATGGTGACTGTTGCTGCTTTGGAGTGGAGTCAACTGCTTATGATGCAACGGTTTTCTTCGCGGTGTTTTTATGCCGCAATTGTGACGGCTGCGGTGGGTTTGTCATTTGTTATTCCCATTGTTTATTGGTTGATGGCAGCAGTGATTGTTTGGGCTTGGGCTTTGCTCGCATTATTAACTTTCCATTTGCGTGGCAATTGTCTAGGGTTTTCTCATCGTATTGTCAAAGCCGTGCTTGGCCCGTTGTTATTAGTGGCATTTTGGCTGGCGATGAATGTATTGCGTGATACTCTGTGGGGGCCTAAATTACTGATTGTAGCCTTTGCTTTAATTTGGGCTTTAGATATTGCCGCTTATTTTGTAGGCCGTCGCTTTGGCCGACATCACTTGATTCCAACTGTGAGCCCCAACAAAACCTGGGAAGGCTTGTTGGCTGGCATGGTAGCCACTATGGTAGTCGCATTAGTTTGTGCAGTGATAAAAGGCTTATCGTTGTCAGAGTCTTGGGCATTTGCTGCATTGGCTCTAGTTGTTGGCATTTTTTCTGTTGTGGGGGATTTATTTGAGAGCCTATTAAAACGACAGGCGGGTTTGAAAGACAGTGGTAGTATTTTTCCTGGGCATGGAGGTATGTTAGATCGTTTTGATAGTGCCATTGCTGCGTTGCCAGTGTTTGCGTTAGGCTTATTATTTTTATGAAAAATAAAGTGCTACAAATCTGTCATATGGCGATTCATCCAGGTGAGCGCTTATCACTCGCTCTGCCTTTGCCGGAATTATTTAGTTGTGCACCACTTTATATGCCAGTAAAAGTCATTCATGGCAAGAAGGCAGGCCCTTGCATTTTGATTACTGCTGCGATGCAAGGAGATGAGTTAAATGGTACAGAGATTATTCGCCGTTTATTAGAAGTAGGCATTATGAAAAGTTTACATGGAACCTTGATTGCGGTTCCTGTAATGAATGTTTATGGGTTAATTAATCGTTGTTCACATTTACCTGGCCAAGTTGCCTTAGATGGCTGTTTCCCAGGTTCTAAAGTCGGCACTCACGCGGCAAGAGTCGCTCATATTTTCACGCAAGAAATTTTTAGCAAAGCAGATTTGTGTATTGATTTGAGAACCGGTTTTATTAATTATTCTAATCTTCCTGCTATAGATATTAGTTTTTCAGATGAACAAGCTAAAGTGTTAGCCACTGCTTTTAATGCGCCGGTTATTTCTAATGCTTCGTTAGCACCAGGGACATTGCGTAAACTCGCATTTAAACAACAAAAGCCTTTTTTAACCTATAAAGCAGGTGAGGCAATGCGCTTTGATGAGCATGCAATCAAGGTAGGTCTTAAGGGTATTTTAAGTGTGATGCGAAAATTAGGCATGCTGCCTGAAAAAATCACCAAAAAAGCGGTTGCTCTCAAGAGTTTCTTTGCACAGAAAAATATTTGGCTGCGTGCAGCAACCAGTGGTTTAAGTTACACGCGACACAAATTAGGGCAGCATGTTCATCAAGGTGAAACCTTGTGTGTGATTAGAGACCCTTTTGGTGGCGCAGATAGTATTACCATGACTAGCCCTGTTGAGGCGATTATTGTGGGTAAAAATAATTTACCCTTAGTTCATGAAGGGGAAGGCTTGTTACAGTTAGCCACTTTTCAGAAAATGCAGCATGCGGTAACTCACTTAGAAGATTGGAAGGAAAAGAGCACGGAAAGTTTTAAAGACCCTAATGTTGATTGATTAATGACAAATAAACCTAAACCCTCTCCTTTATCTTTGCTGGGTATCAGCATTTGGGGTTTGGCTGCCATTTTCTTTTTGTATGAATTTTTCCTGCGCACCTTTATTGGTAGTGTTGCGCACCAAATATTGCCAGAATTATCCTTAAATGCTGAAACATTTGCGATTATCGGATCGGCGTATTATGTAACTTATGGGATTATGCAGGTACCCGTGGGGATTTTAGCGGATAAATTTGGTGTTAAAGTCTTAATGGTTTTTGCTGCTCTGGTCTGTGCACTGGCAGCTTTTTTATTTGCCAACGCTACGGGGTTTTATTCTGCCTTATTTAGTCGTTTGCTGATGGGGTTTGGTTCTTCATTTGCTTTTGTGTGTTTGCTGGTGATTGTGGTGACTTGGTTTCCGCGCAGGTATTTTGGTTTTTTTGCTGGTGCATCACAATTTATTGGTACCATAGGGCCTATTCTAGCCGGTGGTCCTTTGATTGCTATCATGGCTGCCTCAAATGAAACTTGGCGTATTGCATTAACACAGATTGCAGTAGTTGGCTTGGTCTTGGCAGTATTGATTTTCTTCTTTGTAAAAAACAAGCCTAAGGATCACCATAAAGAATTAATCTTTTTACGTAAAAAAGAGAAGCTTACGGTATTATTAGTACGTTTAATGAAAAATAAGCAAGCCTGGTATGTTGCTTTTTATTCAGCAACTAATTATGTATCCATTGCTTTGTTAGGCGCTATTTGGGGAACAGAATACTTACAGGCTCATGGTTTATCACAGGCCGTTGCCGCTAACATGATTTCCTTGTCTTGGTTGGGTTATGCAGTTGGTTGTCCTTTATTGGGCGCTTTGTCCGATATTGCTAGACGTCGCAAACCTACCTTAATTGCTTGCTCCTTATTAGGGTTGCTGACAACCACAGCGATTACTTACTTTTCTGTTGGTGCTGCGCATTGGGTCTATGGGGTGCTTTTTTTTAGCTTAGGCATTGCCGCGTCAGGTCAAAATATTGGCTTTGCAGTGATTTCAGAGCATGTTGATATGGGAATTCGTGCTACTGCATTGGGTTTAAATAATGGTGCGATTATGCTCTTTGATACGACCTTGCCTCCCTTGATGGGGTATTGTATTTATTTGTCAGCCGGTAGCCATACAACGGTATTAAGGCCAGAAAATTTCACTGTTGGATTCACGGTAATGCCGCTATTGTACATAATCTCGTTGTTTATAGTGATGTTCTTTATTAAAGAGACCTATTGTAAGCCACAGAAAGAGGCAATTAAACTAGTAGTTTCTGAATAACGTTAGTTCGACAGTTATCTCTTTTAATTTCACCCTGTTATCTGGCTATTGTCGCTTATTTTTACGCAACACGCCGTTAATACGTCCCTGTAGGCTAGAACGTCGCATCCTGCGGCTAACGGTTGCTTTAAAAATAAGCGACAATAGGCAGATTTGTGCGTGAAAATAACTATTTCCTCCTATCAGCGTTAATTTTCATCGAACTGACGTTGAGTAGTTATAATTTTAACATATTATAATGTTTTTCTCTGTTTTTTGCGTTGAAAAATTCCGGTGAATTCTCTCCAGATGAGAAGATTCGTAGATCGTTATAGTTGATGCTACCTTCCCTGCTATGTCGTAAAGCGAGTAGATAATGTCGTATGGTAATATGCTGATCTTGATTTAATAGATTAACCGCATATTCTCCAGATCGAGTGGTATTGAAGAAGCTAAAAGGATTTCGATCTCGCTGTAATAGAATAAAGATAGCACGGTATAGCAGCGATTCTAGTTCACTGTCGTCGGTTTTTTCGCTACTACACTTTTTTATGAGCTGATTGAATATGTCTCCTTTGCTAGAATTTTTGCTCTCATCGCTCATTCCTTCTTTTACCTCAAGTAGAAAGTGAGTAAGATTGTCTTTTGCTATAACTATTTCATCTTTTGAGTTAACATCGCTAAGTTCTAATTCTTTCTCTTCATTAGCAGCGATGCTTAATTGATGATTTTCTTGCTCTGATTCAATGGTTTGATCATAACAAAACGAGCTAGTAATTTTTTCAGCGGTTTCCTCTCGGTTAAATTCACTGGAAAAAAAATGCTGATAAAGCTCGAATTTTACAGGTGTTGCCTTTTTTGTATTAGTGGCAGCACCAATTTGAGCAGGTGAAATAACCGTATTATGATCGCCCAATAGGGTTTTTTCTAATTTAGTCGTTGTTTTGGGATACAAAGGCCTTATGGGGGCGAAAAATGCACAAAACAGTTGCTTTGTCCTCGTTTGTGAATATAGAGAAACAACGCGATCTAAGTTATAGACTTTTTCCATGTTTATCACCTGTGCGGCTAGACTCCAATCGAAATAATCCAATAATGGTGTTGTCACTAGGTTGCCAGGTACGGGATCAAATAGTCTTAGTCTGCTGGTCAGTATTGAGGGATCAATGCCACCTAACTTTTTTGCAAGCATTAATCCAGCGATACCACCGCGGCTTGCACCGGTTATTTCCAGTTTGACTTTCTTACCCTGTGTCATTAAGGCGTGAACACAATCGATAACTTTTTTGCATTGCGCTTCTAAACCACTACCAAAAATCGTGCCAGTGATAGGATTAATAATGCCACAGCCATTAAACCCTATTTTAAAGCGATTATTTTTGTTGTTGTTGAGATTATTCAGTGCTTGGTGTGATTGAATTTGCTCGCCTTGGTCTTCATTAAAGAGTGCTGTGGTATTGAAGCTGGCTTTTTCTTGTTCTAATAGAATTTCGCCTGTGGCACCAAAATAAACTGCTAAAGTCACATCACCCATTTTCTACTTACACCATAAAACATAGTCATAATGTGATTATATTCTCTAGTGTTTTATTTGCAACATATTTAATTTTAATTTAAGAATTAAATTAACCACTTTTCGAAATTAAAATAACTAATGCTAGTTCGATGAAAAATTAACGTTGATAGGAGGAGCTAGTTATTTCCACGCACAAATCTGCCTATTGCTTATTTTTAAAGCAACCATTAGCCGCAGGAGCAGCTGTTGCGTTGCACATCATTCCTCGTAATTGGCATTGGAGTAGACCGATTGCACATCGTCTAAATCCTCCAACATGTCAATTAATTGTGCTATTTTTTCTGCTTGTTCCTTATTGAGATCAACCTCTGTTGTAGCAATCAGGCTGATTTCTGCTGAGGCTGGGGTTAGATTTTTTTCTGTTAAGGCATCGCAGACGTTAGTGAAGTGATCAGGTTCAGTTAACACGTCCACTGAGCCATCTTCATGAGATAAAATATCGATCACCGCGTGTTCCAAGGCGATTTCCATGACTTTTTCTTCATGGCAACCAGGTGCAAAGGTAATGAGACCATTCTTGTTGAATAAATAGGCAACTGAACCATCAGTGCCCAGATTGCCACCGTACTTGGTAAACGCATGTCGCACATCGGCAACGGTGCGGTTTTTATTATCGGTGAGACAGTCAACAATCACTGCGACACCAAATGGTGCATAACCTTCGTAGCGGATTTCAACTAATTCGCTGCCATTGTCCAGGCCAGCACCGCGTTTAATAGCCCGTTGTATGGTGTCTTTTGGCATGTTAGCAGCATTGGCTTTGTCAACCGCTAATCGTAGCTGTGAGTTGGATTCTAGCTCTGCACCACCAGCGCGTGCAGCAACGGTGATAGCGCGAATCAGTTTGGTAAAGATTTTGCCACGCTTAGCGTCGACTTTTGCCTTGGTATGTTTGATATTGGCCCATTTGCTGTGTCCTGCCATGTCCTTACTCTCTTGTTTTGATGGGTTTAAGATTAAGCTCTTTGAGTTGTTGTGATGAAACGTTTGCGGGTGCGTTCGTTAGTGGGCATTGCGCAGTTTGTGTTTTTGGAAAAGCAATAACATCACGAATGGAACGACTGTTTGTCATTAGCATCACCAGGCGGTCAATGCCAAATGCAATACCTCCGTGTGGAGGACAGCCAAGCTGTAGCGCTTTTAGCAGATGCCCAAATTGCTTTTCTGATTCTTCTTTTGTTAAACCCAATAGTTCAAAAATGGTTTGTTGCATGGCATATTCTGAAATGCGTATGGAGCCACCACCAATTTCACTGCCATTGAGGACTAGGTCATAGGCTCTAGCTAAGCTGGCACCTGGGTTTTTTTGCAAGTTTTGTGCATCATTTTGTGGTGCTGTAAAAGGGTGATGTAATGATTGCCATCGTTGTGAGTCTTTTTGCCACTCAAATAGTGGAAAATCAATAATCCATACTGGCTGCCAAGCACACTCGTATAGATTTAAGTCCGCGCCTAGTTGATTGCGTAATGCGCCCAAGGCTTCATTGACGATGGATTTTTTATCTGCCCCAAAGAAAATAATATCACCATTTTGTGCTTGTGTGCGCTTTAAAATAGCTTGAATTACTGACTCTGGGAAAAACTTTAGGATAGGAGACTGTAGGCCGGCTGTCCCTTGGCTTAAGTCATTAATCTTGATATAGGCCAAGCCCTTGGCACCGTAAGTGGCCACAAATTGCGTATAGTCATCGATCGCTTTACGGCTAAGCTCAGCACCTTTGTGAAGCACTAAGGCAGCAACGCGCCCTTCATCATCATTGGCAGGGGCGTTAAATACCTTGAATTCAATGTTTTTAACCAGATCGCTAATCTCAGTTAATTCCAAGGGAATTCTCAGGTCAGGTCTGTCACTACCAAAGCGTTGCATGGCTTCTTGGTAAGTCATTTTGGGGAAGGGGTTAGCAAGGTCAACATCCAGTATGCTTTTGAATAAATGACGTATCATGGTTTCCATAAGCGATTGCACGTCTTGCTCTTGGATAAAAGACATTTCAATATCAAGTTGAGTAAACTCGGGTTGTCGGTCTGCACGCAAATCCTCATCGCGAAAGCAACGTACGATTTGATAATAACGATCAAAACCAGATGCCATTAGTAGCTGTTTGAAAACCTGTGGTGATTGCGGCAAGGCAAAATACTGGCCAAGGTGGGTTCGACTAGGCACTAGGTAATCGCGTGCACCCTCGGGTGTAGAACGTGTTAAAAATGGCGTTTCAATATCGATAAACTCTCGTTCTTCTAGAAATTGACGAATACTGCGTACAATGGCTGCGCGTGTTTTAAGCCGTGTGGCCATTTCTGGTCGTCTTAAGTCCAGAAAGCGGTAGCGCAAACGCACTTCTTCACTGACTTCTTGATAGTCATCAATGTTGAAAGGTAGGGGCATGGCAGCATTTAGTAGCTGAATGTCATCGGCAACCAACTCTACTGCGCCTGATGCCAGTTCTTTGTTAACCGTTCCTTCGGGGCGGTGCGCTAGTGTCCCACTGACTTGAATAACGTATTCATTACGCAGCTTGTCAGCTCTAGCAAATGCTTTGGTATTTTCTGGATTAACAACCACTTGGACGATGCCCTGGTTGTCACGCAAATCAATAAAAATCACGCCACCGTGGTCACGGCGCCGGTGAACCCATCCGCATAAGGTGAGTGATTCCTTGATCAGAGCTGTGGTTACTTGGTTACTGTAATGGCTACGCATGAAAACAACCTAAAAGTGCTACAAGGTTGGAAATGTTACCTATCCCTGTTCAATCCTGCAAGCAGCTTTTTAAAGCAGCCGTCAGCCACAGGATGTGTCGCCTGGGCTTAAGCAATTAGGCTCTAAGAGTATAGCTCGCGCTCTGGAATCACAACGCCTATGGAAATCACCATCTTGAATGCCTCTTCAACGCTCATATTCAGGGGTTTTATTTGGTCAGTACTTGCCATGATAAGAAAGCCTGAGGTAGGGTTGGGGGTGGTTGGCACAAAAATGGCAAGCAGCTCTTGGTCATTGCAGAAGTTAGCAAGTGTTTCTGAGGTTTGAAAACCAATTGCCCAAGCATCTTTACGAGGGAATTCAACCAATACAACTCTGCGAAAGGAGTTGCCTTTGGGCTGTGTGATGGCGTGAATGAGTTGTTTGGCGGCGCTGTGAATACTGCTGATTAGCGGAATGCGAGAGACAAGTTTGTCCCACAGTCGCAAGAGTTTTGCACCAAGCAGGTTGGTAACCAGTAGTCCGGTGGTGAAAACGATAATCAGGGTGAAGATAACCCCTAGACCTGGAATGTGAAAACCTAGCAGTTGGTCGGGTTGATAGCGCTCAGGCAGTAGCGCAAGCGACCAATCGAGTAGCTCCACAATAAACCGAATGACAACGATAGTGACGCCAATGGGTATCCAAAAGAGCATTCCTGAGATAAAGTATTTGCGCATTATTGGGGTTTCCTTTCTTTAAATTGCAATTTAAATTTATTTTAACGTCAGTTCGACAGTTATTTCTTTTAATTTCAAGTAGCTATCTGCCTATTG
>CAZSHR010000038.1:0-13014 GCA_964606725.1 uncultured Coxiella sp.
ACTGCGCCTTTGGCGCAGTGACCCCCTTTGTTAAGGGGGTGATTAAAGGGGTGTGCGTCTTTTACTAGGAAGGAGTGTATCCGCAGCTTTGTTAAGGGGGTGAAAGGGGTGTGCCTTTGATTTAATATAAATAATAAACTTCGAACTCAACTACTGCAATGCCACCTCTAATGCTGCGGCAAACCACGGTGTGTATTTTTCAGGATGATTAATTAAGTCCTGTAATAACACCGATAACGGCACCCAAGCGACGGCCTGCACTTCGGCTGGGTTAAACGGTACGGCCTTCTCTTGAGTGAAACCCGTCAGCACATGATCCATCTCATTTTCTATTAAGCCATTGTCAAATTTTGCAGTGTAATGAAATCCTCCTACCCGCGTTAACTCAATTTTTAAACCCATCTCTTCAAATAAACGCCGCTCACCGGCAGCGACAATATCTTCAATCGGTCGTGGGTGCGAACAACAAGTATTGGTCCATAAGTTAGCGCAGTGGTATTTGTCTTTTTGACGCTGTTGTATTAATAATTCTGGTTCTTCTGCTTGCTGATTAAAAATGAAAACCGAGAAAGCACGGTGTAGCAAGCCTTGTTGGTGAACAAGCTGTTTTTCTTCAACCCCTATGGGATTATCTTCTTCATCAACCAACACTAGCATTTCTTTGTGACTCATAATGGACTCCTAAAGGGAATAATGATTTCAAGTGAATTAAAGGCATTGGCAACAACCGATTGATCTTTTTCTAGAAATAATAATTTTATATTAGGCCCTGCATCTTGAGTAAAATACACGGCAATGCCTTGCTCGCGTAGTTGCCAGACTGTGTGAATTAAATTCCAGGTTTGTGTGTTTGCATAGCAAAGCGGCGGCCAAGCACTTAACATAGTCGCATGTAAACTCAAGGCATTGTGTTCCGCAGCCTCACCTAAGCGTGAAAAATCCTGAGCAGCAATGGCGTTTTTTATTAACTGCACGGCATTGTCAGCCGCTTGTGGCCAAGCCTGGTAAAGTGGTGAAGTCTCTACCGTGCGTTGCATGCCAACACGGGAACTAATGGCTTTTTTCTCTTGGCTGACCAGGCAAATTCCAATGCGCAGTGCTGGCCACTGTGTGTTGATCTGGCTGGCATAGCTGTCCATGCCATCATCTTGCTCTCCCTTATGCCATTGGACAAAGCCACTGCTAACAGAACGCGCGGCACTGCCACTGCCCAAGCGTGCTAAAATCGACAAAGCTTGCGGCTTGAGTTGCCATTGGTATAAGTCATTCAGCGCTAATACGGTAGCCGCAAAAATGCAGGCAGAAGACGCTAAACCAGCAGCAATGGGCAGATTAATTTCCAGGGATAATTCATAACAAGTGTTGCCAAATAGTGTCAGATAGTCGATCAGGGCTTTGCTCTCTGCTGCACCAATCACTAATTCTTCGTGATTAATCCATAAACGCGGTTTTTGAGCCGGTTTGATTGTTGCCGTTGCGCCTTTATGCCCTAATGAAATTGACAAGCTTGAATTCATCGGTAAATTCAATTGACTATCACGTTTGCCCCAGTATTTAGCCAGCGCAATATTGGATGCTGCGTAAGCCTTGCCATAGTCTTTAATCGCTTGCCAGCGATTTCCAACTAGGGTGTTAATAATCGATGTCGCATTAGTCAATGGTTAATCCTTGTGAAGCTAATTGAATGGGTAATACGTTAAAATTATTCAGGGTTATTTGATTATCTAAACCGATAACACAGTCGCCTAAGCCAGAGCCAGAAATTTTAGCCGCTTTCGTACCGGCTTGTTGCAAGCCTTGGATGATTTTTTCAATCGCGGTGGTACTTAGCTCCAGTGCTTGCAAGGTTTGCTGCGCTCGATTCATTAAATTGCCAAAAAGCGTTAAGTCATCGTTGCTTAATGCGGTAATCGCTTGTTCTGATAATTCCCCCAGGGTTTTTATTAAACCAGAATCTAGGCGATTCTTTGTTAGATTTTGCAGCGCTTGGGTGGTTGTCACTTTATTTCCCGAAAAAACAACGGTTAATTTGAGTAAAGGTTGCAGTGCTTGAATAGACAAAGGCTTGGGACAGTATGCTATCATGCCACCGAAAATGCTGGCAATAATATCTGCTCCTGAGCCAGCACCTTGCACTGTGCGCACGACTTGTAAAGCGTGATGATATAGTCCTAGTCGTGTTATGGCTTTCTTTTGCCACTGATATAATGCAGCTAATAAGGCCACTGTGACCGCGGCTGAGCTTCCTAATCCTTGCTGACTTGAAAATTGCGATTCAATTACAATATCCGCTCCTTGATTCAAGGGCTGTGATTGCAGTGCCGTTAACACGTATTCAAAAGGTTTGACCGCGTTTAACTTATCCAAGTGCATGCGGATTCCCCCCAAACTACTGCAAATACTAAGCCATTGATCTTGACGTGGTGTGATGCTAACCGTCAGCGTTTTATCAATGGCAGCAACCAGAGCGCGATAACCTGTTAGCACGGCATATTCACCCATAATCATCAGGCTGCCAGGAGCGCAGGCTTTAAAACACGTTTGCGCCACGGCTGTCTCCTCGAATTGGCATCAGTTCATAATTAAATGTTTGGCATAATTCCTGAATATCTAAATCACCAACGACTAGGATAATTCCAGCAGGGCCGTCCTGCAGACTACCGGCACCACAAATTTTTGCTGCACCGCCTTGTTGCTCTATGTGATTAATAAATTCTGCCACTTGTTGCGGCACAACGCCAATATGCTTTAGTAAACGATGGTTTTCTTGCACGCAATGGTGAATGTCAATGAGTTGATTATCTCTGATCGCTTGATCCAAAGCGATCGTGGTTGCTTTAAAATCATTAATTATGGCTGTTTTTTCGAAAAAAGGCTTGGCGTGGCTAATACACTCTCCCGTGGATGAGCGTGGTTTACCGCTTAGCACCCACTGCATCGGAAAAGTCGGCAAGGAGCGTGTGCTAAATAAGCCGTTTTCATAGAAAAGGCAGCCGCCGTGATAACTGATAC
Organism: uncultured Coxiella sp.; assembly: GCA_964606725.1. Classification (GTDB taxonomy): domain Bacteria; phylum Pseudomonadota; class Gammaproteobacteria; order Coxiellales; family Coxiellaceae; genus 2-12-FULL-42-15. The sequence continues at coordinate 3,013 of CAZSHR010000038.1, forward strand.
GCACATCCAAGCCACTGGAGAAGCCGTGTTGTAGATTTTCAGACTCGATGCCTAAACGAATATAATCGTCAATATCCATTTCCAATTCTAGAAAATGACTGAGTGCGGTAATCATGCTAACTACGCAAGCCGCGGATGATCCTAGGCCACAACCCACAGGGATGTTGCTGTGTGAGTCCACATCAATTCCCATCGGTAGTTTATGCGTGAGTTTTTCAATCACGCTCATGGCGGTGTATAGGGTAAGCTCGACAGGATGTTTCATCACTTCACGAATACTAATATGGCCGCGATGAAAGCGTTGGTATTGTTTTTTCAGTTGTCGCTTAAGACGCTTAAGCGCTTCCAGCGTCATTTTTTGCTTGAAGTCTATACCCAGTAAATTAAAGGTAAAATGAAACGGCGTACTCCAAGAAACCTGTGCATGAGTGTAGCGGTTAATGGCCATTGCCAAGGCCGGTTGGCCATAAACCACAGCATGTTCGCCGGATAATATCACTTTGGCCGGTGCTTTGGCCTTGATGATGGTTTTGTTACTCACGATTTAGTTGGCTTTTGAAGGTTGTTGATAAGTGGTGTTGCCGCGTTCAAAATTAAGATGCGCTTGCATCAGCTCGCCAGGCTGGGTTTGTGCAGCAAGCAGCGATAATTCACCGCATAGTACGGTGGCTGCTATAATCACGGCGAGTTTTCTAGCGCTGTGTTCATCGTCAGGATTGTCACAGCCTAGTAAACGTAAGTGCTCCATCACAAAAGGCAGTTCTTTGCCGTTGCCGACAGTGCCAACAATAATATTTGGCAGTGTCACTGAAAAATATAATTCGTCTGCCTCGCGTAATTCAGTATGCACAATACCTTGCGAGCCTTCGACAATATTCGCGGCATCTTGACCGGTTGCTAGATACAGGGCAAGTAATAGATTAGCAAAATGAGCGTTGGCACTGCGCAAACCTCCTGAAACAATCGAGCCAATGAGGTTTTTTTTGATATGCAGCTTTACTATCGCCTCTGGCGTTGTTTTTAAGCGCTCAACGCAGACATCATGAGGAATACAGATTTCAGCGACCACGTATTTGCCGCGACCTAAAATACCATTAACGGCAGAGACTTTTTTATCGGTGCAGTAATTACCGGAGATAGAGACGTATTTTGCCTGTGGCTGCTGTTGTTGCAACCATTGCAACACCGCATCGGCCGCTTTGGTTGCCATATTGTGACCGGCAGCATTGCCAGTGCTCATCTGAAGACGCAAATATAGCAGGTTGCCGACAATCTGGTAGTGCCAGTTTACTAGTGTGGCATGACGACTGCTGCTGGCAACTACTTGCGCTAAGGTGTTTTTTTGGCTGTTCAGCCAGTTGACTAACGCTTGGGTATTGGCTGCGCTGTCGGTTTCTAGTAGAACAGAGCGTGTCATACACTCATCAATCACCGTGCAAGTGATGCCTTGACTAATTTTTCGCGACACACTCGCACCTCTATTGGTGGAAGGCCACATGGGAGACTCAAAAGTGGCCAGTGGTACAGTGACATCACCGCTGAATTCTTTGCTTGAAATGCGCACAGGGCCAATATAACGCATGGGAACGGTGATATGTTCTTTCATAGCTTGAGTATCCTGCTTGGCCTTAAGTCGGCGACATCGAAGATAACCGGCTGGGCTTAAGTTTAGCGGAAGATGATACACAGTTGCTCTGATCATTGCCAGTGATGCCAGGTAACGCAAGCTGACATTTGCCAAGGCATCGTGTTTCTGATAAAACAGAGCCGTTAATCCTTAAAAGGAGGGTATTATGAAAAAGTTAACGATTTTCGGCGGTGCGGTTGCGGCTGTGTTGTTGAGTGCCAGTAGTTATGCTGGCAGTTTTATTATTGGCAAGTTGGATATGCAGCAGGTTTTTGCTTCACCCAATGGTGTGGAGAAGATTCAGAAGCAACTGGAGGACGAGTTTGCCGGTCAACGTAACGAAGTCATGGGTTTAATGCGCAAGTTACAAGGTGATCAAAAAGCACTGGAGAAGAATCGCAGCGTGATGAGCAAGGATGATTTGTCTAAAAAAGAATCTTCTTTACAAGAAGAGCAACAGAAATTCCAGCAAGCGCAGAGCAATTATCAGGAATCCATCATGGCTGCGCAAAAAAAAGCAATGCAGGCATTTTTGGACAAGGTAAAAAGTGCTTCCGAGCGAGTGGCCAGTAAGAAGGGTTTAGATGCCGTTCTAGTGAACAATACGGTCATGTATGCCAAGCGTAGCCAAGATGTCACGGATGCCGTTTTAGCTGAAATTAACGGTTAAGTGATTGTTGAGAAGGGGCCTTGCGCCCCTCTTTTTTGTTTATGGCCTACACTCTAGCTGATTTATCGCAACGTTTTGGTGCACAGTTGCATGGTGATCCCCTGTGCCAGGTGAGTAGTGCAGCTTCGTTGGCTAAGGCAGGCCATGCTGATATTGGCTTTGCCGAAAGCCCTAAGTATGTGCGCGATGTTAAAGCTACTAACGCTGCAGCCTTGGTATTAAACTCAGCCTTGTTGCCTCATTGCCCGTGTCATGCTTTAGTCGTTGCCAAACCGCGCTTAGTTTTCAGTCAGATTTTATCATTGCTATACCCACAAAAAACGGCGTCGCCGCGTATTCACCCTTCGGTAGTGATTGGGGCGCGTTGTCAAATTGATGCCAGTGCTACTATTGCCGCTAATGTAGTGATAGGTGATGATGTGACCATTGCCGCAGGCGTAGTGATACATCCTCAAGTGACCATTTATGACGGCGTGATCATTGGCAAAAATACCGTCATTTATGCCGGTGTGGTGATTGGAGCGGATGGTTTTGGTTTTGAACAAAATCAGCAGCGTGAGTGGGTAAAAGTACCACAAGTGGGAGGTGTGGTGATTGGTGACGATGTTGAAATTGGTGCTAACACGGCGATTGATCGAGGAGCATTAGACGATACTGTGATTGGCAATGGGGTGAAAATTGATAATCAGGTCATGATTGCGCACAATGTGCACATCGGAGATCATACCGTCATTGCAGGCTGCACTGGTGTTGCCGGTAGTGCTAAGATAGGCAAGCACTGCTTGATAAGCGGTCACTGTTCCATTAATGGGCACATTGAATTAGTTGATGGAGTGGTGGTAACGGGAACCGCCATGGTGACTCATTCTTTGACTAAACCAGGTATTTACTCCTCCGGAACAGGAATTTTACCGCACAAGCAGTGGCGCAAATTGGTGGTGCGGTTTCGTCAATTAGATAAAATGTACCGTTTGATTAAAAAAGATGGTAGTGAGGTAGTTTAAATGAACAGTAGCGAGATTCGTAAGTATCTGCCGCACCGTTATCCCTTTTTACTAGTGGATAGGGTGTTGACTTATGAGGATGGCGTGTCATTGACAGCGATTAAAAATGTCACGGTTAACGAGCCGTTTTTTGTAGGCCATTTTCCTGTGCAGTCGGTGATGCCAGGTGTATTGATGGTAGAAGCATTGGCGCAGGCGGCGGGGTTGTTAATGGCTAAAGAGTTAAATTGGTCTGAGAATCATGGCAATATCTGTTATTTAGCCGGTGTTGACAAGGTCCGCTTTAGACAAGTTGTCAGTCCAGGTGATCAGTTAGTGTTGCAAGTTAAGTTGCTGGCCGCCCGTAAACTGATTTGGAAATTTCAAGCACAAGCATCGGTTGAAGAAAAAATTGTGTGCAGTGCTGATATTATCTTGGCAAGGGAATAATGGCTGTGCTAAGTGAACACGCGATTATCCATCCTTCTGCTAAAATAGCGGCTAACGTTTCTATTGGTCCGTGGACGCTAATTGGTGAAAATGTTGAAATTGGTGCCGGCACTCAGATTGCTTCGCACGTAGTGATTGAGAAAAACACGCGCATAGGAGAGAACAACCGTATTCTTTCTCATGCTGTGTTGGGAACTGATTCGCAGCATTTGGCTTATCAAGGCGAAGAGAGTTGGCTTGAGATAGGCAATGATAATGTGATACGTGAGTTTGTTACCATTAATCGGGGAACAAAAGAAGTAGGTGTTACCAAAATTGGTAACCATGTTTACCTAATGTCTTACGTTCATATTGCACATGATTGTTGTTTAGGCGACCATATTATTTTTGTTAACAATGCTTCTATTGCTGGCCATGTAACCATTAAGTCACATGCAATTTTAGGTGCTTTTTCAGCGGTACATCAGTTTGTGACGATTGGCGAGTACAGTTTCTTAGGTCGTGCCGCGAAAATTTACCAGGATATATTGCCCTACATGTTGGCTACTGGTAATCCTGGTGTTCCCAGGGGATTAAATTTAGTGGGTTTACGTCGTCATCAATTTTCTGCTGAGTCGATTGCCTCGTTAAAAAAAGCCTTTGCGGTGATTTATCGTCAGGGCTTGAGTCGTGAAGCAATTTTGCAAAAATTACAAACGATGGTAGCTTCACAAGCTCATATCCAGACAATTATCGATGCTTTTGCTTGCTCCAAGCGCGGCATTGCGCGTCATGGCAGTGAGGTTGATACCGATTGATATGTTGGGTTTGCACAGGTGAGTGTGTCGCAGTCCCTGCGTTACTATTTGACGGATGTAAACAAAACTGTTACAATATGATCCATATATAGATCATAAAAACAATTTATGCTCTGTATAAGGAGCAAAATTATGTCAATCCCCCATATCCGCAGCTATTCTCGCTATACCCGAGATGCCACAAACTTATTAGGAAAGTTAATACGATGCAACCGCAAGAAACATAAAATGACTGAGCAAGCACTGGCTGAAAGGGCAGGTATCTCACGGGGATTGCTGCAACGCATTGAAAAAGGGGGGCTAAAGTGTGAAATTGGTGTGGTTTTTGAAGTTGCAGTGCTGGTTGGAATACGGCTGTTTAACGCAGAACAAGCCACACTCCATCAACATCTAAAACAAACAGATGAACTACTAACGCTGTTACCGCAATCCATTCGCCAATCAAAAAAAGATTGTGATGATGACTTCTAAAGATGCGCAGGCATTTGTCTGGATATGGCTACCACAACAGGTTAAACCCGTTGTTTGCGGTAAATTGCAAAGGGATAATGGCAATATCGTTTTCAATTACGGCCAAAGTTATTTGGAAAAAATACAGGATCAACCTCCTGCGATGGCAATTTATGAACCGGAATTACCCTTGCAACGTGGTATTTTACCTTTATTCAATGGATTGAAGATACCCAATTGTATTCGAGATGCTGCACCTGATGCGTGGGGAAGACGTGTTATTCTCAATAAACTGACAGGTACGAAAACGCAATACCCAGATACCCATGTTATTCATGAGTTGACTTACTTGTTAGAATCAGGATCTGACCGTATTGGGGCTATGGATTTTCAGCATTCCCCAACGAACTATATTCCTCGTTTAACTGAACAAGCAACACTCGAAGAATTAATGCAGTCAGCCCAACGTATCGAAGCTGGCCTGCCGTTAAGCCCTGAACTTGATCAAGCTCTGCTACACGGCAGTTCCATCGGAGGAGCAAGACCTAAGGCGCTGATTTACCATTGCGATCAAAACAAAAAATACATTGCTAAATTTTCATCGACCAGCGATAGTTATCCTGTTATAAAAGGGGAATTCATCGCAATGCGTCTAGCAGCACTCGTTGGCCTCCATGTTGCTAATGTCACGCTGCATAAATCCTTAAATAAAGATGTCCTAGTGATTGAGCGGTTTGATCGCGTCTTGACGAAAAAAGGATGGACACGAAGGGCAATGATTTCTTCACTGACTTTATTTGGTCTTGATGAAATGATGGCTCGATATGCCAGCTATGAAGAATTTTCCGAAATTATCCGAAAAAAATTTAAAAACCCAAAAAAAACGCTCAAAGAGTTATTTTGTAGACTGGTTTTCAATGTATTGTGTGGGAATACGGATGACCATGCGCGAAACCATGCTGCTTTTTATGAAAATAAACAACTCACCTTAACACCTGCTTACGACATTTGTCCGCAACCGCGTTCAGGCAATGAAGTATCACAAGCGATGCTAATTACGGGAAATAATAATCTTAGCCAACTAAAAACTTGCCTTCAAGCAGCACATCATTTCTTGTTAACTCCTAAAGAAGCGCTTCATATCTTTGAAGAGCAGGTGGAAATTATAGAAAATAATTGGGAATTAATCTGTGATGAAGCGCAACTCAGTGAAAGTGAAAAAAAATTTTTTTGGCGAAGGCAATTTCTCAACCCATTTTCGATAATAATTAAGTAAGCCATTTCCATTATCCCCACTGTGAGAGTCTTTTCAGAACGAGTAATAAACCACCATGATTCTGACCCCCGCCAACCCCTTTTCTAAAAAAGGGGCGATATGTTCATATCGCAGCTTTTGAAAAAGTGGTTGAATGTGTTGTTGATGTTTAAACAGCGAAGATTTTTTGGTCTGCAAGTTCGGCAATTTGATCACACTTGCTAGCAAAAAATCCTTCGCTGCCGCAGTGTTTACTGATCTGATAAGTCATAGCGCCTAAAGCGATAAGAGCGGTGAGTGCCAAGAAAGCTAAACCGACCCAGGGTAAGCAAACGTTTGTGGCAAGTATAACGCCCCCGCCTATAGCGGCAGCAAATGAAGGGCTTAAAGCGCCAGCGATGCTGAGTGAGGCGCCAGCTATAAACGATAGCATAGCCACTCGGTTTAATAGCGTATAGCTTCGGTAGTTGTTGTGTGTTAGTTGTCCCAAATTACCAGGTGGTGGTAATTGTGGTTCTAGTTCTAGTTCTGGTGATGCTTCTACATGAGCGAACTTTTGATAACACAATCGCGCTGTGGTTTGAAATAGCTTTTGGACGTTATCATCGTTTTTAGCAGACACTTGAAAATAATGCTGACCTTTATCTATTGGTTTTAAGTGCGTATTTTCACGGTTATGTTTCTCAATAAAATCATCAACAGCTCTTTCTGCCCATGTTTGGTCTTCTTCTTTTGTATCGGATTTATTGCCCACCAGCAGTAGTACGGCGCTTTCTGGAATGTGGAGCTTTTGATCATTTAGTATTGTTTGCAAATTCGTTAATGATTGTTGCTTACTTAAATCAAAGACCAGTATCACAGCCTGGCTGTCACGGTAATATGTAATATTGACTCTTTGGAATCTCTCTTGGCCGGCGGTGTCCCAAATTTGCAGTTTAACGGATTTATTGCCACTCTTGTCTCGAGGTTCGATTGTTTCTATTTTAGTAGCAAATTCAACCCCAATTGTTGATGTCTTGCTTTCATCTATTGGCTTATTTGGGTTGTTATAACAATCGATTAGACAAGACTTACCTGCACCTGAGGGGCCTATAATGATAATTCTGGAAAGGTGATCACAAGCTTGATATTTAACTACTGGTATTCTCACTACTGTTTCCTTTTTTTAAGCGCTAACTATTCATGCATTATACGACTTGAAAGCAAATTAAACAATACTTAAATTCTTAAATAAAGATTAAATAGTTACAGTCAGGACGTGAACTGTATGCCTTGTGATATTGCCAATTAAGTAACTTGTAGGGTAGAATTGCTGCTTTAAAACGGTTAACTAGGAGACGTTTTATGAGTTTTGAATTGCCGCCTTTGCCTTATGCAAAAGATGCCTTGGCGCCCCATATTTCACAAGAAACCTTGGAATATCACCACGGTAAACACCATCAAGCCTATGTTAACAAGCTCAATGAATTAGTCGCTGATAGCGATTTTGAGTCACTTTCATTAGAGGCAATTATTCGCCAAGCACCGGCTGGCCCATTATTTAACAATGCCGCTCAGGTGTGGAACCATACTTTTTACTGGCATTCTATGGGTCCGCAAGGAGGGGGTGAGCCACAGGGTAAATTGCATGACTTAATCCAACAACAGTTTGGTTCGGTGGACGAATTTCGTAAAGTATTTACTAAAGCCGCTATCGCGCAATTTGGTTCCGGTTGGGTATGGCTGGTTACAGATCGTGATCACAATCTTACTGTGGTGAGCACAGCGAATGCGGCTAACCCCTTGTGCGACGATAAAATCCCTCTATTAACCTGTGATGTGTGGGAACATGCTTACTACATCGATACCCGTAATAGCCGTCCCCAGTATCTTGAGAATTTCTGGCAAGTGGTTAACTGGGAGTTTGCTGCTGATAATCTAATTCAGGTGGCCTGATGACGATTAAAGTCGTAGTTAATGGCGCTTTTGGACGCATGGGTTTGGTAACTCAGGAAGCGATTCGTCAAGCCTGTGATCTTGAACTAGTGGCGTCTATTGGTCGTGGTGATGACTTGGCCGAGACTATTAACAGTACTCAAGCAGATGTGGTGGTGGACTTTACCTTACCCCACTGTGTTTTTGAGAATACGCAGATTATTCTCAATAATGGTGCCAGGCCAGTGGTTGGCGCCAGTGGGTTAACTGAGACGCAGATTGATGAGTTGCAGCAATGCTGTGAACAGAAAAAATTAGGCGCCATTATCGCACCCAACTTTTCAGTAGGTGCTGTGCTTGCCATGCGCTATGCCCAAGAGACAGCAAAGTATTTTCCTGATTGTGAAATCATTGAAATGCATCATGAGAAAAAGGTGGATTCCCCTTCGAGCACGGCTGTTAAAGCAGCACAAATGATGGGCAAAACTCGTAAGAAAGCGGCTGTTATCCCACACGATGACGTAGCGCGGGGCGCCTCCTGCCATAATATTCCTGTGCATGCTATCAGGCTGCCTGGTCTTTTTGCGCATTTAAAGATTTTATTCGGTGCTATCGGTGAGACACTAACCATCAGCCACGATAGTAGTGACAGACAGTGTATGATGCCAGGTGTTTGTTTGTGTTGCCGTCAGGTAATGGAAATTGATCACCTAGTTTATGGGTTAGAAAATATTATCTAGTAAAGTCGTACACTAAGTAGTCATTAGTTTCTTATGTAAGCAAAACTACGTAATATATTAGTGAAAATCACTGCAGTAGAGGGCAAAATAGTCTCTTATTTCTCTTTCTATCGATCTAATTTGTGATAATATTATTCCCCCATCAGGAAACCTTAAGGGAGAGAAACGTTGGAAGAGTTAGCAACCGTTGAACTTTCTGAAAAAATACAAATTAAAATTAATAATTTTTCAGTGAATTATACGCACTTACATTCGGCAGAACAAACCATTAAGGTAATTTTTAATAATAATTCACCTTATAAATTTATCACTGAAAAAAAGCAGCCTTGCATTATTGATGTAGGCAGTGGGGTGGGTATTTCTACTTTGTACTTTAAGAGTCTTTATCCGCAAGCCAAGTTATTGTGCTTTGAGCCTGATCCCAATGCGTTTAGTTGTTTACGTGAGAATATCATTGAAAATCATTTGGAGGACATTCAGCTTTTTCGCAGAGCGATAACTGCTAATGATGGTATGCTTAGTTTATTTGGCCAGTCGTTTTCTCATCTTGCTGACAACCGTAGTAACTCTACTATAGAAGTTTGGGGCTGCCAATGTAAGGAAAATGATGTGATTCAGGTAGAAGCTGATAAACTCTCGAACTACATCAGCGATACGGTAGATTTTTTAAAATTGGATGCAGCCGGTTGTGAAGAGCAGATTTTAGTGGAATTGGAGGCCGAAGGGAAACTGCCCTTAATTCGTGAGATGGCTGTTGAGATGTATCAGGCAACACGTATTAAGCCTTTTAACAGTTTGCCCAGGATATTTTCTTTGTTAAAACAAAATGACTTTGAAGTGACAGTGACTGAAAAAGACAGCAGTTTTCTTGTGTCGGATGATAATACCCGTCAGTGGGCGAAGAAGATTAAGCCGCATCTTTTTACGATTAGAGCATTACGTTTGGATAATGACTCTGCCAGTCATTAACACATGTGAGTTCGATGAAAAGTTAACGTAATAGATCACCTCCACTGCCATTGACTTAAGCGTTTAATTACCCCCCCCCTTTTTTTGTTAAGGCTGCGGTATGCACATATCGTATTCTATTGAGAATTAAAAGGAGCGGAAAAATAC
>CAZSHR010000039.1:0-7077 GCA_964606725.1 uncultured Coxiella sp.
CAGAAACACCAATACTAGAAGCGCCAACGGAAATGATTGAGCAAGAAAACGATGCTGATCAGCCGTTACCAAATTTTCCCGTAGCAGCAAGCAATCCCGAATTAATCGCTTTAGATACGGAAAGTATGAGTACTGTTGATAGGCTTAAGTTAGTTGAGCGTCAAGTCAATAATATGGTAAATATGAACTTTGCTCAGCAGATTAGCGTATTGCAGCAGCAAATTGCGCAGCTGCAGGGTCAGCTTGAAGTTCAGGGGCATGATTTACAATTGCTAAATCAGCGATTAGCCAGTTTTTATCAAGACTTAGATGCACGGTTGGGTACTGCTAAAGGTAGGGCAAGTCAGTCAGCATCATCAAAAAAAGCAAAGAGTACCGCGGTAAAATCTGGCACTCAGGCGCAACTAAAAGACGCGAGTGCTTACCAGTCTGCTTTTGCTTTATTGGGTAAGCGTTCTTATTCTAAGGCAAAAAAGCAATTTCTTGCTTATCTTCATGATTATCCCAAAGGCCAGTATGCAGCAGATGCAAATTATTGGTTGGGCGAGATTTATATGATAGAAAAAGAGAATAAGCATGCGCAAAAGGCGTTTCAAACCGTGCTCAGTCAGTATCCGAAATCCTCCAAGGCCATTGATGCGCGGTTAAAAATGGCGGTGATTGATGCGAATTTAGGTCAGCGTACTAAAGCAATCCGTGAGTTACGAGATATTACCAAGAAGTACCCTGATTCTGCTGTTGCTCAGTTGGCGAGTATTCGTTTGCAGCAGTTAGAGCAGTGATAATAGGTTACCCCCCCTACTTTATGTGACGTCAGTTCGACAGTTATTTCTTTTGATTTCAACCAGCTATCTTCCTATTGTCGCTTATTTTTAAAGCAACCGTTAGCCGCAGGATGCGGCGCTCGAGCCTACAGGGACGTATTAACGGCGTGTTGCGTAAAAATAAGCGACAATAGGCAGATTTGCACATGAAAATAACTATTTTTGGGTATTGAAGTTAGGTTTTCATCGAACTGACGTTATTCATTAAAAACTTTAAGCTGTGATTAATACAGTAATCCAAACAAGTACAAAGGAATCTTCTTACCAAAGCCCACTTCAATATCATCAATCGCCAAGTATCCTTGCTGTTGATTTTTTAATTGATGGAAATCTTTATTGTTACCACCGATTTCGAATATGAGATCATCGACCATAAAGTCAGAATTTGGATGCAGTAATAATTTGTGCTGCTTATTTAACTGATTAACAAAAAAAGTTTCTCTGATATTTCCGATTAAGTGTGGTAATTTCAATGTGGTATTAATGGCAAAGATGAGGTTAGTATTGTTGATAAAGACTTTCCCAGGTTTGCGGACTGTTTGGAATCCCTTTGTTTTTGATCTGACAGTGTTGATTAATCCAGCGCGTTCTAAATAGTCAAAACCGCTGTAAATTGCTTCTCTTGATGCGCCGATGTTTCTGCTAATTTTGTCAATATTAGGAATTAATCCTTGCGAGCTTGAGATTAACCAAAGTATTTTTTTTAATAGGGGTAGAGTGCTTTGTTTGAGGTTGTAGCAAATAGCAATGTCTTCATCAATGACTTTTTCAATAACATTATTAAGTTTTCTTGGAAAGTCTTTTTCTCCTTCTAGATAGAATGGATAATAGCCATGTTCTAGATAATTTTTAAAATGTTTTAAAATTGTGATAGATTGTAGCTTTTCAGCGATTTGAACGTGTTGCTTGATAATTTGATGCAAAGTTAACGGTTGAATATCGATTGTTTTGTTAAATTTTAAAAATTCCCGAAATGATAAACCTATTAATGGATAGTAAACAACCCGTCTTGATAAATCCGCTTTACTTTTTTTTAAATTCAGTGAAGAGCTTGCTGAGAAAATTATCTTTTTTTGTTTATAGGTATCAAGGATATTTTTAATCTCTATGGACCAGTCAGGGTATTTATGTACTTCATCTATAAATAATGCTTCACCCCCTAATGCAAAATACTGTTGTGCAATGTTAAATAGCCCAAATGATAACACATTGATATTGTCAGCAGAAATATAAAGAGCACGTTGTGCTGATTGATAGTGTCGCAGTAGATGTTGACACATCAACGTGGTTTTTCCAGTCCCCCTGTCGCCAGACAGACATACCGCGTGATTGTCCCAGTTAATCTCATTGATCAAATATCTACCAAAATCCTCCGGCGTAGATTTGATTACTTCGGCGTGGATATTGACTAGTAAATCAATCATTTACGGTTAAACTTTCCAAAAAGATGGCAATTTTGTCAATTTAACTTTACAATAAATCCCTATTTATGTCAAATTAGTTTGTCAATTCTATAGCATTAGCATTTGGAACCATGGGGCACTCTGTCGAGAGACGAAAAATCATTCATATTGATATGGACTGCTTTTACGCGGCAATTGAGATACGAGATAATCCATCACTGCAAGACAAGCCTGTTGCTGTTGGTGGTGATGCTAATCGTCGTGGTGTGCTATGTACCTGTAACTATATTGCTAGAAAAAAAGGAATACGTTCGGCAATGGCAACAGGCTATGCGCAGGCGCTGTGCCCTGATTTGCGAGTAATTCCTGTTAATATGGCAAAATATCGAGAAATTTCCTTGCAGATTCGCGATATTTTCTATGAGTACACATCGCTCGTGGAGCCATTATCGCTAGATGAAGCCTATTTGGATGTTACCCATTGTAACGATGAAAAAAACAGCGCGACGCGTATTGCTGCAGTCATTCGCCAGAAAATTTTGCAACGTTGTGGTTTAACCGCTTCGGCAGGTATTGCACCCAATAAATTACTCGCTAAAATTGCTAGTGATTGGCATAAACCCAATGGGCAATTAACGATTACACCAGATCAAGTAAGTGAGTTTATTAATCAGTTGCCCATCACTAAGTTGTATGGGGTCGGTAAGGTAACCGCGAGAAAGATTCATCAAATGAATATTGTGACTTGCGCTGAATTGCAGCGTTTTTCTTTATTGGAATTAGTAGATCAGTTTGGTCGCTTTGGTGAACGACTTTATGATATGTGTCGTGGTGTAGATAATCGTTCTGTACAGACAGATCGTGTGCGCAAGTCGGTCAGTGTTGAGCAAACCTTTGCTGTTGATAGGGTTTCACTAAGCGATTGCCTTGATCAACTGCCTAGTTTAATGGAAAAATTAGTAAAAAGGCTTGCTAATCATCAAGATCGTGTAGTCCACAAACAATTTGTTAAAGTTCGATTTGCTGATTTTCAACAGTCAACGGCAGAGACAACCGTTACTTCGCTTAGCTATGATATTTTTGAAAAATTGCTTTGCACAGTTCACGATAGGCAGCAAAAGCCAGTGAGATTACTAGGAGTTGGTGTTGGTTTTCGAGAAGCAAAGCCTCAATCTGGCGAGCAGCAGGTTTTCCAATGGTGAAGCAATACATTTTAACTGGCGCTCCTGGCTGTGGCAAGACTTCTATTATTGACGCATTGAAGGTGAATAATATCAGTGTTGTTGCTGAGGCAGCAACTGATATTATTTGTGAGAGACAATCACAAGGAATCGTTGCGCCTTGGCAGCATGCTGGTTTTATCGATGATATTGTTAGGTTACAGATTCAAAGACAAAAAGCTAGGTTTAGACAGGATTCAGATTTATGTTTTTATGATCGATCCCCAATATGCACCTATGCTTTGGCAGTTTATCTTGATTTTGATTTTCCTGATATATTGATCGATGAAATAAAGCGGTTACGTAGATTCGGCATCTATGAAAAAACCGTTTTTTTCATAGATAACCTAGGCTTTATTGAAAATACTCAAGCTAGAAAAATAAGTTTTGAAGACGCTCTTCGTTTTGAGCAAATACATATTGATTCGTATAAGAAATTTGGCTATGATCTTATTCATGTTCCTCGAGCTTCTGTGGATGAGAGGGTAGATTTTATTATTAAATTTATTGAGGCTTAAGTTTTCTTTTGGGAAGGAGTTATGAAGTTTATTAGATTATTTACAGGAAAAGATAAGCAATCACATTTTGAAGCAATGCAGCTAGAATTTTTTCCTGCTGAGCATGGTGAATTAACTCGCCCGACTGATGTTGATTCTGTTACGTTTGGCCAAGTAGATGTTGGAGAAACCAGTTGGCATAATGCCCCTTGCAGACAATATGTGATTATATTGCAGGGTGCTATGGAAATTGAAATTGGTGATGGCACAAAGGAAATTTTTCATGAAGGTGATGTTTTGTTAGCTGAAGACCTTACTGGGCAAGGCCACATTACTCGCACTGCAAGTTCAGGCATACTAAACTATTTAGCTATTCCCTTAAAGTAAATATAGTATCCTATTCCTGTTATGTAATAGCTCAGCTTCCTTGGGAGAATTTTCATGTGCTCATGTATTTGTATACATTCCGCCCCTTTTCACAAATTTTCTGTCCAATATGACCTAAAATATGAAAATTCTCACCACATAAAGTAGTGGAGGGTGATCTTATATTCTCTACTGATGTGTAGCGATATGTATGTAACCTCGATTGCTTAGTAACTATAACTCTTCGGTTTTGAATTCGCTATAACCTTCATAGTGATAGCTAACATCAATACCCTTCATAAAAAGAGTGCGGTCATGAATTTGATTAGTTAACGCTTGTTTCAGCAAGGCTTTGATTTCAGTGTCTTTGACCACGCTGCGTTGCATAGCACAAAGGTATTCTTCCTTATCGACAAAATTCCAATCTAGTACCTGGTTGATTTCTTTTTTTAGCATAAGGTCTAGCCAGATACGAGAGGCGCGTCCATTTCCTTCGCGGAAAGGATGGGCAATATTCATTTCCACATATTTCTCGATAATTTCATTAAAGCTGCCCTGCGGCATATTATCAATATGTTTTAATGATTGTTGCAAATACATTAAAGGTGCAAAGCGAAAATTTCCTTTAGCGATATTTACGTCACGGATTTTTCCGGCAAAGTCGTAAATATCTTCAAATAGATAGGCATCGATGAAAGAAAGTCCTGCGAAAGTGCCAACCTCTGTCTTATTGATATCGCCGCTGTCAAAGAGTTGCTTTGCTTTTTGCTTACTGATTTTTTCTTCTACTCTTGCAAGATCAACTTGATCAGTGATATTTAATTTGTTTGCTAATGTCATTATCGGATTTGCCCCCGAAAGAAAATCCTAGTTATTGATTAAAAACAATAAAAAGTAAATGTACAACCAATGATCGTAGCGAAAATAGGTTGTTTTTGCAAGGAAGAGATACGGACGAAACTGCACAGATGTTTTATTGCTAAAGTTAAGTAAAAAACAGTATAGATAATCTGAATGGCTGTGTAGGCTTATAAGTAGGCCTTCTATTGTATATTTCGAAGACAATATGAAAGAGAGCGTCAAGCGCATGAATCGATTAAGATTTATACTTGCCGAAAATGGTATTTTTTAGTACATTGGTGCCTTTATTAAGCCATCTTAAATTGAGGTTTCGCGCACTATGCTTAAGGTTAGCTATGGTCAGCTCATTATCCCAGTAATCAAAGCGTTAACTAGTCTAGGAGGGTCAGGGACTAATAAACAAATTTATGAAAAAGTTATAGAATTAGAAGAATTCGACGAAGAAACTTTAGCCATGCTCCAAAAAACAAGTGAAAGAAAAAGAAAAAAGTCGTTTATGAGCTTGAATGGGCTAGAACTTACCTTAGAAAAACAGGCTATATAAAAAATACATCTCGTGGTTGCTGGCCTTTGACGGAGAAAGGTAGAAAAAGTAAAAGAATTAATATCACTAAAGTTAAAAATTTTGTTAGCTATGAAGCAAAGAAAAACAATAAAAAAGCAAAGAACTTAACAAAGTCTTTACCTACTAATAATTCTTTGGCGCCCAATCAAAATAAAGAAACTAATGACCAAAAAGTTAAAAGTTTAATTATATCTAAGGGAAAAGAAAAGTAGTGTAAATGTCAGAAACTGCAACACACTAACATCACCTATTAACAATTTGAATCGGTTGACATGGCGAGAAGAAATGCATCATATACTAATGGAGAAAATAAGTCCTGGTGCACTTGAAAAGCTAACAAAAGAAATTTTAATTAAAGGCGCAATGGTAGATGTGGAAGTGACGGGAAGGCCTAATTTCAGGCAGTGAGAGGTAAAACTATGACGATGAAACAGTGGGGAGAAAAACTTGATGCCTTTCTTAAATTTAATGAGCAGTCAATATTGTCAGGATCAGGAGAAGTATCTCATGAAGTAGCAAAGGCTCTGGCACAAAAAGAATATAAAAAATATAGAGTTGCGCAGGATGGCTTGTATCAATCTGATTTTGATATATTCATTCAAAAAAATAAAAAAGACACGAACTCATAATGTGGATAAATTTCTATAGCAGAGTGAAATTAGAATGTTGATTATTGAATTAACTTATAAAAAATCGTTTGATCAAGATGCTAAATTTTTAAAGGCAACTGTTTTGGATTTCCATAAAAACCTGTAACAGTTTATCATTCTTTTCCAATCAAGCGGACAGATTTTTATGAAAATGACGGGGTGGGTGGGCTATTACCCTTTATTGGCACAATAAAGAAGAGTGGCTATGGCTGGACTTTACACCTGTGACACCGGCATTATGAGTCATTAAGTGTAAAGAATAAAATTGTTATTAATCAAACCCTTGCGATGCATCTGCCCAAACAAATAGACGATTTCAGGTGTTTCTAGATCATGTTGCGTCACAATTTAACCACAGTATTGACCTGAAAAATAAAAAGCTTGATGCTAAGTCTAACAGGTTGATTTTAGGTCATATTGGTTTAAATTTACACCTCATTAACAAAATACTTGATAAATTTCGCATATATGCTAAGGTTGCAATATGAGTTGGAAAGTTAGTTACTATGATGAGGGGGTAATAGCGGAAGTTAGAGGGTGGCCAGAAAAAATGCGGGGTAAATACTTGCATACAGTTGAACTGATTGAAACACATGGTGCTCAACTGGGCAAAGCATTTACGAAACCATTAAAGGCAGGATTAATTGAGATAAGTGTAAAGGCGAAAGAAGAGATAGGCAGGGCATTTATT
>CAZSHR010000039.1:7087-12982 GCA_964606725.1 uncultured Coxiella sp.
GCTACCAGAATTATATGAAAATGTGGTCGAAATCAATTAAATTACGCCAGAAGGGACAGGCAGGGCATTTTTTTGTTACCAGCTAAAGCATGAAATAATTATCCTTCATGCTTTCAGGAAAAAAGCACAGAAAACACCCAGAAGAGAATTAAATATTGCAATAAATCGAATGAAGCAGGTGAAAAATGAAAAGAATATCACATAAACAGTTTAAAGAGGAGTTGCTTAAAGACCCCAAAACTTTAGCGGCTTATGAAGAGCTTAAAGAAGAATATGAACTAATTAATCAAATGCTGAATGCTCGAAAAAAAGCAAAATTAACACAAGCAAGTGTTGCTCATGAAATGAAAACAACGGTTTCTGCTGTATCTCGTTTGGAGTCTTTTGTTGCTAAAGCTCAGCATTCACCGTCTATTAGTACCTTAAAGAAATATGCGCAAGCTGTTAACTGTATGTTGAAGATCAAACTTGTTCCTAAGAAATCCGGTTAATTAACAGGTATTAAGTAATGCGTCCAGAATTTCAAGCTTTGGTTCAAAGGGATAGTGTTTTAAACGTTGAAGTGGTTTTTAGGGAATTGATAGAAGAACATGGTGAACCACCTGTTTTACTAAGAGGATTACGCCATAGGGAAGGACTCACACAAGTAGAATTTGCAAGAAAGATTGGTGTTACACAAGCTAATTTATCCGCTATGGAAAATGGTCGCTGTAATGTCAGGAAAGAAATTGCAAAACGTATTGCTAAAGAATTTTCTATTGATTACCGAATTTTTCTATAGTACAGTGAAATTAGAATGCTGATTATTGAATTAACCTATAAAAAATCGTTTGATCAAGTTGATAAATTTCTCAATGATCATCGTAATTTTCTGGATAAATATTATGAGTCAGGTAATTTTATTGCATCAGGTGCAAAGAATCCGCGTGATGGTGGAATAATTATTGCTTTGGGAGATAAAGCTCTTATAGAAAAAATATTGAAGGAAGATCCATTTTACAAAAATGGAATTGCTCAATATAAAGTTACAGAATTTTATCCAACAAAGTATTCTGAGCAGTTAAAACCTTTATTGAAAAAACAAGTGTAACAGCTCACCCCACCTCCGACAGCACGTCATTATCGGAAAAATCGGTCTGCTATTTTTAACAAGTATGCTAGATTACTACCGATTTTTTCGGTAATCTAAATACTAAATCTTTAAAGGCTCCATAAAAAGGTATTTTTAAAGGCAACTGTTTTGGATTTCCATAAAAACCTGTAACAGTTTATCATTCTTTTCCAATCAAGCGGACAGATTTTTATGAAAATGACGGGGTGGGTGGGCTATTACCCTTTACTGGCACAATAAAGAAGAGTGGCTATGGCTGGACTTGAACCAGCGACACCGGCATTATGAATGCCGTGCTCTAACCAACTGAGCTACATAGCCTAGAATAGAATGGAACACATTCTGGCGTTTTGTGAATTTATTGTCAAGAACAGGGCTTTTATGATTTTTATAAATGGTCAATTTATAGACGAAAAAAAATGTGCTATTATGGCGCAAGACCGTGGATTACTGCTGGGTGATGGGATTTTCACCACCATCAAATATGCCGCAGCACAGCTTTGTTTTTTTGATGAACACTGCCAGCGCCTTTGTCATAGCGCAAAGCAATTATTTTTGCGCTTGGAGTATTCGCGAAATGATCTACTGGCTATTTGCCAGGAATTAATGACTAGAAGTGAATTACAAGCATCAGTTTGTGCATTGCGCATCACACTAACTCGTGGCGTAAGTAGGCGGGGTTTAACAATTGACCCTGATGCAAAAGCCACGTTATTAGTTACGGTGAGTCCTTATCAACGCCCACAAGCAACAGCAGAGCGTCTGCACATTGCAACAATTCGACGTCATTCCAGTGCTGCCACATCGCATCATAAAACGCTTAACTATCTAGATGCTATTATTGCAAAACAGCAAGCCTTAGATGCTGGATTTACGGATGCGCTTTTACTGAATGAAAAGGGATGTTTTACTAGTACAAGCACGGGTAATTTTTTTATGTTAGTGGAAGGCACTTTGTTAACGCCTTCTTTAGATTGCGGTGTGTTGAATGGCATTATGCGCACACAAGTGATTAAGCAGTGCCAGAAAATAGGCGTTGCTGTGCATCAAGTGCCTTTGTTGCCACAACAACTTGCTAAGGTAGATGCTGCTTTTATGACAAATAGTTTGATAGGTGTGCGACCGATCGCTCAAGTTGAGCAACATGTTTTCCCAAATGATTCAAGCATAATCAGTCGCTTGCAAGCGGAACTAAATTGATTCCAGCGCTGCTTGCAGATCAGCAACTAAGTCTGCGCTGTTTTCAATGCCCACCGATAAGCGGATAAAGCTATCAGTGATGCCCGATGCTTCTCTAATCGATTGTGGAATAGTGGCATGTGTCATAATTGCTGGGTGCTCAATTAAACTCTCAACTCCGCCTAGGCTTTCTGCCAATTGAAAGAGTTGGCAGTGACTTAGCATTTTTTTGGTTTTCTTTAAATTTGCATCAAGTTCTATGGAAATCATACCGCCGAATAAACGCATTTGTTGGCTTGCTAATGCATGTTGTGGGTGTGAGGTTAAGCCTGGATAATACACCTTGCTAACTTTAGGGTGTTTTTCAAGCCATTGCGCAATGATTTGCGCGTTATGGCTATGACGTTCCATGCGCAATGCTAGTGTTTTTAGACCACGCAGGGCGAGAAAACAGTCAAAAGGGCCTGGCACAGCACCTAATGCATTTTGCAGATAAGCTAATCTTTCTGATAAATTGGGATTATCACGAACGGCAATAATGCCACTAATCACATCCGAGTGGCCGCCCAAGTATTTCGTTGCCGAATGCAACACCACATCAAAGCCTAAATCGAGAGGCTGTTGTATGATGGGTGTAGCGAAAGTATTATCGCATACACAAAGCACCTGGTATTTTTTGCCAATATCAGCGATGGCCTTTAAATCTACTACCCTTAATAAAGGGTTGCTGGGAGATTCTACCCATAACATTTTTGTATTGTCACGGATGGCCTCTCTTACCTGTGCCAAATCAGTAAAATCTACAAATGTGAACTCAAGTCCAGCGGTTTTTTTTCTCACCTGCTCGAAAAGTCGAAAAGTTCCTCCATAGACGTCATTCATGGCGACTACATGATCACCAGGTTGCAAGGTTTCGATCAACGTCGCAATCGCTGCCATGCCTGAAGAAAAAGCAAAGCCATTGTCTGCATTTTCTAAATCTGCTAGGCATTTTTCATAAGCCAATCGTGTTGGATTTTGAGTACGTGAATACTCAAATCCTTGGTGTTCTCCAGGTGCAGATTGCACGTAAGTTGAAGTCGCATAAATCGGTGTCATTACTGCACCAGTTGCAGGGTCTGGTGATTGTCCGGCGTGAATGGTGCGAGTTTCCAGGTGATTTCTAGTGATTTTTTTCATTAGTCTGTCTCTTCTTCGTAAAAATGATGTGCTTTCATCCAATTGTCATCGGCAAATTTAGTGAGGTAGTTGCGAATTCCATCGGGTAACACAACCAAACAACGTTGATCGGCTGTTAAGTCTTTTGCTGCTTGTAAACTACCCCATGCTGCGGCACCACAAGAGCCACCTGCTAGCAAACCTTCCTCACGAATTAAACGCCTAGCGGTTAAAAAAGCGTTTTTGTCATTTACTTTGATATAATGATCAACCAGACTGTTATCCAATACCTCAGGGAAAAAGTCATAGCCAATACCTTCAACAAGATACGGTTTTACCTCTGTGCCACCTCCTAAAATAGAGCCAATCGGGTCTACGCCAATAATTTTTATATTAGGAAAGCTTTGTTTTAAGCGTTTGGCTACTCCGGTAATCGTGCCGCCAGTGCCGACACTCATTACCACCATATCAAGGTTTGCACCCATGTCTGCTATAATTTCTTCTGCGGTATTATTAACATGTGCGCCAGGATTATTCGGGTTAACGTATTGGTCTAGTATATGCGAGTTGGGGATTTCTTGATTTAATTTTTTAGCAAGTGATAAGTGGCTCTCGGGCGAATCCCAGGCCGCCTCTGTGGGTGTGCGATAAACACGAGCGCCCAAGGCATTTAACACCACCGCTTTTTCATGACTCATTTTTTCAGGCATAACAATAATCACTTGATAGCCTTTCACCGCACCTGCCAAGGCAATGCCAATACCTGTGTTGCCCGAAGTGGGTTCTATCAAGGTGTCACCTGGTTTAATTTTACCCAGTCTTTCTGCTTCTTCTATCATTTCCTTAGCGATTCTGTCTTTGACCGATCCGCCTGGATTGAAAAATTCGCATTTGGCATAGAGTTGGCAATTGAGTTCGGCCCCCAGACGATGGAGTTTGACAATCGGTGTCTTGCCAACGGTTTGTAATATATTGTCGAATAGCATAATCGCCCTCAATGTTGCTCTTAAACTTATATCAATTAAACAGTATAAGGGATAGGTACAAGCCAAGCTAATGAAAATAGTTCCTCATGGCTAATCCTGACATATTTTGCTCTACCTGTGAAGCTTAAGATCACTTTACTAGGAGTTTCGCAGCGAGGGGTCTGGGGCCAGTTAAAATGAGTTCACTCCCTTTGCTCACCTTACGCCTGCTTGTGGTGTAACGGTCGCCTCCATTCGACATCCTGTCTCAGGTCGGCTCAAAACAACCTCCTGTTGTTTTGCCCGTTAGCACGCGGCATGGCTCAGGTTGCGCAAGCGAAAAGTTCTCTCATTTTAACTGGCCCCAGACCCCTCGCTGCGAAACTGCTGTTTATGATTCACGGATAATACAATCAAGATTACGGTATTTCTTTGATAGAAAAATAGATTATGATGACACATCTGTTCATCATTAAGGGTGATAAATTATGATAAAAATCGGACAAATTGATACCATTGTGCAACGCTTACTCGATTCGCTTCCCCCAGGCTTGGTATCCTTGCCACAGGATGTTGAGAAAAATATAAGACAGAGTTTATCTAATACATTGGCCAAGATGGATTTAGTGACGCGAGAGGAGTTTGACGCGCAAACCAAAGTATTAGCACGGACACGCAAAAAGCTAGCACAACTACAGCAGAAAGTAGATGAGCTAGAAAATCCCAAGAACTAAATGTCTCTGGCCGTCACTTATAGCCGCACCAATATTGGTATTTTTTCACAACTAGTACAAGTAGAGGTGCATTTATCCGGTGGTTTGCCGCGCTTTACTATGGTTGGTCTGCCCGAGGCAGCGGTGAAAGAAAGCAAGGATAGAGTACGTAGTGCCATTATTAACAGTGGTTTTGAATTTCCCGTCAAGAAAATCACTGTGAATTTAGCGCCAGCAGATTTACCCAAGGAAGGAGGGCGCTATGATCTAGCTATTGCGCTAGGGATTTTGGCGGCTTCTCAACAAATTCCTCAAACCCTATTAAAAGACTATGAATTTGGTGGTGAGCTTGCTTTGTCAGGAGAGCTACGAGATTTTTTGGGTGCATTGCCGATGGCTATTGCGGCGCAAAAAGCGAATCGTTGCTTGATACTTCCATGTAAGACTGCATCCCAATGCCAACATGTAGCAAGTGGCGGTATTTTTGCGGCAAGTAATTTGCTGGCAGTGTGTCAGCATTTATGTGCGGAAAAATCATTATCATCACCTGATAAGGTGCATTCAGAAGAAGCGCCATTTAATTATCCTGATTTGTTGGAGGTTAATGGTCAATATCGTGCGAAACGCGCTTTAGAGATTGCCGCCAGTGGTGGCCATAGTCTTATTATGATAGGGCCACCAGGTGCGGGTAAAACCTTGCTTGCCAATCGACTGCCAGGTATTTTGCCGGAATTAAGCACAAAGGAATCGCAAGAGGTTGCCAGTATTT
>CAZSHR010000040.1:0-12954 GCA_964606725.1 uncultured Coxiella sp.
AGGCTGAGGAAATATGAAAATATCGCCCCCTTTTTTAAAAGGGGGCCGACAACGTCAGTTGTCGGGGGGATTGAAAAAATTTTCAGGATACAAATCCCCTCGCTGTGCCGTTGGCACAGCGACCCCCTTTGTTAAGGGGACGAATCCCCTATCTTTATAGGTTCGCTCTGCCACAATAGCTGAATGGTTACAACAAAGTTAATTCTAAAAATAGTAGATTAACCTGAAACCACGTTAATTTTATTGCTTGCAGACAACAAATTGTACCAGCTTATAAAGCTCTACATAAACATCAGGTGATGCAATACACTTTTCATAAGCAGTCAACTCTTCGTTTATGCTATTGGAGTCAGCTCCTCCTTTCTCAAGATAGGTTGGTACTAACTGTTTAAAGCCAAGATAGTGCAAGGATTTTGCTTCTGCATCATTCGATACCGGCAAATTATTACTAAATACGTCGATTTTTAATCCTAAGTCTCTAAAGGTTTTATACGCTTCATCACAAAATAAATAGGACGCATTGAGCGCTTTTCCAGTCTTGAACCAGTAATCTTGCCATCGGTTGGTTATTTCAGCATTTGGTATATAGCGGTGTGTGCGAGTATCACCAATTTCAACAATTAATTTACCTGCTTTAGCTAAACAACTTAACATTTTACGAATCGCCAACAATGGGTCTGAAAGATGCATTAATAAAAATCGGCAATAAACGAAATCAACGGACTCATCAACTGTCAAATCGTAAACAGATTGATGCACAAATGATATATTATTTGAAGTAATTTTTTGGCAGGCTTGTTTTAATTGCTCCGCATTAGAATCTATTGCAATTATCTTGCCATCTTGTCCAACCAGCCGACTTATTTCTGACAACATCCCGCCGTGACCACAACCCACTTCCAACAAACTTGATCCATCAGAAACACCCGCTTTTTTCAAAAGCGCCAGGGAGCCTGGGTTATAATATTTATTCAGAATACGAAGACGTTCACGGTCCAGTTCCCCGACTTTCATTGAATAATTTTTACTCATTTTTCTATGTCTTTCCAATGTAACTTCCCAATACGTTATGACTATACAAAAAATTTGCATTATTTACAATAACTCTTAATTTGGGTGCATTCAAACAATTCAGTTAACTAAACTTCATTGATAATTAGTGATGCCAATTTTAGTGCCTTTGTTGGATCACCACGATCTTCGATAAACCATTGTGCTGAAATCATCTCCCTTAAAAAAACCCATTGAAGCAGTCGTTTTCCATCGATCTGCAGGAAATTAGCGAGCTGATGAATACGACTGATAACGGTATTTTTTATCGAATGAAGACAATGCCATTCCTCTTTTTTAACAAAATTAAACGCCGATGCCTCAAATGCTATTTCGCCAATAATCCCTTTAGGATCAATACTAATCCAGTTTTCTTTATGTTGCAGCACGTTTTCCATGTGTAAATCACCATGACAAAGATATTCGGGTTGTGCGCAAGGCAGTAAAAAAGATCGGACTTCTATGGCTTTTGCCACCAAATCTTCCTTGATATCTCCTTTTTTGATACGATCAATCGTTTTACACCACTGAGCAACATGTCGATAGTGATTATCCAACAAAGGTTTTGAAGCAATCTCGCTAACAAGGTCAGCGTAAATGCGCAGCATTTCCTGCATATTCACAGGTGAAACGGCACTCAAAGCCTTACCTGGAATGGCTTGCTCAATCAAAATGGCATTATCCTCTGAATTGATAGCTAACAGCTTGACCGAACCCGACCCATCAAAGTGCTTCAATGCGTTGGTTTCCTCTTCAATAAGATTTTTATCGCAACTTATTTTCAACACAACAGGTTTTTGTTTGTTTTGAACCGCCAAAGCCACATAATTGTAGCTCATATTACTAACCGGCATGATGTCAGTCAAAGACCAGTGATCAGCAAGTCGCTTGACGCAGGACGGTAGTTGATGTAACCACTCGCTTCCTTTTTCGCCCCATACATTTTTAACATTATTCACAAACAAACGCATATTCTTTGTTATTCCTTGTCGCTTTAAATCTGAGACAATAAGGCGCATCATGATATGTGGTTTTGGGTTATGATCAGGACAGAAGCGTTTTATTTTCTCAAAACCGGCTTTTTCGTAAACGTGAATAGCTTTTGTATTGAATTCCTCGGGATCAATTATAAAAAAATCAGCATCTCTATACTGATCGAGTATAAAGTATTGTATCATTCGGTGTGCTAATCCTTTTCCCAGAAAGGCGGGATCACCAATCAACAAATCCAATGTAAAAGTCTTCTTTCCTTGCTGATACCATTGATTGTAATCGTCTTTTGCATTATACGGCCCTGTAATTGGAGAAGTCATCAAAAATGCAAAGGGTAGGCTATCATAAAATGTCAACCAATGATCAAAGCAATAACGACCATTATGATTGATCCCCTTGCAATAAAGATCGATGTTATTGAGAGTGTTTTTTAAACCATCACCATAATAGAATTCAGCAACATGTGGCTGATTGAGCCAATCAAGCAGCAATTCCTTGTATTGTAATGTCAGCTTCTCAAATTTCATGTTATGTTTCATAAACAGCCTTAAAGTCTAAAGTACGTTTTTCTCAAGCAGAGGCAGTGTTTTTTGCCCGCAGTGTCAGTAATTGGTCTAACCGCTTGTCATACAGTGCTACTTCTTCATACTTATGGCGTTTCTTTGCGCCTAGCTGATAAATACGAATTTTCTCCAGGGTCGTCTCTATGGCAGTTAAGCGCTGCTGTTCTGTTAAACGCCCACTATGTATCAGTTTCCATAGTGCCTGAATACGAAACCTATCCATGCCCCAATATTGCTGAGAGAGTTGATCTTGATGGCCGCCGTATTTTATAGTGAGCCGCTCATCCAAGTATAAAACAGGGTATTTTGCGCTAATGCGTAACCAAAGATCGTAGTCTTCGCAAGCAGGCAAACTCGGATCGAAAAGGCCTACTTCATCCAGCAAGTATTTGTTCAAGAGTACACTGCTTGGTGAAATAGCGCAGAGTGCTAAACAAGCCTGAAAAATATCGCCGCCTTGCTTACGATGTTTTTTTTTCTCATTAACACGACGATCATTGCGGTACCAAACTTCATTGGTATGGCAAATAAAATACTGCGGATTTTTTTCAAGCTCAGTGGCTTGCATGGCTAATTTTTTGGGATGCCAAGCATCGTCTGAATCTAAGAAGGCAAGCCACGGATACCGTGCTTCTTGAATACCTCGGTTACGTGCTGCACTGACGCCTTGATTAGTTGCTTGCTTTAATAGATGAATTGATTTTTTGTAATTAGCTAGCACTTGGTCAGTGTCATCGCTTGATGCATCATCAACCACGATGATTTCGCTGCTTTTTAGTTCTTGTTGCAATACGGAATCGATTGCTCTTGTAACAAATTGAGCACGATTATAAGTAGGGATAATAACGCTTATTTTCATTATTTATTTTGCAGAGATACTTTGTCCCTTAGTATCACGGCTTTGAATTCTGGGTCGCATGTTTGTCCGTTCACTAAATCAACTTTATAAGGTAAATCAGATTCTTCAAATTCTTCTTCCAATAGAAGAATTTCTCTTTCAGGAATGTTGTCAAAAAAGCATAAATCAATATCTGAGAAGGGCTTTGCGTTCCCTTTAGCTCTGGAGCCAAATACATAAAAGCGATAAGGGTATTTTTGTAAAATATCTTTAATGATGTGTAAGTGTTTTTCTTTGATCATTAACACAAAGGCGCCCCAATTTTCGCTAAAAATTTTTTAAGCTCTTGAGAAAAAAGTGGGCAAATAGATAATATCTTTTCTATTTCAGATTCTTGATAGGTGTGTGTTGTTAAATTGCGTTTTTTTAAAAAATCAAACCACTGTTCGGGATCATCAATTAACCCTTCAAGCGCGGCAACACGGAAAGTTTCTCGTGGGGAGTTGGTTGTTTGACCTCGTTCAGAGAGTATACGCTTCATGATTTTCCAAGCTAATTCAAAACAATATTCAAAAGCTTGTATGGTGCCAGCTTTTTCTTGCTCGCTGTTATTGTTGAGACGAAATAGCTCAAATTTTTTGAAAGCCTTGAGCAAAGGGGAAATATTTATCTCACCGATCCACATGTGTTTTTAACCTCTGTGTTGTGTAAGAGTCTAGCATAACAGCCGTTAAATGCTTAGTCTATTTTCAAAAGCTGCTTAGGCGAGATTTGTCTGCCCAAATAATGCCTAGTTAATGCCGCGACACAATGGAAAAATAGTGCTACAATGCGCCCCCTTAGACAACAGGGCGAGTAACGATGCCAACGACTTTGATGTACCAACAAACCCGCTATCTTAAAAGTGCGGCAGAACTTGATCAGCTTCCTGCTGATAAAGGCGCTGAGGTAGCCTTTATTGGCCGCTCTAATGCGGGTAAATCCAGTGCATTGAATGTCATTACGGGGATTAAAGGCTTGGCGCGAACCAGTAAAACTCCAGGGCGAACCCAGATGATTAATTTTTTTTCAGTTGAAGCCGATAAACGCTTGGTGGATTTACCAGGCTATGGCTATGCTAAAGTGCCCTTATCTGTCAAAGAACGTTGGATGGCTAATGTTGACGAGTTTTTACGGACCCGAGCTTGTTTGAACGGTCTGGTTGTGGTCATGGATATTCGGCATCCGCTGAAAGAGTTAGATCAACAGGTAATTGCTTGGGCGGTTGACTGTGGTGTATCAACCCATGTTTTATTGACCAAAGCTGATAAATTGAAAGCAGCAGAACAGCGTAAAGCCTTGCGTGAAGTGGTTGAAGCACTGGATAATATTTACGGTAAAGAAAGTTTAACAGTACAATTGTTTTCTTCTATTGAGCCGTTAGGAGTTGATGAGGTAAAACAAACCTTGGATACTTGGTTATTACATCAATCTGAATAGCACGCGCTTTTGGATGAGAAGGCGGGGGCTTGATGGCATTTTTCACTAAAATATTTAATAAGAATGAAGTGACCAATTGGCCTACTCCCAATTATTGGGATGTTATTGCCTTGATATTGGTGATTGCCATTGTTATTTTATTTGGCGTAGGGGCTAATACCATGTTAGGCCATTTTCATCTTGGTCAGCCCACTCATATTTCAACTAAGCCCTCACAATTACCGTATTATGCTTTGTTAACCGTTTTGCGCATGATAATTGCGCTATCATTTTCATTACTATTTACATTTATTTTGGGTACTTGGGCGGCTAAAAGTCGTCAGGCGGAGCGCTTGATTATTCCCAGTATTGATATTTTGCAATCTGTTCCTGTGCTTGGATTTTTATCTATCACTGTTGTCGGCTTTATCGTGCTTTTTCGTGGCAGTATGCTAGGGCCAGAGTGTGCTGCAATTTTTGCCATTTTCTCTGCGCAAGCGTGGAATATGATATTAAGTTTTTATCAGAGCTTAAAAATGGTGCCGCAAGAGATGCGTGAGGCCACAGCCATGTTTCATTTGTCTGGTTGGCAAACGTTTTGGCGTGTTGAGGTGCCTTTTGCCATTCCTAGTTTAATCTGGAATATGATGTTGTCCATGTCAAGTAGTTGGATATTTTTAGTCGCTTCTGAGGCTATATCGGTTGCCAACCATAAAATATTTTTACCAGGTATTGGTTCTTATATTGCAACCGCAATTTTAGAAAAAGATAAAATGGCAATTTTTTACGTTATTTTAGCCATGCTATTGGTTATCGCCTTAGTGGATCAATTAGTTTTTCGGCCCTTGGTGGCTTGGTCAGAAAAATTTAAAATGCATGATTCGGGCAGTGAAGATGAGCCAGAGTCTTGGGTATTAAGTCTTTGGCAGCGGACTCGTTTTTTGCGTTATATTGGCGAACATATGACGTTGCTCGGCAATTTTCTGATTAACCTGGCTTGCTTTCGTCGTCGCTATCGACAGAGAAAGGCAATTTTAGCGACTAAGCAGCAACGTTTTCTAGTAGTTATATGGAATGTGCTTTTAGTTGCCTTGATAGTATTGGCTATTATTGTTTTATATCGTTTTATTTTTGATGCGGTGTCATTGCATGAAGCGGGGGTGGTTTTCTATGCTGGTTTGGCAACCGCGTTACGAGTTAGCGTTGCTATTTTGGTGAGTTCGTTAATTTGGGTGCCACTGGGTATCTTAATTGGTTTGAGTCCGCGTGCAACCCAGTTGACCCAACCTATTGCTCAGTTTCTGGCAGCTTTTCCGATGAATTTAATTTTCCCCTTTGTGGTGTGGGCTATTTTACATTTTGGTTTAAATGTTAACCTGTGGGTGACGCCACTGATGATTCTCGGAGCGCAGTGGTATATTTTATTTAATGTTATTGCAGGTGCGGCAGCAATTCCGAAAAATTTACATCATGCTGTGGGAACCCTAAACGTTAGTGGTTGGCTATGGTGGCGGCGCCTGATGTTGCCTGGTGTTTTTCCTTACTATATTACCGGAGCGATTACCGCTGCTGGTGCTGCTTGGAATGTCAGTATTATTGCCGAAGCTGTTAGCTGGGGTCAAACGCAGTTATGGGCAACCGGTTTAGGTGCTTACATTGTTAAAGTCTCAACTGCAGGGGATTTTCCTCGATTAGCATTAGGCATTGTGGTGATGTCCTTGTATGTGTTAGCCTTTAATCGCCTGATTTGGCGCCCACTTTATCATTTGGCTGCATCACGTTATCAGTTAAATTAAGAGGACGGTTTATGACACATAGAGCAGCAATTATTGAAGTCCGTGATATTACCAAATCCTTTAAAAAACACCGCCGTCAGGAGCTGTTAGTATTAGATCATGTTAATTTTAATATTTATGAGGGTGAGTTTATTGCCTTATTAGGCAGCTCTGGTTCGTGCAAATCCACTTTATTACGTATTATTGATGTTCTTATTCAAACCAGCAGTGGTGAAGTAATTTTCAATGGTGCAGCGATTCACAAACCTGCTCCAGGTTTGACTATGGTTTTTCAGCATTTTGCCTTATTGCCTTGGCTAACCGTGCTTGAAAATGTTGAAGTTGGCTTGGAAGCGCAGGGCATTGCGCGTGCTGAGCGTCGCACTCGCGCGTTAGAGGCAATTGATGCGGTGGGTTTAGATGGTTTTGAGTCGGCTTATCCCAAAGAGCTTTCAGGGGGTATGTCACAGCGTGTCGGTTTAGCGCGTGCCTTGGTAGTTGATCCTGAGGTGTTATTAATGGATGAGCCTTTTTCTGCTCTGGACGTATTAACTGCGGAGAATCTACGTGGCGACCTTATTAATATTTGGTCGTCAGGGAAAACAAAAATTAAAAGTGTGCTTATTGTGACGCATAATATCGAAGAAGCAGCAGCGTTGGCTGATAGAATTCTAGTCTTTGATAATGATCCAGGCTGTGTTCGTGCCGAATTAGCCTTTGATCTAGCGCATCCTCGTGATAGTGAAGACCCTAAATTTCGTGAATTAATTGATGATATTTATGGGCTGATGACCACTCCAGAAGTGGAGGAAGTCACCTTGCCAGATCAAGAAATTGATTTAGGGCATCGCCTACCCAAGGTAGAAATTTCAACCATATTAGGTTTGTTAGATGAGTTAGTTTCTTATGAAGATCAGACCAAGATTGATTTGCCGGAAGTTGCGGAGGAATTGCATTTTGAAATTGATGAGTTATTTCCGATTACAGAAGCCTTGGAAATACTCGGTTTTGCTGTGGTTTGTGAAGGAGACATTGAATTAACCGCTATTGGACGCCAGTTAGCGAATGCCGATATGTTAGAGAGTAAAAAAATCTTTGCGAAAAATCTTTGTGCTTCTGTACCGATGGCACGATATATTCTTGAAACCTTAAAAGATCGCCCTAATCATGAAGCTCCTGAGTCCTTATTTTTGCGTGAATTAGAAAAACATCTAAGTGAGCAGGCTGCTCAAGAAGTGCTGTCCACCGTGATTGATTGGGGCCGTTATGCTGAGTTATTTGCCTATGATTATAATTCGGGCTTGCTGAGTTTTGAGAATCCTGAGTAAACTTATGTTTAGAGCTTAATTGCCGTAAGCCAGCTAAATATTCACCCAGCTTATCAGTAAACTTGCTAGCCGTTTCTCTATCATCGCACTTCAATCACTACTCTTCTATTATGACTACTGCCTTGGGCTGTCTTTTGACTGGCAACCGGTTTTGTTGAGCTTTGCCCTTGAACTTCTAGTTGCTGCGGACTAAAGCCTTGATTCCATAGAAAAGAAGCAATGACTTGGGCATATTGTCGCGAAAGCTCAGCTTGTTTTGCTGTGGTATAAACTGTATCTGTGTATCCGTATACTCGTATTTTAGGAGGGTGCTCAAATTGTTCGGCATAATTTTTTAAATAGTGAGCAATGAGTTTAATTGTATCCACTTGATAGGATTTGAGTTTTAATGTAGTGAGCTGGAAAAACTTATCGGTGGGGAGAATAATCTGTAGCTTAGACCCTTGTTGCACGATTTGTGCTCCTTGACTTTCTATTGCTTCAGCCATAGCTTGCTGTTGTGTGCCAACGACTGTTTGAGTGGCTTGTGATGTTGGGCTGCTAGTGCTTTGGCAGGCGCTTAAAGCAAGCAAGAGTAGTGTCAGGATAAAATAGAATCTGGCCATTTTTTGCTCCGATTTTTAGCTTAGTTTAGCATTGTGTTCAAGTGTTCGTCCACTTCCAAGGCTTTTCAATAGATAAATATTAATCAATTGATTTGACGATGAGGTTTACTCTGTGATAAAATTTGCTCATACAAAAGAATGTTATAATAAGAGTCAGCTAAATGCCCATCTTACAAAGAGAATTTACGGTTACTTTTAAGCCGCAAAATCGAGAAAATCTGGACATTGAGCTTACACTGCAAATTCTTGTACCGATTTTGTCGGGCAATAGTACGCTGCGCTTCGTACCACCAAAGCTTTACCAACAGCAAGGTAGCAGTGCATATCAAACAGAGTATGCTTACGATCCTTCGTTTTGTGATGCCAGGATTATTTTCAATTTGTTACAAAACACTACTTGCGAGTTTTTCCATTTTTTTCAAACCATACAAGAACAGTTGCGAGATCAGAATTACTATGTTTATTTGGGTGAGCAGTGTTTGGGTAAGATAGAGCGTGTAACAGATGAAAATGGCATTAGTTTTGGTGCTGGTGATACCCCACAAGGGGAGGTGGGTGCTGTAGAAGAAGAGTTACCCCCGCCAGAGTATACTCCTCCCCTTCCTGTATCTCCTCCTGAGTATTGCGATTCTCTTGCCCCCCCTCCGTATGATCAATCGCAACAAATTGCTGGACAGCAACAGATGCCGCTAAATGCTGAACCTGCACCTCGCCAAATTGCTGTGAGTGCTATCAACTCGCATCGAACTATAAGTTACTTTTGGTTTATGCTTGCTACTGGGGCTCTAGGCGTAACTGCGGCAGTATGGCCCTGTCTTTTGCTAGTAAGCGGTGTTAATGTTACCGCTATGGGTTTATTCCCGAGTATCTTAGGGATATTGGCTATTTCATTGATTGCTTGTAGTGCAGTAGCATTTGCAGACAATCAGATCAACAGGATATTACTGCATGCGGTTAAAACAGGCATGCAAAAAATCTTTGCAACAACCAACCCAGAACCTGCCGAAATCCACTTAACAATTTGATATTTGACCTTTTGTAGCTTAAAATTTGTTTTTAATATCAAGTTCAGAGCCTTCATTTTTTTCTTGGCTCTGTTTTTGGAATAGCGTAATAGGGTTTGTTTTGCAAAAGGTGAATTTGTTTTTGATTTCTTCAAATGTGTAATTTTGTATTTTATTTACTAACATTTTTTTGTCAATACTATCACATTCACTAGTGAAGTTTTCTCCTGAGTATATTGATTCTTTGCTATTTTTCATTGCACCATAGTTTTCTGCTAGCTTCACTAATGAGCAGACTAATATAATTATAAGAAAAAACTCGGGAAATAAGACTGCTGAAATTAACGTGGTTTTTTGTGTTGCTAAGATAAGTAAACCGATAAATAAAATACTAGAGCTTATGCTAATCAAGCAAATAGTGTTGAATTGGCGCTTATGCGCTTTGTGTAATTTCAACACTTTAGGTAGCTTTGTTATCAATGTAATTATTGCTTTTTCTTCGCTTAAATTTAATTTTTCTAGATCAATTTTATTGTAAAAATATTTGTATTCTTCGTGTTCCAAAGAACATATTACAAGCGGCAGTTTTTCAGCTTTTTCTAGATGCAGAGCCATCAAAAATAACAAGAAAATCGCATGCTCGATGTTATTTTCTGATAAAGCTATGATCGAGTTTACTATTTGCAGTAGTATGGTTGCTTTGTTACCAGATGTTTCTAATAAACCTTCCCAAAATTTTAGAAGAATAGTGGTATCAGAATAAAGCGTTTTCCTAGAGTTATAAAAATTTTTTGCGCTTTCTTTTGGCAGGGTTAATATCTCTGCTGATACATTAGTCGAGGCCTGTATTGTGGATTCTTGTAGGTTAATATCTTGGATTTTTTTTCGCTGTGCTTTTTCTCCAGCATTGATTTGTGCTGCATAACATTCTAACTGTGAAAGAGTGTGGTCATCGTTTAGAAAATATAACTGCCTAATTAGCACATCGCCATTGTCGCCCGTGTCATAATCACTAGTTCCGGTTACTATGTAATCCCCAGATTTGCCAGTTTTTATCAAATTAATATCTTTACCACTTATAAGCGGTATCGAGAGAAATCGATGGTCTATAGGACGTTTTCCAAGCCAAATATCTTTGTTGTAGCCAATAAACCATTCATGCTTTTTGAATTTCCTTTCAACTTTGATGTCAACAAAATGCAGCTCGCTTTCTTCGGGCAAATTTAACAGTATCCATCTTCCGTTGCCAACAGAAACTAGGCCTTCTCGTTGATCTGGAGATTTTCTTAACTCAGTTATTAATTCGGGATATGTAAGTATTTGCTTCATGGGGTAAGTCTCTTATCGCACTTTCTGCGGTATACGCTCAACTTTGCAAACCCAACATAGGACAAACCTTGGATAATCTTGCAAAGTGTGAAAACTGCTAGTTTATTCTAGCATTGTGTGCAAGTGTTCGTCCACTTCCAAGACAGAGCTAAGGCTAGCAATAATTTCAACATCAGTTGAACAGCTATCTCTTTTTGAGCAGAGGTTTCGCATGGATATGGGTGAGGCTTGGTCTAAGGCCAGATAGCCTTACAACTTGTTGGCAAACCTGCGTTGAATTCACTGGCAGTTCTTGGTCAATTATTCTCTTGATTTATAAAAGAATAAACGTCGAACTTGGGTTTATAACATAAATCATGCGATGTAAGGTAGAACTGATTACTTAACACTATCCGTCCGGACGCTTATAGTTAACTTATAAGTGTCCGGACGGGAAAGGCCTATGATTATTGGCAGAAAAAAACAACAGCGCATGCTAGACAAAGTCTATGACTCATCAGAAGCCGAATTTGTTGTTTATGGTAGGCGGCGTATTGGAAAAACCTTTTTAATCAGGGAATATTTTAATCATAAGGATTGTTTGTTAATTCACGCAACAGGTATTCATCAAGGCAAGACCCACAAACAGATTGAGAAATTTATTCAGACAGTTGCTGCTGTCCTTTTCAAAAAAGCACCTTTGGCGATTCCTGATAGTTGGGATGAGGCCTTTGCTTTGTTAACCACATTTATTGAGGATGCATCAGGGAAAATCGTGATTTTTCTTGATGAACTGCCTTGGATGGCTGGTAGAAGATCGGAGTTATTAGAAGCAATTGATTATTACTGGAATCATCACTGTTCAAGTAATCCTAATATTATATTAGTGGCTTCTGCCTCCTGGTTAATCAAGAATATTATTTATAATAAAGGAGGGCTGCATAATAGAATTACTCGACAAATGAAACTGATGCCATTTAATTTAGCTGAAACCAAAAAGTATTTACATAAAGTTGGCATTAAATATAACGACAGAAGTATTTTAAAGATTTACATGGCGGTTGGTGGTGTGCCTTATTATTTAAATTATCTTGATTCAGGTTTATCTGTTGATCAAAATATTCAAGCCCTGTTTTTTGATGAGGAAGCGCCTTTAAAAGATGAATTTACCAAATTATTTAACTCTCTATTTGCCAGTGCAGACGCTTACGTTGAGTTAGTTGAGCTTTTAGCTGCTAGGCCTGAAGGAATGAGTCGTTCTGCTATTGAAAAAGTAGCAAAATTATCTCATGGTGGTGGCAGGTTAACTTCGCGCTTAAGAGAGTTGTGTGATGCTGGTTTTATTCAGGTTTGCAAGAATTTTGACAGGAAAAGGGGTGAATATTACAAATTAATTGATGAATTTAGTTTGTTTTATCTTAAGTGGTGTGTATCAAAAGCACGCGTTCGTTTGATGAAAAATCACTGGATTCATCATGCCAAATTACCAGAATATTCAATATGGTCTGGCTATGCTTTTGAAGCCATTTGTATGCGTCATATTGATGAGATTGTTAACGCGCTTGATATTAATTGTGGTGGTTCAATTGGTTCGTGGCGCTATATTCCGCGTGATTCGTCTGAGCGAGTGACACAAATTGATTTGTTAATCGATAGAAGCGACGATACAATTACTATTTGTGAAATAAAATACAATGAAAAACCTTTTGTTATTGATAAAAGTTATGTAAAAGCATTAAAGTGTAAACTTGATGTATTTCAGAAAAAAACCGCAATTGATAAGCAATTGCTATTAGTAATTATTACTGCCGGCGGTTTAAGATACAATCAGTATTCAAAAGACTTGTTAAGTGCAACGGTTAGTTTGAGTGATTTACTAGCTTGAAATTAAGGTATAGAGGTATGATGACAGATTTGCAAAAAAGTACCATTTTTATCTAGTCTGGTTTGTTTGTTAAAGTACTAGGATTTTATTATTTAACGTCAGTTCGATGAAAAATTAACGTTGATAGGAGGAACGAGTTATTTTCAC
>CAZSHR010000041.1:0-12887 GCA_964606725.1 uncultured Coxiella sp.
GTTGAGATGCCATTGGGGTATACTTCATGGGTTTGTAAGCCCTCTGGCTCCAGAAAGATTTGATGCTTATCGCGCTCGGCAAAGCGCACTACTTTGTCTTCGATAGAAGGGCAGTAGCGAGGTCCTACCCCCTTTATCATGCCGCTATAAAGCGCAGATGCTTTAAGACCGCCGTGAATAATATCATGTGTGTGTGAATTGGTGTAAGTGATATAACAGGAAACTTGATCGGGGTGCTGTGCAATATTACCCAAATAAGACATAACGGGTCGTGGTTCATCGCCGCGCTGCTCGCTCAATTGCTGGTAATCAATGCTGCGACCGTCAATGCGTGGTGGTGTACCAGTTTTGAGTCGACCAACGCGAAAAGGTAGCTCTCGTAATTGCTTTGCTAGCGTAATTGCAGGCGAGTCCCCAGCGCGTCCAGCCTGATAATGGCTCGCACCAATATGAATTTTCCCTCCCAGAAATGTTCCTGTGGTTAAGATCACTGCTCTAGCGTGAAAGCGTAATCCCATTTGAGTTACAACGCCGCTGACTTTTTCACCCTCGATGATTAATTGATCGACCGCTTGCTGAAATAAATAAAGACAGGGCTGATTTTCAATGTGGGATCGAATAGCAGATTTATATAAATTCCTATCTGTCTGTACGCGGGTAGCGCGAACAGCTGCGCCTTTGCTGGCGTTTAATGTGCGAAACTGTATGCCGGCACTATCGGTTGCCTGAGCCATGCAGCCACCTAGGGCATCGATTTCCTTAACAAGGTGAGTCTTGCCAATGCCTCCGATAGCTGGATTGCATGACATTTGACCAACTGTGTCAATGTTGTGAGTCAATAATAAGGTGCGGCAACCCATGCGTGCACTGGCCAGTGCCGCTTCGGTGCCAGCGTGTCCCCCACCAACAACAATCACTTCAAAGACTTGCGCTGCGCTCATCACGTTAACCTAGGCTAATTTTTCATGACCGATGATAGTAGCACAAAAACATACCTCGATCTATTTAGAAAAAAGAAACGGTCGCGCAATAGTTACTAGCAGGGTTTATGACTACCAACTAGCAAGAAGTGCTCTGTCAAAAAATTCGATTAGCCTAGCTGTATTCGATAAAGCTCGTGATAGAGCCTCTAATAGTCTCTCTCAACAACACAGCCACGAAACACACCGTCTATAAGCATGGTTCCCAGGTAGTAAGTATCACTGTGTTTGCTGACGTGGATTCTGGCTGTATTGACAAGTATGCTGTTTCCCATCCTCAGTTATGAGCTTAAGTTGGGCTGACCTAAAGTGCCAGGATGTGGGGCGACATCTGTGTCCGAAGTCATTTTTCTGAGACATCAGCGGATTTCGCTTTGTCCAGATATGGACTAAATATTGAACCATCAGAATATTTGCAATACGTTGTTACTCTAATCGCTTTTATCAGTTGCTGAGAAAGCGGCACCTGCCCTATGGAATTGAACGTAATTACATGCGCAGGAACATCGAAAAAGCTGATCAAGCTTGACAAAATTAGGATTGATCTAACAAAGTTCTTCATCTTTCTTGATTCTCATTGCAGCAGAGCAAGCATTGTAAATCAATTTCTTGCCAAAAAGAAATAGTTAGTCTTGTTCAGTGCAAAGTGAGTCTGAAAGAGTAGCTTGTCTACAAGTGACAGGTATTATGAGAAAGAGTCGTTTTGTTTGGAAGCTGACTTGTCGCCTGAGGTGGTTCATGGATCATACTTGTTTATTGAAAATTAAGTTAATTTTTCAGTGCAAGTAAAAGTAGTGCAAAAATATACCCTGATCTATTCACGAGAACCAAACTGTCGCATAATGCTTAGAAGGTTTATTATTGTGAGTGTAGGAAGTGATTATGAGAAAATTGTTAAAGCGTTTTAATTATTACAGAGCGGCGATATCCATGTATTTGTTTTCCCAGCATGATGTGCCTACGCCTGATCAGGTACTGAGTCATTTATTAGCGCAATATAGTTATTCTGGAAAATCAGGTTGTTTATTTGAATTATTTAAAATTTCTCAACTGAATACAAAATTAGTCAATGACATACAGGAAAATATCCAAGAAGGGAGAAGCTGGATTCAATGCGTTGAGGATTCTTTAGTAGGTCATCAGTTACAGAAAAAAACGGAACTATTTATATTATTTTTGGCATTTTTTTATTGCTATAATGATTTTTTCTCTAGCTTATCTGATTTAAAATCGTTGCAAGAACAAATGATATGTCGTACAGAACTTTTAAGGGTTCATACAGGTAGCCAATGTTTGGCAGATATTCTATCACGAATTGATGATTTGGATAAGGAGACTTCATTCAATGCCATAAAGGTTTTGATAAATATAAGTGTTCCTGCTGAAAAAAAATCTTGTCTAGTAAAACGATTGCTAGAAAAACTATCTATTGCAGATACTTATTCTTATAAAGACGGTTATATCGTTGTATACCCAGTTGCAGCGGCAGCTAGTGAAGCGTTAGCTAATATGGAAATTTCCAATGATTTAATGCCGCAAGTGTTATCAACATTAATGGAATATATTGACGATGATAGAGGTATTCCGGTTTGTATTCATTACCTGTTTTCTAGATTGCGTTTAACTGAATCCATGTGCTATGCTGTTGCTGATCAATTATTTGATATCGTTGATAGTGCCGCCACCCATACACAAAAAGCGAATGCTTGGTTTGTCTTGAAGGTGGTAGGAGTTCCCAAAAAACGTTTTGATGATTGGTTGGCATTTAACAGAGCCAATAGTCGCCACGGTTATCCTTTTTTGTTTAATCATAGTGTTGAACAGTTATCACTTGCTAGTGCAGCTCTTAAAGCGGGTGATACACCTTTGGTTTCAGAAGCTTTTATTGTCAAAACCAATCGCTTTAAAGAACTATTTAGCTTCCGACAACAATTGCAAGTATCCAATGTTGATGAGATAGATTGTTTGATTCTATCTTTTTGTCAAAGTGATCATGGTCCTATTCAGCTTAATTATTATCGCATAAGCGCTCAGATAATCAAGCTTTGTGAGCAGCGAAATAATCTCGCTCTTTGTGTTGCGACGCGTATTAAATTAGAATCTTTAAAAAAAGATTGTAAGCCTGCTGCTGCCGTTGTGATATCAGGATGTGTTTATCACTTGATTAACCAGGAGAGATTACTTAGGATGAAGCAGCATGTCGGGCAAGCAGAAGACACTAGGTTTTATTGCCATTAATCACTTCGTTTTCTCGCCTCTGACAAATTCAACGCTTCTAAACAAGTTTTAAGGGGTACTTAAGAATGAAAAAAATTGAAAGAATAAA
The DNA here is from genome assembly GCA_964606725.1 of uncultured Coxiella sp. Classification (GTDB taxonomy): domain Bacteria; phylum Pseudomonadota; class Gammaproteobacteria; order Coxiellales; family Coxiellaceae; genus 2-12-FULL-42-15. The sequence goes on from CAZSHR010000041.1 coordinate 3,307, forward strand.
TCTCGAACAAAAACACCGCGACGGCCACCCAGGATCGGGGGTTGCAGTTCAGGAAAAAGAAAGTTTTACAAAAGCCGTCATCGACTATATGTTCCAAGTGTACCTATTCAAGCTTACTGGAGATTGTAAACGAAACAAGCAGTCTAACTTCACTACCTTTATCGGAGAATATAATTTTTCCACTGAAAATGAAGAAGATGCACATATTCTTAAATTTTTGATTATGCTCTTGGGTTGCGAGAAAAGAAATGAGGGGTTTTGGAATTATCAAAACCAAAAGAATTTCACTCTCGTTATCACCGATACTGAGGCTGACACTCTATTGAAACTCGCGCCCTTCATCAAACTATGGTATTCCGATCTAAAAGAAAAAAAATTACCTAACGAAGCGCAATCAAGTCTTAGCGAGCTGAAAAATATGTCTAATAGAAATCAGCGTTACGATCAAACCAAACGAGACGCTAGAAAGAGCGTTATTGACTTTTATAAAGTGCTTTGCGAGGAGGAATTCAGGGAATTTTTCTTTCAGCAAGTTTTTACTATGGGGTATGTTCACCCAATAGCTCAGGAATTCTCAAAAAATATGGCTCTTTCAATTACTAAGCCGGATAATTTAGATAGCTTGGCAAAGGCCATTAAAGGGGAATTAAAAACCAGACATCCAAGTAAAGCAACAGAAATTGATGGCCTCAAAAGCCTTGCTGATGTTTGCTCTTTTTCTCTGAATTTTCCACCTACAAATACAAACAAACCTATCAGTGGCAAAGGTGGCAGCAAATTTTTTAAAGCTCCTGATTCCTATTATTCCTGTGACATCCCAGAGGAAGACTTGCCTATTCCCACGTGCATGTAATCGACTCTTGGCGATATAGCAGTATATATGAGTATTTGCGCTAATAAGCTCGCTGTTTGTTAGTTCGGCTTTGGCTGTTTAGCTAGGATTGCCAGGTACCGCAAGTTAAGATGGTATCTGTTACCTTGAAAAAAGCGCTATAACCTTGTTAGTGTCTGGATAGATGCCGTGCCATAGATAAAATGCTGCCGCGGCTTGTTCCACTAGCATCCCTATACCGTCTCGACAGTGCATTGCGCCCAGTGATTGCGCTGAATGTAAAAAAGGTTTTGCTGCATCACCGTAGGATAAGTCGTAGCAAAAAGAATCACAGTCAATAACGGATTCTGGTATTGCTGGTGCCTTCCCTTGGTGCCCTAGGGAGGTTGCATGAATGATAAGGTCGAATTTATGCGTGGGTATTTGAGTTAATGAGATACCCCTAATGTTGCCATAGGCTTGAAACAGGTCAGCTAGCTCGACTGCTTTTTCGATATGGCGATTAGCTACCACGATTTCTTCTGGTATTTTTTCTAATAGCGGCCCCAAGATTCCTCGTGTTGCCCCTCCAGCACCTAAAATCAAAATCTTGCGTTGATTAATTTCATAATGGTGATTATGAAGCAAGTCTTGCACTAATCCCACGCCATCAAAATTATCACCTTGTAGGCTGCCATCTTCCTGTTTTGTTAAACAGTTAACCGCCTGTGATAATTTAGCATCATCGCTAAGTTGCTCCACTAACTGCCAGGCTGCTTGCTTAAAAGGAACAGTAATATTACAGCCTTTGCCGTTGTTGCTAAAAAAGTCGATGACTGATTTTTTGAAGTCATTTATTTCCGGTTGTATCTTCTGGTATTCTAATTCAATGCCAGAATCTTTTGCAAAAAGCTGATGGATTTTGGGGGAGAGACTATGTTGAACCGGATTGCCGATAACAGCATAAGTTAAAGAGTTGCTTTTTTCCATTAGTTTGCCTCTGTTTTGTGGGCTTGCATTATTTCATCATCAGTCACATCATCATAAATAGCCGCTTGACCAATACCATTGAGCAGAATAAAGCGTAGCTTATCTTTTTTAACCTTCTTATCCATGCGCATGCAAGCGATTATTTGCTCTGGTAATAATGTCGTTGGTAACTTGATTGGTAACCCTAAATTTTTCAGTAACTTTTCAATACGTTGCTGCTCATTTTGAGTAATGTGTTGTCGTTGCAAAGATAGTCGACTGGCAAGCACTAAACCTGCTGCAACTGCTTCACCGTGTAACCAAGAGCCATAACCTAATGACTTTTCAATGGCATGTGCAAAAGTATGGCCAAGATTTAATAGCGCACGAACGCCTAGCTCTTTCTCGTCTTGTATTACAATCGTCTTTTTAATCAGGCAGGACTTTTCGATGGCTGTTATGAGTGTGTTAGACTCTCTGTCCAATAATGCCTGACAATTTTCTTCTAGCCACTGGAAAAACGCTGAATCAGCGATTAATGCTGCTTTGACGATTTCAGCCAGTCCTGATTTGAATTCACGTTCTGGCAGTGTATTTAAGCATAAGGTATCAATAATTACAGCACTAGGTTGATGAAAAGCGCCAATTAGGTTTTTACCTGCGGCATGATTTATTGCCGTTTTGCCCCCAATAGAAGCATCCACTTGCGCTAATAAGGTTGTTGGAATTTGGATAAAATCAATACCACGTTGATAACTGGCTGCTGCAAATCCTCCCATATCGCCGATCACGCCACCTCCTAGGGTGATTAAAGTGGAGTCACGATGATGCTGTTGCTGTGCAAGAACATCTAAAATTTTTTCCCAGTTTTGAATAGTTTTGTGTACTTCCCCATCTGGTAGCAATACTACATCGCAGATAAAGGTGCTTAGCGATTGCCGCAGTTTCGTCAAATATAATGGCGCTATAGTTTCATTGCTGAGAATCAAGATTTTGTTGCCACTGATATGCTGAGTTAGCAGGTTTGAATCAGCGTAGATATTTTCACCAATATAGATAGGGTAACTCTGTTGTGGTAGGTCTACGGTTATTTTATGCATTATGATACGCCTCACTTAAAATTTGTTGCGCTAATTGCTTGGGAGTTTTTTCGTCAACAGAGTAAATAAAATTGGCAATGGATTCATACAATGGACTACGTGAGGCATTAAGCTGTTGTAATTTCTCTTGCTTATTAGGGCCGTTAAACAAAGGTCTTTTGTTGTCACTTAATGCTAATCGTGCTAACTGAATAGTTAAGGAAACACGCAAATACACCACAGTGCCACGTTTGGATAAATGCTCGCGATTTTTCGCAATAGTAACACAGCCGCCTCCGGTGGCAATAACAATGCCACTTTTTTGAGTTAGTTGATCAAGTGTTTCTTGTTCACGCTGGCGAAATCCTTTTTCTCCTTCTTGATCAAAAATGGTGGCAATGCTGACGCCAGTATTTTTTACGATTTGTGCATCTGAGTCATAGAAGGTCAGTGAACTTTGTTCAGCGATGCACCTGGCTACGGTAGTTTTGCCAGAACCCATACTGCCAATTAGAAAAATATTATCATTCAATTTGGATTTCTCGCTTACGCTTTTCATGCTCTGCATTAAATTGCAAACGCATTTCCTTACGCAGCTTGGCTTCATAAAAACGACGCTTTTCAAGCGTTGTATTTAAAGTCAAAGGTTTGATTTTGATGGGTTTGAGATTTTCATCTACTGCCACCATAGTAATATAACAAGTGTTGGAGTGTCGCCGCTTGCCACTGCGTAAATTTTCAGTGACTACTTTAATCCCTACTTCCATGGAAGAATTGCCGACATAATTAATATTAGCGTAACAAGTCACCAGTTCGCCAACATAAATCGGTTGTTTAAAAAGAACATCATCAAATGAAAGTGTGACCACCGCCTTGCCGGAGTAGCGTGCTGAGCAAGCGTAAGCAACCTTATCCAATAAGGATAACAAGTACCCACCATGAATATTTCCTGCTAAATTGACATTATCGGGTGTCATTACCTCAGACATCACGATGCTGCGGTCATTTTTTTCCATTTTTCATTCCTTGCTATCCAGTTGCATTTCTAGCCGCTGCACATAGCTTTTTGTAACATGACAAGGGAGCTTGAACCGCATGGCTAGCCATAAAATGATTATACAAAAAATCGCAATAACCGCAAAGTCCCATCCAAAAGGCAATATGGCACGGCCATGACCAAAATTCCCTAAATAAGAAATGACGCTAATCCCTATAAAATAGGGCCATACCCACACCGAAGCCGCTATATGCAGGGGTAAGTCGTCTTTGTTTTCAAGGAATGCACGGTGGATAAAAAGCACCAATAATCCCACGACCAATAGTATGCCTAATTTAGAAAGCGTGTCCCAACCACTCCAGTAAATAAGTAATGTGCATAAATAGAATGCTACTGTGGCCCAGCACTTTGCCGCAGGTAAACGCAGTGGTCGTGGTTGTTCCGCAAGTTGTTGGCGCAGTGCCAATAAGCAAACTGGACTAATGGCATAAGTGATAGCCATCAGTGAAGTTAAAAAAGTAACCATTTTGTTCCACCCAGGCAGAGGACTAAACATTAACATGCCGAGAATAAAGTTTAAGATAATCGCATAAATTGGATTACCTTGTGCTGTTAGCTTGTTGAAGACGGTTGGAATGTGATTATTTTTACTTATACCGTAAAGTGAGCGGCTCGCACTACCAGCATACATCAGCGCCGCAGCTAATGGAGCAGCAAGCGCACCAAAGTATAGCAAAGGAAGTAGTGTGGTGAGTTTATCTTGGTGTAATAAAGCCGCAAGTGGGCTGTTTTCTCCAGGTAGGAATAAATGGTGCCAATTGAGCTTTAAATTTTCTGTTGTGATAGAAGAGTAAAAAGCAAGCTGTAGGGTTAAATAAATCACTAAACAGATTAAAATCGACCCTATAATAGCAAGCGGTAAAGCGCGTTGCGGGTTTTTTGCTTCTCCTGCTAACTCGCAGGCTTGCTTGAAGCCGTTAAATGCAAAGACAACGCCGCCGGTGGCAGTAGCTGCTAACACGCCATGCCAGCCGTAGGGTAAAAATACGCTTCCTGCAGGGTGGATAATATGTTCAACACTGGAGAAGCGCCATAAGATAAAACTGCCTAAGACTAAAGGGATAACTATCTTCACCAGAGTCAGGAAATTGTTGCAGTGCAATAACCAACGTAGTGAAAAAATATTAATGGCACTGATAGCTAGCATTAAAATAGTAGCAATCATATATCCGCTAGTTGATAAGCTGCTATTTGCATTTAGTAGGCTTGGAAAAAAGTAATTTAAGTACTGTATAACGGCTTGAACCTCAGTGGGTGCTAGCGAGGCATAAGATAACCAGATAATCCAAGAAAATAAAAAATTCACCAAGGTTCCATGCGTATATTGGGGTATGCGTGTGCTTGAACCCATAACTGGTAGCATGGCGCATAATTCAGCGAAGACAAAGGCAATAAAAATAACGACTGCACCGCCCAAGAGCCATGAAATAATGGCGGCAGGGCCAGCAAGTGAGGCAGTATAATAGCTAGTAAATAACCAGCCTGAGCCTAGGATGGCGCTAACAGAGGTGAAAAGCAGGGTAAAACTTGAAATAGATCTTTTTCTGTTCATAATCAGTCGTTTTGTTTATTTAAAGCTCCGAACTGAGGTTATTGTAGCATATTTTGCTTAAAAAAATGTAATGTGCGCCTTGTGAATTCGGTTATACTGGATGCGATATTTTTAATATTAGGAAGTTAAATGTCTGCAACACCTCCCATTATCTTAGTGGATGGCTCATCTTATCTTTTTCGTGCCTATTATGCCATGCCACCGTTGACCAATGCCGCAGGCCATCCAACCGGGGCGATCTATGGGGTTGTCAATATGTTGCGAAAGCTTTTAGCAGATTATAAGCCGCAACAAGTGGCGATTATTTTTGATGCTAAAGAAAAAACTTTCAGACATGAGATGTATCCTGATTACAAAGCTAATCGTGCTGCTATGCCAGAAGATTTGGCGCAACAAATTACTCCATTACACGAAATTATTTTAGCCATGGGTTTTCCCTTACTAATCAAACCTGGTGTTGAGGCTGATGATATTATTGGAACATTGGCAAAGCAAGCGAGTCAGCAGGAAATGGCTATGCTGATTTCTACAGGTGATAAGGATATGGCTCAGCTTGTTAATCCCTATGTCAACTTAGTTAATACTATGACTGAGCAAGTGATGGATGAAGCCCAGGTTGAGAAAAAATTTGGGGTCACACCAGAACAGATGATTGATTACCTGACTTTGGTGGGTGATAGCAGTGATAATGTTCCAGGAATTCCCAAGGTTGGGCCAAAGACAGCGGTTAAATGGTTGAGCCAATATGGTAGCCTGGAGGGGGTTATTGCAGCGGCTGATAGTATTACCGGCAAAGTTGGTGAGAATCTGCGTAATCATCTAACGCAGTTGTCGCTATCACAGCAGCTTGTCACGATTAAGACCGATGTTGAACTTCAAGAAACCTTGCAAGATTTAACGCTTAAGCAGCAAAATACTGCAAAGTTGAAACAATTATTTTCTGAATATGAATTTAAAGCATGGATGGATGAGCTTTCTGAGCAGCAGATAAAATCACCCGCTAATAACTATGAAACAATTTTAACAAAAAAAGTCTTTAATCATTGGTTGCAGAAGTTAAAAAAAGCTAAGTTATTTTCTTTTGATACAGAGACAACCTCATTACATGCTCAGTCCGCTGAATTGGTAGGCCTATCTTTTGCGGTTCCAGAGGCAGCCGCCTATGTTCCTGTTGCACATGATTATGATCAGGCACCAGAACAATTAAATCGAGCATGGGTATTAGAGCAATTAAAGCCTTTATTAAGTGAGCCAAAAAATACTATTATTGGTCATCACTTAAAGTATGATATGGAAGTATTAGCAAAATATGGCGTATCATTTGAAGCACAGTTATTTGATACCTTGCTAGAGTCTTATGTGATTAATAGCGTCGCGTCACGTCATGATATGGATAGTTTGGCACTTAAGCACCTGCAACGTGAGACCACGCATTTTGAAGAGGTAGCAGGCAAGGGAGCAAAACAAAAAACCTTTAATGAAGTCGAGATTCCTGTTGCAGCGCATTATGCTGCCGAAGATGCTGAAGTGACTTTGGCGTTGCATGAAAAGCTGTATCCTATCATACAACAAGATCAAAAACTCAGTCATGTTTTTACCGAATTAGATATTCCTTTGCTTGCTGTGTTAGCGCGTATTGAGTTACACGGTGTTCTTATTGATTGCGCTATGTTAAATCAACAAAGTCAGCAGTTGGGGCAACAGCTTGAGCAACTAGAATCTCGCGCTTATCAACTAGCTGGGCATGAATTTAATTTAAGTTCACCTAAGCAGTTACAGGTGGTATTATTTGATGAGCTAAAATTGCCTGTTGTTAAGAAAACGCCAGGAGGTCAAGCATCGACAGCGGAAAACGTTTTACAAGAGCTTGCGTTGGATTTCCCATTGCCGGCAGTTATTTTGCAGTATCGCCGTCTTAGTAAGCTAAAGACCACGTATACGGATAAGCTACCATTGCAGGTTGGCCAACATAGTCAGCGAATTCACACTTCTTACAATCAAGCCGTTACTTCAACAGGACGTTTATCGTCTCATAACCCAAATTTACAAAACATTCCAATTCGCACTGAAGAAGGTCGAAAAATACGTAAAGCTTTTATTGCGCCCAAAGGGTTCCAACTGATTGCGGCGGATTATTCACAGATTGAGCTGCGGATTATTGCGCATGTGTCGCAAGACCCAGGTTTATTAAAAGCATTTAACCAAGGTCTTGATGTGCATCGTGCTACTGCTGCTGAGGTATTTAACGTAGACTTCACCCGTGTAAGTGATGAGCAGCGCCGTCATGCTAAAAGTATTAATTTTGGGTTGTTGTATGGGATGTCTGCTTTTGGTCTGAGCAAAAATTTAAATATTTCAAAAAATGAAGCGCAGCAATACATGGATACTTATTTTCACCGCTATCCGAAAGTTCATGACTACATGCATGAATCTATCGCTTTCGCTGAGCAATATGGTTATGTTGAAACTTTATATGGAAGACGCATTTATGTTCCAGATATTCAATCCAGTAATCATTTGCGCAAGAAAGCCGCTGAGCGACTTGCTATTAATGCACCCATGCAAGGCAGTGCTGCAGATATTATAAAAAAAGCCATGATTTGTGTTGATCAGTGGCTGCAAAGCAGTGATATTGCTGCTAAGATGATTATGCAAGTGCATGATGAGCTAGTGTTGGAGGTAGATAACTCTGTGCTTGATGAATGCTTGGCACAGTTAAGGTCTTGCATGGAAAATGCAGCAACACTGTCAGTTCCTTTAGTGGTTGATATAGGAGTGGGCGATAATTGGGATGAAGCGCATTAGCCACTGATACATAAGAGAGTTAACTTTTAGAGGTTATGCTATGCCAGAATTGCCTGAGGTAGAAACTATCCGCCGTAGTGTGCAAGCGATTACTGAGCAAACCATCCAACAGGTTGTAGTTCGCCAATATCAACTCCGTTTTGCTATACCAGAGAATTTACCGCAATTGCTACAACAGGCGCGAATACAAAAGATTAGCAGGCGTGCTAAATACTTATTGTTTTATACCGATAAAGGAACATTGATCATACATTTGGGTATGTCTGGTAGGTTGCGTTTGTATCAATCCTTGCCTTGTGTTGGTAAGCATGATCATGTTGATATTATTGCCGATAATGTATCGTTGCGTTTTACCGATCCACGTCGTTTTGGTGCCGTGCTTTGGGTAAAGGATAATCCTTTACAACATCGATTATTAGCTTCATTGGGAGTAGAGCCGCTCAGTTCAGCATTTACTGCCGATTATTTATGGGAAAAAATTCACAGCAGTAAGATAGCTATTAAAAAAAGGATTATGGATAATCAGGTAGTCGTTGGTGTTGGTAATATTTATGCATCAGAAGCGTTGTTTAAAGCAAAAATTCATCCGCAAATGCCGGCTAACCAGGTAAGTATTGAGCAATCTCGCTTATTATTTAGAGCGATACGTAAAGTGCTTAGCACAGCCATTGCTTGTGGTGGCACAACTTTGAAAGATTTTTGTGATGGCAATGGAGACCCAGGCTATTTTAAGCAAAAACTGTATGTTTATCAGCGTGATCAGCAAGCTTGCTTGTGTTGTAAAACTGTGCTTGAAAAAGTGATTATTTCAGGCAGAAGCAGTGTTTTTTGCCCGCAGTGTCAGCAATTGCCGTAAACGCTTGCCATACAGCGCTACTTTTCCATTGACCAGTAGAGGTAAAAATTAATTGTGATCTATATTGAAAAAAGATAATTTTAGAGTCTTTCTTCAGGCACATTAAAAAATTGGCGCAGTACAATTTAACAAAAAGGCTGAGGAAATATGAAAATATCGCCCTCTTTTTTAAAAGGGGGCCGACAACGTCAGTTGTCGGGGGGATTGAAAAAATTTTCAGGATACAAATCCCCCCGCTGTGCCGTTGGCACAGCGACCCCCTTTGTTAAGGGGGTGATCAAAAGAATATGCCCCTTTTGCTGAAGGAAAATATATTCACCGCTTTGTTAAGCTGCGGTATGCGCATATCGTATTCTATTGAGAATTAAAAGGAGCGGAAAAATACTCGAAAGGCTGAGGAAATATGAAAATATCGCCCCCTTTTTTAAAAGGGGGCCGACAACTTCAGTTGT
>CAZSHR010000042.1:0-12530 GCA_964606725.1 uncultured Coxiella sp.
CAAATCCCCCCACTGCGCCTTTGGCGCAGTGACCCCCTTTGTTAAGGGGGTGATTAAAGGGGTGTGTCCCTTTCTCGTTAAGGGGAAATGTAAATGTAGATGCCTACATACCACAGCCTTTAGACAAACCCACATCATGTTAACCGAGTTGAAGGCCATGCGCTTAAAATCGCTTTCACCAAAGCTGCTAGTGGAATTGCAAAAAACACCCCCCAAAATCCCCAAAAACCCCCAAAAATTAACACCGACAAAATAATCACAATAGGATGCAAATCCATGGCCTCTGAAAACAACAAGGGAAATAACACATTGGCATCAATAGTAATAATCACCGCATAAGCTAACAGCAAATAACCAAAATGGGGCGACAAACCCCACTGCATCAGACCAATAACAAAAATCGGCACTGTCACCAAAATAGCGCCAATATACGGCACCATTACCGATAAACCAACAAAAATGCTAATCAAAAAAGCATATTGCATGCCGAGTAAACCAAAAGCCAACACCGAAATGGCAGTAATAATCAGCATTTCCAACACACGACTACGCACATAAGCACCAATCTTTTGATGCACCTCAGACCATACCGAATGAACTAAACCGCGATTACTGGGTAAATAACGACCCAACCACGTTGTAATGGATTTGCCATCTTTCAAAAAGAAAAAAACCAGCAGTGGCACTAATACCAAATACACCACCATTTCCAGCAAACCCTTAAGCCCAGACAAGGAATAAGAAACCAAGTACTGACCGATTTTTACCGATTGCTCTTTAATCATCATGGCAAGATGGTCAATAGGATTATTGGTGAACCAGGTAGGATGATACTGCACAAAACGAGTTAACCATTCCTGCCCTTTATTCAAAGCAAGCGGTAACTCAGCGATTAAGTTACTCAGTTGCTTCCATAGCGTTGGCAGCAACGCAAAAACAGCAATCAGCATCATGCCCAAAAACAGTAAATATACCAGCCACACAGCCACTATTCGCGGCAAACGCAGATAACCCAGCCACACCACCAAGGAATTAAGCAGATAGGCAATCACCACACTGACTAACACCGGCACCAGTAAATTGCCAAAGAACTCAAACAGCAAAAATGCGGTAATAATGAAAAAAAACAAGCCCAATGCTTCAGGATCAGAGAAATTACGTCGAAACCAATTGCTAATGGTTTGTCGCATCAGTGAATGTGGCATAAGCAACCCAACTCTGTTTGTACAAATAACCTAATTCCCATTATGCCATGCAATAATCGATGCAACAATAATGGGATTGAAATATTACCGCCTTATCAGTACAATAATGCTTTAGCCCATGAAATCAGGAACAAGACGTGCGTTTCCCCGTTGGCGAAAGCTCAATTAAGCAATCACTTACAAGATATCAAACAGTGATATAATGGCTACAAAATTGGCAATACCATTATCTACAACCCTTGGTCTATTACTAATTGTTTAAGCAATAAAGGAAAATTGGAATCTTATTGGGTAAAAACTAGTGAAAGCAAATTAATCCAAAATTTATTAGTCAATGCTTGCGCAGCAACCAAGCAATCATTCGAAAAACTATTACAAGGTAAATCTGTTACAAGACTGCTAGACAAGCAAATTGCCATTCCTGATTTACAGCACAGCGAAACCGCTGTATGGAGCATGCTACTCATGTCAGGCTACCTCAATGCAACGCAGATCACTTACCAACGTAGACTTTATCAATGCGAGCTAGTTTTTCCTAACCAAGAAGTAAAAGACCTCTACTATACCGTTATTCAACAATGGTTAAGTGGTGGAACTGCGGTCACTGTGAGTGATCACTTTATTACAGAGTTACTAGAAGAAAACATAGAAGGATTTAAAGAAAAACTAACACGATTAATAGAACAAGTAGTTGGCATACACGATGTATTAGAAAACCGTCAAGAAAATTTCTACCATGGCCTTTTGCTAGGCGCCGCAACATTTATTGACGCACAGCAATATGACATTGAATCGAATAAAGAAAGCGGTTACGGTCGTTTTGACATTGCGATTGTGCCTAAAAATCCTCAACAAATAGGCATTATATTAGAGCTAAAAAGTATTCCCCAAAAACAATATCGCAGTCAAGGTGTCTTAAAGCGTGACGCCGAACAAGCACTACAACAAATTGGAGAAAGAAATTATTTGGCCACTTTTAACCAACGTCAAGTCCAGCGCGTGCTGAAAATCGGTATTGCATTTTCTGGTAAACAGTTCCAAACTGCGGTCTTGACAACTGAGTAGCTCAACAAACCTCTTTAAGAGAAACAACTATGCTACATTACCCCAACATTCAGCCTATTGCGCTTAGCATAGGCCCTGTAAAAATCCACTGGTATGGCCTCATGTACTTGCTAGGTTTTGTACTTGCATGGCTGTTAGCACGCTACCGCGCCAATCAACCTAATAGCGGCTGGCAATATCAGCAAGTCACTGACCTTATTTTTTACGCAGCCATTGGGGTAGTACTGGGTGGGCGTCTAGGCTATGTCCTCTTTTATGACTTACCACAGCTAATCAGTAACCCACTGAGTCTATTTGCGGTATGGAATGGAGGGATGTCATTTCATGGCGGCTTGCTTGGCGTCATTACTGCCACTGTCTTTTACGCGCGAACACAACGACGACATTGGGCCGATGTGATTGACTTTATTGCCCCTTTAGTGCCACTAGGCTTGGCTGCTGGTCGTATTGGTAACTTTATCAACAGTGAACTCTGGGGTAGAGTGACTGCTGTTCCTTGGGCAATAATCTATCCAAATGCCGGCAACCAAACTCGCCACCCCTCACAATTGTATGAATTTCTGCTAGAAGGCCTGGTATTATTTGTCATTCTGTGGATTTTCTCCGCAAAACCACGCCCCCGTTTAGCAGTTTCTGCTCTGTTTTTATTCTTTTACGGTATTTTTCGATTTACAATGGAGTTTTTTCGTCAGCCCGATCCGCAGTTTGGCTTTATTGCCTTTGGTTGGTTGACCATGGGACAACTCTTGTCATTTCCTATGATCTTGTTAGGATTAGGGCTACTTATCGCAATCGGGATAGCAAAGCGTCATGGCTAAACAACTCATTATGTTGGTCTTACTAACAACTGCCGCTATTTTCTTCAATAGTGAATTGAGCTTACTGTTAGACGCTTTAGTGTATGCCTACAGCGCTATTACCCAAGCATTGAAGATTGCGTTTTCAGAAGGCGACATTGGTCTATTCATTCAAAACGCGCTAGCCATACTGGTCATCCCTATACTCTGTGGCCTGATTGCAGCGGCTCTTTTCCGCTTATTTAAGCGACAAACGCCCCATACCATGACGATTGTTTGGGTAGTATGGTTAATACTGATGGTCACCATCACCTTAAATCCTATTCCACAGCCCAGCAAAGCGCTAAGCAGTCATCACAATACCCATATCGCAATGAACTATCACTAGTAAATAATTATGGAAAAATACCTAGAACTACTACGTCACATTATGGAAAACGGTAGCGACCGAAGCGACCGCACTGGCACTGGAACTCGCAGCGTTTTTGCATACCAGATGCGTTTTGACCTCAGTCAATCGTTTCCGCTATTAACCACTAAAAAACTACATTTAAAAAGTATTATCTACGAATTATTGTGGTTTTTAAGAGGTGATACCAACACAGCGTACTTACAACACAATGGCGTCAGTATCTGGGATGAGTGGGCGGATGAACAGGGAAATTTAGGGCCTATTTACGGACACCAGTGGCGTCATTGGGACACCCCAGATGGTAATTATGTGGATCAAATCACCCAATTAATCGAAAACATCAAAACTCGACCTGAGTCAAGACGGCATTTGGTTAGTGCGTGGAACGTTGGCGCATTAGATCAGATGGCCCTACCCCCTTGTCATCTATTAATACAATTTTATGTCAACAAAGATGAGTTATCTTGTCAGCTTTATCAACGCTCTGCTGATGTTTTTCTAGGATTACCGTTTAATATTGCTTCGTATTCATTACTCACCCACATGATTGCACAACAATGTGATCTAAAAGCCAAAGAGTTTATCTGGACAGGTGGCGACTGCCACCTCTACACTAATCATTTTAAACAAGTCAAAGAACAATTATCACGACAACCCCGCGAATTACCCAAGTTGCATATCAAACGCAAACCCAAGTGTATTGATGAATACCAATTTGAGGACTTTGAGTGGATTGGTTACAAGCCACATCCACCTATCAAAGCACCAGTTGCTGTGTAAAAATACTTGACAATCATGGATTTTGCCTTGAAAATTGTCACCCTGACTGACAAATTTCAAGGAAAGCCAGTAAAATAGGCAGTTATGAATATACTCATTGCTGGCGGCAGTGGTTTTATCGGTCGCCACCTGACAAAATTTCTAAGAAAATCGCATCAAGTCGTGATTTTAACACGATCACCGCAAAAAATTGATGAGAGTATCTCCTATATCGAGTGGGATGGTAAAAAATTAGTAACTCAACAATCATTTGATGTCATTATTAATCTTTGTGGCATGAATATTGCTACAAAAAGATGGTCAAAGAAAAACAAGAAAAAACTCACAGCAAGCCGTGTGCAACCAACTCAAGCTATTGTTGATTTTATTAAGCAATGCCACAACACCAATAAACCGCAATTAATTAATGCAAGTGCCATCGGTTACTATCCCAACAGCCAATCAAAACAAGATGAAAACAACGCTATCCAGTCCGCACACTTATCGTTTTCACAGCAATTAGTGTCACAATGGGAGCAGTGTGCATTAGCCGCTTTAAATGAGGGAGTTAGCGTCACTTGTTTACGCTTTGGCGTTGTACTGGGGCGTAATGGTGGATTAATCGCTAGATTACTACCCAGCTATAAACTCGCTTTAGGTGCTATAATCGGCAATCGTCATGCTCACCTAAGCTGGGTTCACATTGATGATCTGTGTCGCGCCGTCTCTTTTATCCTATCAGTCAATCGACCATGCTCCGTTTACAATATCACAGCAACAAAGCCATGCACCCAATTAGAGTTCTCCAAAACACTAGCCAGATTATGCCAACGACCCTGCTTTTTGCAACTACCGCCTTTTTTTGTCAAAAAGATATTTGGCCAAATGGGTAAAGAGTTGCTGCTAGCTGATCAGAAAATCTACCCTCAAAATCTTATCAAACAAGGATTTAATTTTAATTACCAAACTATTGCAGCAGCATTACAGTCTATTCTTTCAAATAACCAAGAGACATTACAAGCATGAAAAATTTTTTAAAATTATTATTATGGGTAGTCATTATTCAATCACTAGGCTTAGGCGCTGGCATGATTACTCAATCCAGTGTTGATAGTTGGTACTTAACACTGCATAAATCTTCTCTCACTCCTGCCAACATTGCATTCCCTATTGTATGGAGTAGCCTCTATATACTCATAGCGCTATCGGGCTGGCTTATTTGGCAAAATCGCATACACTCCTTGACTAAAATCAAATCTGTCTTTGTAATGCAGCTAATATTAAATTTTTCATGGACACCAACATTTTTTTATTTTCACCTAATCGGAGCTGGACTCGCCATTATTGGGGCCATACTAGTCTGTCTCGCTTACATTATCATGCGCTGTTTTAAGGAAGATAAAACGATTTCCTGGCTACTGATGCCTTATTTGCTATGGTCATCGCTAGCATTTTATCTCAACCTATATATCTGGATTCATAACTAGTAATCGGCTCAGCAAATGACAAAAAAAATTGCCATCATTGGTTCAGGAATTACAGGAACATTACTCGCTCATCACTTAAGACAACAAACAAACATCACCGTATTTGAGAAAGCACGTGGCGTTGGTGGTAGAATGTCAACCCACTACCATAATAGTTATCAATTTGATCATGGCGCTCAATATATTAGCGCAACAAACCCTTTATTCCAACAGTTTTTAAACACTATGAAAAAAGATGGCATCATTGATAACTGGCAGCCAAAAATAGTTACACGAGAGCAAACAAAAACAATTGCCAATGGGCTAGAGACTACTAGTAAACAATACTACGTTCCAGTGCCCAAAATGAATAGCCTTTGCAAGTATTTAGCAACAGGAGTTGATTTACAACTGCAAAAAAAGATAGAAAAAATTGAGAAGCAACAAGAAAAATGGCAGTTATTATCAAACAATGAAGTCATAGGCAATGAATTTGACTGGGTAATTGCCACGATGCCACCTGCACAAACCAGCGCACTCTTTCCCAAATCCTTTGCACAGTATGAATTAGTGTCTAAACAAAACATGTTACCTTGTTTCAGCCTAATGCTAGGTTTTAATAACCATACAACAATGCCTTGGGATGTAGTAACTATTCAAGATCATGCGATTAACTGGATAGCCAACAACGCCAGCAAACCTGGAAGAGCTAAGCAAACCGCGTTAGTGGTACAGTGTCAACCGCAATGGTCACAAGACAATTTAAATCGTGATGCGCAATGGGTAACAGATTATCTGCTAGAAAACATTGTCGACATTCTAGGGAATACATTCTATTCACCAGAGTATATCCGCTTACACCGCTGGCGATATGCCTATAGTGACACACAAAGATCGGGAAAAACCTACTATCTTGACCCAATAAACCAATTAGCCGCATGTGGTGACTGGTGTCTAGGAGCAGATGTTGAATCGGCTTATACCAGCGCCAATGCATTAATCAATGCACTGACTAAGATTATTTAAGTGAAAAATGAGAAACACGCTATGTTTAATCGTATTGCTGTAATAGGAAGCTCAGGAGCTATTGGTCGGGCAATAGTTGAAGAACTGGTCACATCGCACTCTAACACCAGTATTCACACATTTTCTCGCCAGTATCCAGAAAATAATTACAAGCAGGTAGCCTTTCATAAAATTGACTACCATGATGAAAAGTCTATCGCAAATGCTGCACTAGACGCTTCAGAAGATAAACCAATAGATTTAGTGATTGTTGCAACAGGGATATTGCATGATAACGGCATGATGCCGGAAAAATCTTTACAAGAATTGTCTGCTGAGAAATTTGAGCACTTATTTTCGGTTAATACAATTGTACCTGCTATTATTGCAAAACATTTTATTCCCCGATTAAATAAAGAAAAAAATTCAGTATTTGCGGTACTATCTGCGCGATTAGGTAGTATTTCTGACAATCAGTTAGGAGGTTGGTATGCATATCGCGCATCAAAAGCAGCACTTAACATGATTATTAAGAATGCTGCTATTGAAACAAGTCGAAAAAACAAAAAAGCAACTATCATCGGAGTGCATCCAGGAACCGTAAATAGTAAGCTCTCAAAACCTTTTCAGAGCAACATTCCCAAAAATAAGCTATTTACAGCAAACTATTCTGCTCAAAAAATTCTTGATGTTTTATATCACCTCAAACCACAAGACAGCGGAAAATGTTTTGCATGGGATGGCAAAGAAGTAATACCGTAGCTAATAAGAGGAATCCTTACCATGACTAACGACATCGCTATCCACTGGTTTCGACAAGACCTACGCCTTGATGATAATCCAGCACTGCTAGCAGCAGCTAAACACCACACCATTATCCCAATTTATATTCTCGATACGCATCACTGTGGAAACTATGCGATGGGTGCTGCAAGTCGATGGTGGCTACATCATTCCTTGCAATCGCTTAACAAATCACTGCAGCGTAAACTCTCAGTCTATAGTGGCAACCCGATTGATATTATCTTGGAACTAGTCAAACGCTACTCAGTGCAAGCGGTGTATTGGAATCGTTGCTATGAACCTTGGCGTATCAAGCGTGATGCACAAATCAAAAAACAGCTAACGGAAAAAAAAGTGATTGTTAAAAGTGATAATGGGTCATTACTCTGGGAGCCTTGGCAAATCAAAAAAAACGATGGCAGTCCCTATAAAGTATTTACCCCCTTTTATCAAAAAGGGTGTTTATTGGCAGAATCACCACGCATACCATTGCAAAAACCCAGCAATACTCACTGGCACTTTGATAAAGAAAAATCCCTTAAGCTGAGCAAATTAAATCTACTACCCACCATTGACTGGGATAAAAAGCTTGAACAGCATTGGCATATCGGAGAACAAGGCTCACAAAAGCGCTGGCAGCAATTTATAGAAAATGGCTTAAGCCACTACAAAGAAGGACGTGATCTACCAAGTAAAGCCTATGTATCTAGACTCTCACCCCATCTTCATTTTGGAGAAATATCACCTAATCAACTATGGCACGACCTGCACGCACTGGGTGATAATGAACACATCAACCATTTTTGTCGTGAGTTAGCGTGGCGTGAATTCTCCTACAGCCAACTATACTACAATCCGGATTTAGCTAGAAAAAACTTGCAAGCAAAATTCGATCATTTCCCTTGGAAAAAAAATAAATCCGCATTATTAGCATGGCAACAAGGTCAAACAGGCATACCAATTGTCGATGCCGGTATGCGTGAATTATGGCAAACCGGATACATGCATAATCGCGTTAGAATGATAGTTGCATCGTTTCTGGTTAAAAATTTACTGCTACATTGGCATGAAGGGGAGCGATGGTTTTGGGACACGCTGGTTGATGCAGATATGGCTAATAATAGCGCCAGTTGGCAATGGGTAGCAGGCTGTGGCGCAGATGCCGCTCCTTATTTTCGTATTTTCAATCCAGTAACGCAGGGTCAAAAATTTGATGCGCAAGGGATTTATGTGCGACGATTTGTTCCTGAATTAGCAGCACTGCCCAACAAATATTTGTTTAACCCTTGGGATGCTCCCGAAACTGTACTCAAACAAGCCCAAATCACCTTGGGTATCACTTATCCCAAGCCGATAGTGGATTTAAAAGCGTCACGTAACAGAGCATTAGAAGCATTTAAATCGCTCAAATACTAGCAGATATTAAAGCTTGTCAAATCAAAACCCATCTATAGCTGCGCTAAATCCCCTTTCTTTTGCAACCAAACACGGCGATCACCGGCTCGCTTTTTAGCAAGCAACATATCTAACACCTGATGAGATTCATTACTATTAGGAATAGTTAATTGTACCAGACGCCTTGCATCTGGCAGCATAGTTGTCTCACGTAATTGTCCAGGATTCATTTCTCCCAACCCTTTAAAGCGCTGAATATTAACAATGCCACGTTTTTTCTCTGCTTTGATACGATCAATAATGCCCTGTTTTTCGCTCTCATCGAGTGCGTAATACACGGCTTTACCCACATCAATTCTGAATAAAGGTGGCATTGCAACATACACATGACCACCTGCCACTAACGCAGGAAAATGCCGCAAAAACAAAGCACAAAGCAAGGTCGCAATATGGTAACCATCGGAATCTGCATCCGCTAAAATACACACTTTACCATAACGCAAACCGGATAAATCCGTAGAACCCGGATCAACCCCTAACGCCACGGCAATATCATGCACTTCTTGCGATGCCAACACTTGCTCAGGATCAACCTCCCAGGTATTTAATATTTTGCCTCGCAACGGCATAATCGCCTGAAAGCCTTTATCACGTGCTTGCTTGGCAGACCCCCCTGCCGAATCCCCTTCCACCAAAAATAATTCGGTCTTTAACACATCTTGTGAGACACAATCGGCTAACTTACCAGGTAATGCTGGACCAGATGCGACTTTCTTACGCGCCACCTTTTTCGCAACACGCAAGCGTTTTTGAGCATTACTAACCACTATTTCTGCTAAGACTTTCGCTTGGTCTACATGCTGATTAAACCAAACACTTAACTCATCTTTAGCAACACCAGCAACAAATACTGAACTTTGACGCGATGATAATCGCTCTTTTGTTTGCCCTGCAAATTGCGGCTCCTGCATTTTTAAAGACAACACATAACTACATTGCTCCCACAAATCATCTGCGGTAAGTTTCACGCCGCGCGGTAATAACTTGTGAATATCACAAAATTCACGCATGGCCTCGAGTATTCCATTGCGAAAACCATTGACATGAGTTCCCCCTTGCGCAGTTGGCACTAGATTGACATAACTCTCAGTGATCAACTCATCTCCCTCGGGCAACCAAGTCACCGCCCAAGAAACTTGCTCAGAACCACCCATTACCTCGGCAACAATCGGTAATTCAGGCAAGCGCGTACACGCGCCCAAGCGATCCAACAAATAGGTTTTTAATCCTTCTTCATAATGCCAGCGACAAAGGTCTTTCTTGGCTTCATCATAAAAAGTAACTACTAAACCAGGACACAACACCGCTTTAGCACGTAAAGTATGTTTTAACGCACTCACGGAAAATTTAGTGGTATCAAAATACTTGCTCTCTGGCCAAAAACAGATACTGGTACCGGTTTCCTTATCAGGAACTTTTGCAACACTGCGTAATTTACTGGTCTTTTCCCCATGAGCAAAATCCATTTGATACAGTTTACCGGCCTTTTTTACTTGAACCACTAATTTTTTTGATAAAGCATTAACAACAGAAATACCCACCCCATGCAAACCACCTGAGAATTCATAATTCTTGTTAGAAAATTTAGCTCCTGCATGCAAGCGGGTTAAAATTAACTCCACACCAGAGAGTTTGTGCTCAGGGTGAATATCAGTCGGCATACCACGACCATCATCAACAACCGTTAATGAACCATCTTTGGCTAAAGTCACCTCAATATGTTTAGCATGCCCAGCCACTGCTTCATCAACACTATTATCAATGGCTTCATGAGCCAAATGATTCGGCCGACTGGTATCGGTATACATACCAGGGCGGCGCTGTACTGGTTCCAAACCAGTCAATACTTCAATGGCCTCTGCCGTGTAGTTTTTATGAGTTTTTTTCGGTTTTGCCGACATAATGACTTATTCTCCACACTCAGGTTGTATCGTGATGTTGCAACAAACAAGGGTTCTCTTCATAGCGCTAGCGCATCGCTTTACAGTGATTACCTTTCTAGACTACACTGATGTCTATGCGTTACCTTTATACCATACTATTTTATCTGGCTACACCACTGTTATTGTTACGACTGCTGTGGCGCTCAACTAAACACCCCAGTTATCGCCAACGCTTGCCAGAGCGCTTAGGTCGTATCAGGACAATCAAAAATCCCAATACGATTTGGCTTCATGCTGTGTCTTTAGGTGAAAGCATTGCCGCAGCTCCCTTGATCGAAGCATTACTTAAGCAACTACCGGATTATACCCTAGTAGTGACCACTACTACAGCAACCGGCTCTGCACAAGTACAAAAAGTATTCAATACCAAAGTGTATCACGTCTACATGCCTTTTGACCTTCCTCATGTCATACGGCGTTTTCTCAACAGAATACAGCCGCAGCAAGTGATTCTAACGGAAACAGAACTGTGGCCTAATCTACTTTACCAACTCAAAAAAAATCGCATTCCCACTATTGTCGCTAATGCACGGCTCTCGGAGCGTTCTTTTCAGCAATATAGACGATTTAAACGTTTTTTTAGGCCACTGCTCGCACCGATTTTTATTAACGCGCAGAGTCATGCCGATGCTGAACGCTTCCAAAAACTCGGTATCGATCAGCAACATATCACGGTAACAGGAAATATTAAGTTTGATCACAGCATTGCGAACGCACTGATTGAACAGGCAAAAACCTTGCGTCAGCACTGGGAAAACCGCCCCAGCTTAATTGCTGCGAGCACTCATGAAGGCGAAGAGAATATTATCTTGAATGCGTTTAAAACTATCCAAGAACATTACCCCAAGGCTTTATTGATCTTAGTGCCGCGACATCCAGAACGCTTTAATAAAGTGGCTGAATTATGCGTCAAATCTGGCTTTTCCATCGCACGTCGTAGTCAAAAGCAGTTACCTGATGACAAAACAGCTATCTATCTCGGCGATACCATGGGTGAGCTGATGTTGCTTTATGCAAGCAGCCAAATTGCCTTTGTTGGCGGCAGTCTTGTTCCGGTAGGGGGGCACAACTTGATTGAACCGGCCAGCTTATCATTGCCCATTTTAAGCGGATCACAACTACAAAACTTCATTGCCATACGCGATTTACTAATGGATGCCAATGCGCTGATAATAGTCGATACAGCGCAATCCCTAGCAGAAAAAGCAATCAGTCTGTTTGCTGATGCCAATAGCCGCGACCAATATGGTGCACGAGCGCTTAGCATTAGTGAAAAAAACCGTGGCGCTGTTGCTAAGCATATAGACTGTGTTCTAAAACACCTTAACGCCTAATCAAAGACAAGCCGCCAGGCTTAAGTTAATGATAATAGCCCTTATTTAACGTTAGTTCGATAAAAAATTAACGTTGATAGTTATTTTCACGCACAAATCTGCCTATTGTCGCTTATTTTTAAAGCAACCGTTAGCCGCAGGGATGCAAAGCGCGGGTCGGTTAAGCCGAGAGAGCGTTACGCTTGCACAACCTGAGCAGGGCCGCGTGTAACGGTCAACACAACAGGAAGTTGTTTTGAGCCGACCTGAGGCAGGATGTCGAATGTCAGCGACCGTTACAAAGCAAGCAGGCGCAAGGTGAGCAAA
>CAZSHR010000043.1:0-12333 GCA_964606725.1 uncultured Coxiella sp.
ACCTTCCACCAGCCTATCGGGCGGGGAACGGCGCCGCGTTGAAATTGCACGCGCGCTGGCAAGAGACCCTCAGTTCATTTTGCTCGATGAACCCTTTGCAGGAATTGATCCCATTTCAGTGATTGATATTAAGCGGATTATTAATCACTTGCGTGACAGAGGGATTGGTATTTTAATTACCGACCATAATGTTCGAGAGACACTCGATATTTGTCAACGCGCTTATATCGTTAATTCTGGAACGATTATTGCAGTTGGTACTGCCCAAGAGATTCTGGCAAACCGTAAGGTGCGAGAAGTCTACTTGGGCCATGAATTTGATTTGTAATAAAAGAGGAGAGCAATCATGCAAATACAAATTGACGGACAGGGTTTAGTGGTGACTCCATCACTGCGTGATATGGCCGTTAAAAAATTAAA
This sequence comes from uncultured Coxiella sp., assembly GCA_964606725.1. Taxonomy (GTDB): domain Bacteria; phylum Pseudomonadota; class Gammaproteobacteria; order Coxiellales; family Coxiellaceae; genus 2-12-FULL-42-15. The sequence goes on from CAZSHR010000043.1 coordinate 421, forward strand.
TCGCCTCACACATACTGATAAGATAACACGTATTCATGTTACTTTTAAGTTAGATAGCGAAACAGAAAAAGCAGCTAACGCGATTATTAATCTTCCAGGAACTACGATTAATGCGCATGCCAAGTCAGACGATATGTATAAAACTATCGATAAGTTAACGGACAATCTTCAGACACAATTGACTAAATACAAAGAAAAAACTATCAGGTACCGTGACTCATGATTTGTATGGAGGAGATTTTTTCACCGCAATTAATTGTTTGCCATAGTGTAGAGCTAACCAGTAAAAAGAAAGTGTTGGAAAAAATTAGTAGATTAGCCAGTGCTTATATTACCCCATTAAAGTATCATCATGTGTTGGATGCATTACAGCAGCGTGAGCGCATTGGTAGTACAGCAATGGGGCATGGCATTGCTATTCCTCATGCACGTATTGCTGATTTATCAGCGCCGTATTGTGTTGTGATTACTTTGAGTAAAAAGGTGAGTTTTTCTACTGATGATCAGATGGTAGATATTATCTTTGGGTTAATCGTTCCTGAGGACTATAATGAAGATCACTTGCGTATATTATCTTGTTTGAGTGCTAATCTTCAGCATGAGCGTTGTCGGCAAGCATTGCGTGAGGCGCAAACCATGGGGGATTTGTATCATTGTTTAATAGAGTTTAGTGATGATGAATCAGAAACTAGTTAAACATGGTAATATGATGGTTGTTGATGATATTGGGGTGCTGATTATCGGAGACCCTAATATTGGTAAAAGTGAAATTAGTTTAGCGTTGCTTGATCGAGGGCATCAGTTTATTAGTGATGATGCAACAGAGCTGGTTTGTGAGGATAATAGTATTATTGCTTCATGTCCTGAAATAACGCGGCAATTTATGCAGATTGACTATGTTGGGGTTGTTAACCTAGCAAAACTATTTGGGGAGAATTGCTGTCTTTTAAAGCATCGAATTGACCTTTGTATTGCATTAAAAGCTGTTGATATTTTGCAAGAAACAACACAACCCTTAAGACCCCAGGTGGATTATTTTGCTATTTTGGGAGTTGATATTCCTTGTTATGCGCTTCCTGTGACGGCAGGCAAGCAGATTCCCCTATTAATTGAGGTGATTGCTCATCAATTTAAAATGGAGCGGTCTGGTTATTGTGCTCTGAGCGATTTGCAAGCTAAGCAGCGTAGTCAACTGAATAAGGAGGACTAAATGAAGAAAAAGCAATTAACCATTGTGAACAAACTAGGCTTGCATGCTAGAGCAGCAGTCAAGCTAGTGAATACGGCATCACGCTTTAGTAGTGAGATTATTATTCGCTATAAAGGCCGTGAGATTAATGCAAAAAGCGTGATGAATGTTATGGTGTTAGCGGCAGCTAAAGGCACGGTGTTAGAGTTTTCAGTATGTGGTGAGGATGAACAGAAGGCATTGGCGGCGATTGAGGAGTTGGTGTCTAATCGTTTTGGTGAAGATGAGTAGGGCCGACCACGGCTGGCCAGGTGAGTGATTTCTTAGCTTGCCCAAATACGTAACAGCTCAGCTTCCTTGGGGGAATTTCCATGTTTTGGCCCTCTTGAGCATAAAATTTTCTTAAAGTGCTCATGTATTTGTATACACTCCGCCCTTTTTCGCAAATTTTCTGTCCAATGTGGCCTAAAATCTGAAAATTCTCACCAGATAAAGTAGGGGGGTGATCTATATACGCACTACCACAATCGGTAATCACCGCCACCGCTACTTTGTTGTACCATGTATTTGATTGCTGCTTTGATTTCATCGCCACCACAGCTTGGGCATCCACCACGAGCAGGCATATGTCCGTAGCCGCGAATCGTATTATAAAACATGACTTCCATGCCCTTTTGGATAATCGGCTGCCAAGCTTGTTGGTCGCCAATAACCGGTGCGTTGGGATAATTAACGCCTGGATTATGACAAACAGAGCAGTACTTGTTATACACTTGTTTGCCATCTGCCATAGTAAGGCGTTTGGGTGTTTGGGCTTTCTGTGTTGATGCACTGCCGACACCTGGCTTGCTAACGCTAATCATGTAATCAACCGCATCTTTAATCTCTTGGTCGCTACATGATGTACAGGTTCCTTTAGCTGGCATCGCAGCAATGCCGTTAATGGCGTTTTGGTAGAGTGTGTCCATTCCCGATTTCATTAGCGGTTCCCAAGCTCCTGCATCACCTAGTTTGGGTGCACCACCAGCACCGGTGGTGTGACAGCCAGTACAGTATTGTTCGTAAGTGGCTTTGCCTCCTGCAAGCCCCGTGCCTGATTTTTTGGGAGGAGATTCGGACTCTACCGTACGCAGGTAAGCAGCAATGGCTTTGACATCGGCGTCAGTGAGGTATTTTAAACTGTCATGATTAGCTTCTAACATGGGGCCTTGGATTTTACCGCCTTCGATATGTTGATCTTTTCTGAAAACATCCATCAACTGTTGGTCTGAGGCATTTTCCATTAACACCTTGGTAATATTGGGGGCAAAATATCCTTCCACCATGTTACCTGACAGGTAGTACTTATCAACCGGTGCGGCTAGTGAAAATTTCTTGGAAAATAAATAGTAAGAAGGTGTGTGGCACATGCTGCAGTGCCCTAGCCCTTGGACAAGGTAAGCACCACGATTCCATTGTGCTGACTGTTCTGGATCATTAACAAAAGGGCCTTTCTTTTCGGGGTGGAAAAATAAAATTCGCCAACCCAATTGTAGAAAACGCCAGTTGAAAGGCCATAGCATTTGGTTTTTGGTGTTGGGTCTGTCACTAGCAGGAATGGCATTTAAATACGCTTTAATGTCAATGAGGTCTTGATCGGTGAGGCGATTAAAAAATAAATAGGGAAACGCTGGATAGAGGTATTTGCCATCAGGATTAATTCCTTCGCGCATGGCTTTGATAAACTGCGCATCGCTCCAAGCACCAATGCCGTAACGTTTGCTAGAAGTGATATTGGGACCAAAAATTTTACCAAATGGGGTATTAATGGCGAAGCCGCCGGCAAAGGAGGTGCCATTTTTTTCGGTATGACAGGCAATGCAGTCACCACTTTTGACCAAGTATTCACCACGCTGAATTTGTTTGGCTTTTTCTCCTTTGCCATAATGCACAGCAGGGTATTTGGGATATGACATTTGTGCAAATGCCGTCAGATTGACTAATATTAGGGTCAAGAGTGTGTATCGCACAATACCTTTCATGGTGATGCCTTTTGTGTTAATGGTTTTTTTGCTACAATGCGGCAAAAATATTGAACAGCTTGTCACTGAGGATGCCCAGTATAAAGCGATTTGTGTTTCTGAATCAACCTTTTGCAGGGGGTATAATATCCATGAGTATTTCTCTTATTGCAGCGATGGCAAAGCAGCGTGTTATTGGCGCCAATGGGCAAATGCCTTGGCATTTACCGGCAGATTTACAGCATTTTAAGCGCTTGACCTTGCATAAGCCTATCGTTATGGGCAGGTTAACCTATGAGAGTATTGGGGGGGTGTTGCCACAACGCCGTAATATCGTTATTACTCGTCAGAAAACCTTACCTAGTGAGTGTATTGAGATATATTCCAGCTTGTCTCAAGCATTGAGTGAGCTAAGTGAGGAGCCAGAGGTCATGATCATTGGTGGTCAAATGATTTTCGAGCAGGCCATGCCTTTAGCTAATCGCATGTACCTGACTGAGATTGACTTGTCTGTGGCAGGGGATACCTTTTTTCCGGTTTGGCAGGTGGATGCTTGGCGGCAAGTGAGCCAGGTTCATCACACTAAGGACGAAAAAAATTTATACAACTATTCCTTTAGCGACTACATTCGTAATTAATTTTAATCCGTTATCTGTTTATGCTTTAGTGCACAGTCTTACTTTTTTAGCTGGCGAACATAAGGATTACTTCTCGAATGGAAAAAGTCATATTCGGATTTCATCGCTTAAACTCCAGATGTATTTTTGCTTCCTTGGTGCTTACGTGATGGTTTTGATGCCATTTTTTGTTGCAATTAGCAGAATATCTGCGCCACGCTTGGCAAAAATTCCATGCGTCACTACGCCAGTGATTTGATTGAGTTTCTCTTCCATGACAACAGGGTTGACAATATCCCAGCCGTGTACATCGAGAATCACATTGCCATTATCGGTGATAACATGCTGGCGATAAACCGGATTACCCTGTAATTTTGCGATTTCGCGTGCCACATAGCTACGTGCCATTGGAATGACTTCAATAGGCAATGGAAATTTGCCAAGCACTGCCGACTCTTTGCTCTCATCGACAATAGTAATAAATTTTTTAGCGACTTGTGCGATGATTTTCTCTCGTGTTAATGCTCCACCGCCACCTTTAATTAAATATTTGTGGTTATTAAATTCATCGGTACCATCGATATACAGTGGTAGTTCATTCAGGCTATTTAAATCCAGCAAAGGAATGCCTTGCTCTTTTAGTAAATTGGCAGTTTTTTCACTGCTAGCCACAGCTCCTTCAATACGATTTTTCATTTTGCCAAGGGCTTCAATAAAATAGCTTACTGTGCTACCACTGCCAACACCGATAATATCACCGGCATGGATATAATCGAGCGCTGCTTGTGCGGCTTGTTTTTTTAATGCTTCTTGCGATGTTTTCATGGAACAATTCCTGATTGTGTCAATAATGCGTGAATATCTGGATCACGGCCGCGGTACTGTCGGTACAATACCGCAGGCTCTTGTGAGCCGCCTGCTTGTAAAATACAGCGAGCAAAGCGTTTTGCAGATTCTTGATCAAAAATTCCTTTTTCTAGAAACAAGGAGAAAGCATCACAGGCCATGACTTCTGCCCATTTGTAACTGTAATAACCAGCAGCGTAACCACCACCAAAAATATGAGCAAAACTGTTTTGGAAACGATTAAAATCAGGAACTTTTACGACAGCGATTGCTTCTCGTATGTTGTTGAGAATAGTTTGCACTTGATTTTTTTTATCAGGATTAAATTCCATGTGTAAATGCATATCAAAAAGCGAAAACTCCAGTTGCCGTAGCATTTGCATGGCAGATTGAAAATTTTTTGTTTGTTGCATTTTCTGATACAAATCTTTTGGTAAGCTGGCACCGGTTTGATAATGCTTAGCAAATAATTGCAATGATTCCCACTGCCAGGCCCAGTTCTCTAGAAATTGACTGGGTAGCTCAACGGCATCCCAAGGAATGCCATTAATTCCAGAGACACCGGCATAATCGATGTTTGTTAACATGTGCTGCAGTGCATGACCGAATTCGTGAAATAGCGTAATGACTTCATCATGGCTTAATAAAGCGGGTTCTGTTTCTGTTGGTGCACCAAAATTGCAGGTAATAAAGGCAATAGGAAGTTGTATTTCGCCATTGGGGAGTTTGCGTCGAATGCGGCATTCATCCATCCAGGCGCCATCGCGTTTTTTAGGCCTAGCATACAAATCTAGATAAAAGTAACTGATTACTTGATCTTCATCATTGTAAACGGCGTAACAGTCAACATCTGGATGCCAGACATCAGCGCCTGCAATGGGCTTGATGGTAATTTGAAATAATTTGTTAACCACGGTAAATAGCCCATTAATCACTTGTGGTGCTGGAAAGAAGGGTCTGAGTGTTTCTTCTGAGATTGCAAAATGCGCTTGTTTTAATTTTTCGGAAAAATAAGCAACATCCCACGCTTGCATACCCTCTGGCATTTGCGCAAATGCCTTGAGTGCCTGATATTCTTCTTGTGCTTTTGGCTCGCAGGCATTCGCCAATTTGTCGAGAAATGCTAGCACAGCCTCGGGCGAGTCTGCCATTTTTGTGGCCAGTGATTTCTCAGCATAGTTGTTAAATCCCAATAACTTGGCCAGTGTTAAACGATTGCTAAGCAGACTTTCAATAAGTGCGGTATTATCAAATTGTTTATGATCGCTCTGGTCGGATGCGCGTGTCACATAGGCACGATACAGTGTTTCTCTGAGTTCGCGCGAGTCAGCATTGAGCATTACCGCAAGATAGCAGGGTGTCTCCAAGTTCAGCAGCCAGCCCGTTTGACCCTTTTCCTTCGCTCGCTGTGCCGCTTGCCCTAAAGCAAGTTCTGGTATTCCTTTGAGTCTCGACTTGTCTGTAATCAGCAGTGACCAATGGTTACTAGCATCCAGTAAGTTCTCTTCAAATTGTGTGTGTTGCTGATTGAGTTCTGCCACTAATTTGGCAAACACGGCTTTTTTTTCTGCGCTAAGATTAACGCCGGATAGTTTAAAATCGCGTAGTTCGTTATGAATGATTTTCTGTTGCGCCATCTCTAGTTTGGCAAATTCAGGCGAGTCTGCTAGCGCTTGAATCGCCAAGTATAAATCGTGATTATGGCTGACTTCAGTGTAGTAAGCAGAAAGCTTGGGTAAACAAAGATTATAGACTTTGCGCAATTCGTCGCTGTTAACGACAGCGTTGAGGTGATTGATGCGACTCCAGTATTGCTGTAATTCATCGTCCATGGATTCGATAGGCGCTAGTAAACCTTCCCAGCTCACCTTGTTGTTTGCCAGTAATTGTTTGAGCTTTTCGCGATTGTGCTGCAAGCGTTTGTCTAGCTCTGTGGGAACTTGGCTAAAATCGATGTTTGAAAATGTCGGTAATTCGGATGATGTTGTCATAGTGGCCTCACAAATGCGGCATTATAGCGAATACTGTTTAAATTAACAGAGGGTTTTTCTGCAATTAGATCAAGCCCTATGATAGGATGACCACGGGTCTTGGAGATTTTTACTGAGGTAATTAAATGAGCAATCACCTGCTTATTGGAGCCAAATTATGCAGTATTTGCGCGGTGTTGGGCTTGCAAAGGTGAGTGTATGCCACTGACGAGAGTTTATTATTCTGGTGAGTTATCGGCTCATCAGGAGATTGTTTTACCGGCAGCGGCTTCGCATCATATGCTAACAGTGCTGCGTTTATCCTTGGGTGATACGCTAGTAATATTTAATGGCTCAGGTTTGGAGTATAACGCTTGCTTAAAGCAGGTTATCAAAAAGTCCGTTATCGTTTTAACAGGTGAGGCACTAACGATTAGACGTGAGTCGCCGCTGAGCATTGCCTTGGGACAGGCGATTTCACGCGGTGATCGTATGGATTATGCGATTCAAAAGGCGGTAGAGTTGGGAGTTGCATCGATTACGCCAATCTTTACAGCACGTTGCCAGGTAAAACTAACCCCTGATAGAGTGGAAAAACGCTTAGCGCATTGGCAGGGGATTATCATCGCGGCTAGTGAACAAAGTGGTCGTCTTGTTCTGCCTACACTAAAAAAACCTTTATCCTTGGCGGATTGGTTATCGTGTCATGCATCGGGATTCGGTGTGCTTTGCTCGCCCTGTGATGGTGTTGCGTTCTTACCACAGTCAATAGCAAGCAATCAGGTAAATTTACTCATAGGTCCAGAAGGTGGCTTCAATGATGGCGAAATAAATTCAGCAGTGAATGCCGGTTATCATCGTTTGCAGCTTGGGCCGCGAATTTTACGTACTGAAACAGCGACAGTGGTGGCATTGACCCGATTACAAACCCAGTGGGGAGATATGCTATAATTGTCCTATAAGGATTTTAGGTTGATGATTTTTTCAAGTATTGTTGGGAGGGGTAGCTATCATGCAAACACCGTTGCAAATTACCATGAGGAATACCGAGTCTTCTAGTGCAGTGAAAGAGCGTATTCGCCAGAAGGTCATGAAATTAGACCAATTTTCAGAGAATTTAATTTCCTGTCGTGTTGTGGTTGAGCAAAATCAAGCACGTAAACAACATGGTGCACATTATAACGTGCGCATTTATGTCAACATGCCGCGTCATGAATTAGTGGTGAATCACAATGAGCAAGAAAATCTTTATCTAGCGATACATAAGGCTTTTGATGACATGAGTCGCCAGGTCAAGCAAACTTCACAAATTTTGCATGCAGTGAGCTAATTGGTTTAAATACTAGCGCAGAAAGCTTGCATAGTGATAAATTTTAAAGCATAATAAGCCTCTAAAGTATTTAAAGGCTTGATTTTGTTGATGAAAAGACCAGACTGTAGCACTGAAGTAGAGAGAACAGAAACGGTATCAGAAGAGGATGGTGGTACACCTCATCATCTTGATACGTTGGCAGAATTGTTGGAGTTAAGTTCAGCTAGCTGTACAAGTATTTGCCTAATTAATAAACAATTATTGATCACCGACAATCAGATTCTGGCGGGAGCAAAGGAGAACAGCAATCATATAGATCACATCCAAAACGTTATTAAATACTTGTCTGCGGCTTCGTCTTTGGAAAATAAAACCTACCCTAATGAAATAAAAGGCATGATTGCCGACATATGTATTAGAAAATTTAAAGCAAAGCGTGTTGGCCGCAATAATGCTATCAACTCGCTTAATGATGAACAGTTAAAAAAGCTTGCGGACATTTTAGCAGAGGCTGCACTCAACTATGATGGTGAAAAACGCCGCTGTATATCAATCGATGATACAATGGATAATTTTGATGTAGCACAAAGTGAAGCAGTTGCATTTTTTGCAGAACTTGGAAACACATTAATAAGACGCCTGCATCGCGTTAAAACTGCTTTAAAAGTTGATGTTAATATGCAGGAGCTGAAGAACGCAATTCAGGCGCGGCAACGAGCAGACTGCTTTGTAAAATATTCTATTCAAGATAATTTATCTTATAGTGATTATATTCGGGTGCATCATGCTGAGCAACCTGGGTGGTTTATTGTTGCTACACATGATGAAGGCTCAATTGGAGGTAAAAGTTGTTTTGTTCACTCTGAGCTTAAAATGATTGACTTTTTAATAGCAAGTCGTATTTTAACAATGAGTGGGAAACAGCAAGATGCACCAATTTACATTGGTATTTCAAAACGTTGTTGTAAGAATTGTCATCAAAGAATTAAATTACTTAATGCTTTGCTTGGGGCAAGTATAATGACAGCACCAGGGTATCACAGCGTGACTGTCAAAGAAGACAGTGTGAAACCAATTTTTCTACGAGAAGAGCAGGTGAGTTGGGCAGATAATAATAAGGATTTTAATCATGTTGCTTATTATCTTGATGATGATGACGAACCGATTTTTATCGATTCTTTTCAAGAAATTTGTGAACATGAGAAAGATGTCGATATTTTTTTATTACGTGATGCCAATTTAATTGAAAAAATAAGCGAGTTATTAACTAAAAAAAATGATGCTATTGAAAATAAGGAGCCTGCTAGCAAAAAGCATAAAAAAGATGCTGAGTCGATGTATCATCGCTCACCTGTTAAAGCTAAACCCAATGATTCCAAGAACTTTGACGGTAATGTTGTAGAATGTCTGAATAAATCACAGCAATCTGTGTTAGAGGCTCGTTATAGACTTGATGGGCAGACATTGTTGCCTGAAGAAGGAAAATCATATAGGAGCAAAATTGGGCAAATATCCCAGGATTTGGATGCGCTAGGGGAGGGTGTTAAAAAGGCCACAATGAAATACGAGCCTTGTGTCTATGTTAGCACTAGGCTTTTTGCTAGCGATTCTAGTGCGCCTGTTGATCAAGAAGATTTATCAGGGGTTGAAAGTGTTCAATTTCGCTGATAAGCGTTTGATTTTTGCAGATGCTAGTATACAGCAGCGATTTCTTGTGTTAGAATTAACCTGCTAGTGTGTTCGTTAAAAAGGTGAATGTCTTATGAAACGTCAACGTTTGGATGATGAAGAAAATAGTACTGTTGGTCATGATGCTGGCGATAAAGAGCTTGGAGTAGCGGCTGCAATTGCTATCCTTGCTGCTAGTAACAGATGCGGTTCGGTTGGTAAGTCGTTACAAGAAACAACAGAAGGATTTCTTCGTAATGCCTTGGAAGAATCAGATTTTGATACTATTTTAAGTTTGTTGCAACTGGAATTTGTTAAGCAAAATGAAATTGCGGAGCAGGTATTGCAGTTTGCTGATCATGCATCACTGAAAAAACTGGTTAAGCAGTTAATTTGCATCGAATTTTCAGAGTATGAGCGTAAAAAAGAGTTGATCCTTAAGACTTTTTCTGAAATCGTTGCAGTTGACCCTGGCAATTTAATTTCGGTAGTAGATAATCATATTAAACACTTTGTTATTGCGGGTCCCCCTAAAAAAGATAAACAAACCTATAAGGCATTTAAGCAAGACTTTGCTAAGATCAAACAATATTCTAACAAAGAACCCGTCCAGAGCACTAAACATAGTCTAGGAATTTTCTCTACTTTTGAGGATGAAAACCAGGATAATGGTCGCACGCTTGGGCCTATAACGAGTTGATTCTTTGTTGCCCGCCACTGTAATAGATCACTCCCTACTTTATGTGATGAGAATTTTCAGATTTTAGGCCATATTGGACAGAAAATTTGCGAAAAGGAGCGGAGTGTATACAAATACATGAGCACTTTGAGCAAATTTTCTGTCCACGAGGGACAAAATATGGAAATTCCCCCAAGGAGGCTGAGCTATTGCCCGCCACTAGATAGTTATAAGTAGCCAATAGGAACCAAGTCAATGTTTCGATTAAATGGTGTTAGCGTATCGCGGCAACATAGGACACAGCCATGCCCGATAGGGGTTTTTAATTGTTTAAGGTAATCAAAGCCTTTGAAGTTAGATGGCCGAATTGAGGCGGCTTTTTTTATTTCAATAGGATGGATTTTTCCAGCTTCTTCAATGAGTAAGTCTACTTCACGTTTATCTTTATCCGCATAATAATATAAATTTGCTGAACGACCATTGTGTAAGTAGGATTTGATTATCTCAGCAACAACGTAAGTTTCTAGCATAGACCCTGCCATTGCGCCATGCTCTAGCACATCTGAATTAATCCATTTTGTAAGAAAACAGCATAGGCCTGTATCCATAAAATAAAATTTTGGTGTTTTTAATAAGCGCTTATTAATATTGTTAAAGTAAGGTTGAATAAATACGACTAGCCCTGTAGCGCTCAGGACATTAAACCAGGATTTAACAGTCGGTTGGCTAACGCCGACAGCATTAGAAATTTCTCGATAATTAAGCATCTGTCCGGTTCTGGCCGCAATGACTTGCATAAATCGACGAAAGCTGATTAGGTCGTCGACTTTGAGGTAATCACGCACATCCCTTTCTAAGTAGGTTGTGATATAGGACTCGTAAAAACGCTGCCAACTTTTGCCATTGTCTACAACAAGGTGGGGATAATGACCTCGCCATATTTTTTGATAGATGTCCCTGACGCTAAGCGGTTTAGTAGCTTGTTCTTGTCGCTTTTTTAAATCGCTAAGCTTCGGGATAAATGCAGGTGTATTAGCACGTCCTTGGTCTTCCGCTAAGGAAATACCTTGTAGCTCTAGTATGGCGATTCTGCCGGCCAAAGATTCCGATACATTTTTCATCATGGCAAACTGTTGTGAGCCAGTCAGCCAAAATAATCCTTTTTCATCACTGTGATCAACTTGCATTTTGATGTAGGGAAATAACTCGGGGGCGTATTGTACTTCATCGATCAATACAGGCAGGCTCAGTCGCTGGATAAAGCCAGCGGGGTCTTCTTTTGCCATGAGTCGTGTGTCTATATCATCAAGTGAAACATAATGACGTTGCTTTTGTTGCAAGCTTTGCAATAACGTGGTTTTACCAACTTGCCTTGGACCAGTGAGTAAAACCACTTTGAATTGTTGGCTTGCCTCAATCACTGATTTTTCTAATGTGCGTTTAATGTGCATTCTATAGTTCGACTATTGTAAAGTCCAGTTTCATAATAGTCGGTAATTATGCTAAATTCAACAACTTGACTAGATTTTTCTAGAGCTTAGGGGTTTCGTAGGGATCAGGCTCTCTCGTCTTCACCGCGCCCGAGCATGTAGGGAAGTATTTAACGTCAGTTGGATGAAAGCCTAACTTGAA
>CAZSHR010000044.1:0-1003 GCA_964606725.1 uncultured Coxiella sp.
GCTCCCGAGTATTTTATCAGTTTTTAATTCTCAAAAGAATACGATGTGTGCATACGGCAGTTGTTTTTCAAAGGAGGTGAATTATTTGTGCCAGCATTTATCTATCAGATTTTTTCAAAAATATAGCTGAATGATTACTAGTTAATTAAAATTCATATCTTTTATTATACTAATTTGTATAATAATTCTTGCGAGTGATAGAAAGTACTAGTTAAAAAGATATCGCTTTAAAAATGTGAGATCAGACGCCAGAAGTCTAACACCTGAATACTTACTGGTTTTTATATATATTGCTCTAGAGTAATGGGATTTACTGCTCAAAATAACCATGCGCTAAAAAAAACGCTGTTTGTCGCATCACTTCCGGTGTTTTCGGCAACTTGGCATGTGAACCCGCTAATACTAAATGATCAGTCATACCGGTCAACTCCGTACTGTGCACACTTACTTTGCCATCATTGTCACCTTGAAAAAGAAATCGGAAAAGTACCCTATCGATCAGGGTACTTTTATTACCCGCAATAATCCCACAAGGATAATCAACATGCGCTAAATTTTCTAAAAAAAGGTTCTCATGTGTACCTAATTGACAACCTGCCGGACCGTAAAATTTACGATACCAGTGAAAACGCTGCAAAAATTGAGCCACTTCACTTCCTTGATTAGGAGCACCCACCATTACCACCCGCCCCAAACGCGCTACAGCATGCCGCTGTAACAAGCAACGGATAATAATCGCCCCTAGCGAATGACCAACAAAATGCAACAGGTGTTCTTGACTAATCGCCAATTTATGAATCTTCTGGTAAACAAGCTCAGTCAATTTTTCAGTACTGGTTGTTGTTGATGGATAATCGAGGTTATAGACTAGATAGCCATGAAGATGCAAATACTTCTCCATCTCTTCCATGATATTTGCAGAACGACTCAAGCCGTGAAGCAAAATCACGCGCTCCATTGCAGTTTTAGACTCCACTGCTATTACCCCCTCAAAAACAATACA
>CAZSHR010000044.1:1013-11720 GCA_964606725.1 uncultured Coxiella sp.
TCTAAAAAAAGGGGGCGTCAAAAATAAGTTCGGGCGCTACATTCTGTGAATTAACTAGGAAACCGTTTCGTTTGCTTCTTTAATACTCAGCCTTACTCGACCTTGCCGGTCTATTTCAGTAACTTTCACTCGAACTTTTTGGCCTTCTTCCAAAAAGTCATGAATATTCTCAATACGCTGCTCAGCAACTTGAGAAATATGCACCAAGCCCTGCTTCCCTGGTAACACTTCAACAAAAGCACCATAATCCATCAGTTTCACTACTTCACCATCGTATATTCTGCCAATTTCAAGATCACCAATTACTTGTTCAATGCGTTTTTTTGCCGCCTCACTATCTTGAGAGCTAAACGCTGCAATCTTAATGCTGCCATCCTCAGCAATATCAATAGTGGTATTAGTTGATTCAGTAATTTCACGAATAACAGCACCGCCTTTGCCAATCACATCACGAATTTTACTCGGATCAATTTTCATTGTGAAAAACTGCGGCGCATTCTCAGAAACTTGTGCGCGACTTTCACTCAAGGTCTGATTCATCACCCCCAAGATATGTAAACGCCCTTGCTTGGCTTGCTCCAAAGCAGTTTCCATAATTTCTTTAGTAATCCCTGAAATTTTTATATCCATTTGCAATGCTGTCACCCCCTCTGAGGTACCAGCAACTTTAAAATCCATATCCCCTAAATGATCTTCATCACCAAGAATATCAGTTAATACAGCAAATTGTTCACCTTCCTTGATCAAGCCCATAGCGATACCCGCAACAGCGGCTTTTAAGGGTACACCAGCATCCATCATCGATAAACTACTACCACACACCGTTGCCATAGAGCTGGAACCGTTAGACTCAGTAACCTCAGACACCACACGCAACACATAAGGAAAATCGTCTCCTTTAGGAATTACAGCACCCAAAGCCCGTTTAGCCAATTTACCGTGACCAATTTCACGGCGCTTAGGCCCTGTCATAAAACCGACCTCGCCCACGGAATAAGGGGGAAAGTTATAATGCAACATAAAATCATCACGAAAATCGCCGCCTTGCAAATCTTCAATCATCTGCGCTTCTCTTTCCGTTCCCAACGTTGTCACGACAATTACCTGAGTTTCACCTCGGGTAAAAACTGCTGAACCATGCACCGAGGGCAAAACACCCACTTTAACATCAATCGGGCGAACCGTTCTGGTATCACGACCATCAATGCGTGCTGACCCAGCAAGAATTTGATGCCGCACAATCGATGCTTCTAGTTTATGAAAAACATTACCAAGCTCATGCTCATCAATGCTTTCATCTTGAGTCATTAATTTAGCAACTAAAGCCTCGCGAATTTGCTTAATCTGCGCTTGCCGCTGCGGTTTCTCAGCAATTTTATAGGCTTGAATTAAGGCCTGTTCTGCCTCATTTTTAACAGCCGCTTCTAACTCTGTATTGACTACTGGAGGTTGCCAATCCCATGAGTCTGTACCAGCTTCTTGGGCTAATTCACGAATCGCTTTGATTGCTACCTGCATTTGCAAGTGACCAAACATCACGGCTTCTAGCATGACTGTCTCAGAGAGTTCTTTCGCTTCTGACTCCACCATTAGCACTGCCTGTTCAGACCCTGCAACCACTAAATCCAGGCTAGAGTTTTTTAAATCCTCAGATGATGGGTTCAGTAAATACATCCCGTCAGAATACCCTACCCTCGCAGCCGCTAAAGGGCCGTCAAAAGGAATGCCAGAAACCGCCAAAGCCGCTGACGCACCCAAAATCGCTGGAATATCCGTAGGCACCTCAGGGTCGCAAGACAGCAAAGTTGCCACAACTTGTACATCATTGTTGAAGCCTTTAGGAAACAAAGGTCGCAATGGTCTGTCAATCAATCGCGAGGTAAGCGTTTCTTTCTCAGTCGGCCTGCCTTCACGCTTGAAATAACCCCCAGGAATACGGCCCGCAGCATACGCTTTTTCTTGATAATTGACTGTCAGTGGGAAAAAATCTCGCCCTGGGTCTGATTCTTTTTGTGCCACAACTGTCACTAACAGCACTGTATTGCCCATACTAATCCACACAGAACCCGTGGCTTGTCGTGCGACCTCACCCACCGAAAGTTTGACTTCATGTGCACCATATTGAAACGTTTTTGTTACTTTTTTCATCATTATTGCCTTATGAAACTTAATCTTTAACAATCGTTGCTCGCAGACCTAGCCGTTTGACTAAATCACGATAACGATTAACATCTTTTCCTTTCAAATACCTAAGAAGCTTACGCCGTTGACTCACCATACGCAGCAAACCGCGCCGTGAATGATAATCATGCTTGTGTACACGAAAATGCTCTGTTAATTGATTAATTTTTGTTGTTAAAATAGCCACCTGAACCTCAGGAGAGCCGGTATCCCCCTCAGCCAACTGATATGTTTTGATAATCTGACTTTTTTCATCTGCGTTTAATGACATAATTCACCTCTTGTTTATTTTATGATCGAAAGTATCCGCTGTCATTCACAGACCACCCTCGCCAAAAAGCAGGCCATTGTATAGCAAGCCTCCTGTTGCATCAATGGCATCCAGACAGAAATTGCGATTTAAAGCAGCTATCGGTAGAATCGACACTTTGACCGATTTACCTTGGATGAGAAATGCATCAAGAAACCATTTACACTATCACTTTTGTTATTTATTTTCTTATTATCATCGGCATGTGTCTGGTTGCCAACCGCTACAACGATAAACTATCCGACTATGTCTTAGGTGGAAGACGCCTAAGCGGTCCCATCACTGCTTTGGCGGCAGGTGCCTCAGACATGAGTGGCTGGTTATTACTCGCACTACCAGGTGCAGTATTTTCCTATGGTTTGAATCATATCTGGATGCCAATAGGTCTTTTTGTTGGTGCTTATCTGAACTGGCGCTTTGTCTCCTATCGCTTGCGCAGTTATACCGAAATAGCAAACAACGCTCTGACTATTCCCGCTTATTTTGAAAATCGCTTTCGTGATCATTCTCGCCTACTACGCGCTTTAACAGCAGTTGTCGTTCTCATCTTCTTTACTTTTTACTCAGCAGCAGGTTTTGTCAGCGGCGCTGAACTTTTCCAAGTAGCGTTTAACATCAAGTACCACAGTGCATTATGGATTAGTGCCATTATCATTATGGCTTACACTGCCATTGGAGGTTTTTTAGCATTAAGTTGGATTGATTTTTTCCAAGGTAGCTTAATGTTTTTTGCGCTTATTATTACGCCAGCCATAACGTATACGCATATAGGAGAGCCACAAACACTAGCCCATGCATTTGAGCACCTAGGAGCCGGATATTTAAAACCCCTTCATCAAATCGGCATCGTTGGCATTATTTCACTAATAGCCTGGGGCTTTGGATATTTTGGACAACCTCATATTCTGGTGCGATTTATGGCTGTGCGCTCAGTAAAAGAATTACCCGCAGCAAGACGCATTTGCATGGTTTGGATGGGTGTTTCACTGCTAGGAGCGGTATTGACCGGCTTATTAGGGCACGTTTATTTTAAAGCGGGGATTACTAATCCTGAGGAAATTTTTCTCAAGCTAGCTGAAACGCTTTTTCCAGCCTTTGTTACCGGTGTTTTATTTTCTGCGGTACTCTCTGCCATGATGAGTACTGTTTCAGCACAACTGCTCGCTGCGGCTAGCGCTGTAGTAGCGGATTTTTATAAACGATTTTTCCGCCGTCAAGGGGGCGAACATGAATTAGTGTTGGTAAGTCGTTTATGCGTTATCACTATTGCACTACTTGCTATTGGTATTGCTTACAACCCCAAGGGAACCATTTTAGAGCTAGTCAGCTATGCGTGGGGTGGCCTAGGCTCAGCATTTGGCCCTGTAGTGCTACTATCACTGTTATGGAAACGTATGACACGTAAATCAGCCATTGCTGGAATCGTTGTAGGCAGTACTACCGTAATTATCTGGAAACTGTTGCTGACTCATTTAGGTGGCTGGTTCGCGATTTATGAACTTGTTCCTGGATTTTTACTAAGCACTGTAGCAATTATCATTACCAGCCTGCTAGATACCCCTCCCTCTGCTGCTATACAAGCAGAGTTTAAGCAAGCGGTGCAAAACGCTAAGTAGCGCTGCTGTACAAGTAATGCTAGTATATAACTACACTTGACTTAGAAAATCAGGAGATTAATTATGAGTCTTATTATTGCCCTAATCGTTGCCTATCTTATTGGCTCTATCTCATCTGGAGTATTAGTCAGTAAACTGTTAAAGCTTCCCGACCCAAGAAAACATGGCTCTGGTAATGCTGGTGCCACCAATATGCTACGAACCAACGGAAAAATGCCTGCCATTCTTGTGCTGTTTGGCGATGTGGTCAAAGGGTTAATTGCCATGATTATTGGTGTTTTTCTGGGGTTAAGTGGCTTATTATTAGGGTTAGTTGCGCTAGCCGTTGTTCTAGGTCATGTGTTTTCTGTCTTTTTACGCTTTAAAGGAGGCAAAGGTGTAGCAACAGCAGCAGGCGCCCTGCTTGCCCTATCGCCGTGGACATTGTTATTTTCATTGGCAATCTGGGTGACTGTCCTACTGGTTAAACGCTTTGTGTCGTTAGCTTCTATTGCAGCAGCGGCTGCAACACCCGTGTTTTTACTACTAGGTGGTAATTTCCCGTACTTTATTCCTTTTGTTTTGGCCGCCGGTGTAATTGTATTTAAGCATCTCGATAACATTAAGCGCATCAAAGCTGGCACAGAAAATACATTTTCGCTAGAGATGCTTAAGGGCCAGAAAAAGTAGCGGGGTGAATGTTAGGTAAAAAAAAAGGCGGCTTCCCTGGCCGCCCCTTGAACATTACCCAAGCATGCCCAATTCATAGATACGATATAGGCAGGTCCGTTTTCCCAGGTCCCTTCTTGCTCATCCATAGCAACTCCGGTTCCTTTGATTCAGCACATTGCCTACTTAAGATATAATTTACCAGGGACCAGATACCAAAAATAGTGCTAATTCGCCCTAAAGTTTGTAGGAAATTGTGGATGGTTAATAACTTAACATCAGCAAGCGTATGCCGCATGAGTAGCAATCAAACTCAAGTTAACATCAGTTCGACGGTTATCTCTTTTTATTTCAATCGGTTATCTGCCTATTGTCGCTTATTTTTACGCAACACACCGTTAATACGTCGCTGTAGGCTCGAGCGCCGCATCCTGCGGCTAACGGTTGCTTTAAAAATAAGCGACAATAGGCAGATTTGCGCATGAAAATAACTATTTTCCGGTATTGAAAGTTAGGCTTTCATCGAACTGACGTAAGTTAGTCTGACAAAACCGCAGGATGCGCATTCCAGTCGACTCGCAACAACCCGACATATACTCCCTGAATACTCAGCCTATCTCTAGTGTAAGTCTTTGGTTTATAAGCAGGGTTGGAAGGCAAGAGCGTAATAGTTTCATCATCGTTGTAAAAAAGGCGCTTAAGTGTTGCTCTTTTCTCATCAATCAAGGCAACCACAATCTGACCATGATCGGCTGAAGAAGAACGCTGATAGATAATAATATCACCACTGCGAATACCCTCCTCTGTCATCGAACTACCGTTAACTCGCAAAGCATAACGATTTTCACCTAGAAATAAGTCTCCTAAATCAATGGTTTGATTTTGATCCATTAGCTCTATCGGAAGACCTGCAGAAATATTACCTACCAAAGGTATGCCTAGCTCAGAAACCTTATTCAAGACAATGTTACGATGACGATTCGGAGTTAGCTTGATATAGCCTTTCTCTTTTAGCTGTTTTAAATAGCGGTAAACAACACCACGTGAAGAAATACCCAGGCCTTTGGCAATTTCCAGGGTAGTTGGCGCATGACAACGCTCTAGCATGAAAGACTTAATGTATAGGTAGGCTTTTCTCTCACCTAGGGTCAACATTTTTGTTCTCTTTATGTCCTCTCAAGGCGGGGCTATACTACGCCCCACTCCTACTGCTGTCAATGGCTAATCGGCTTTCCGGTATATTGTGTTCTGCCAACGCTAGTAATCCTAGAAAACAAGTGCTATGCTCCCAATTTTTAAAAGACTGTGATATTTATCTGGAAAATTAAGCCATGAGTTTAACAAAGGAAGAACACTTCCAACTGAAAGCAGACTTAATTCCCATGACGGTAATTAAACTGGTCAATGCTGACTTAAGTCAAATACAGCGCCAATTGATCAGTACCGTAGAAAAAGCGCCTAACTATTTCAAAAACGCCCCTATTTTGATTGATGTAACTGACATTGAGGAACAATCTGAGCTAAAAATCAGCAGCCTAATTAGCTTGTTCAAAGAAAAAATGCTGCTTCCTGTGGCTATCAGGGGCGCTAATGAAGCCATCAGCGTATTGGCTCATGCACTAGGAATTGCTTCTGTAAAACATTCTGTTGAAAAGTCTGCCGAGAATAAAACAAGCACTCAGAAGTCTAACAGTGAAAGACGCTCTCCAACTAAAATTATCACCAAACCCATACGTGCTGGCACACAAGTTTACGCCAAGGGTGGTGATTTAATTGTATTGTCATCCGTTAATTCTGGTGCGGAATGCTTTGCTGATGGCAGTATTCACGTTTACGGCGCTCTTAGAGGTCGTGCCTTAGCAGGTGTTAGTGGTGATACCAAAGCACGCATTTTTTGCAGTACGCTAGAAGCAGAACTAGTGGCCATTGCAGGGCATTATCAGACTAATGAGGACATCCGTTTGCCTGAAAAGCGTGACGGTATGGTACAAGTTTATCTTGAGAAACAAAAACTTCACATTAATACACTTTAAACATAAAGAGGGTAAACCAAGTGGCTGAAATTATTGTCGTAACATCCGGTAAAGGAGGGGTTGGAAAAACCACTACAAGTGCTTCATTTGCAACAGGCTTAGCATTAAAAGGCTTTAAAACTATTGTAATTGACTTTGATATTGGATTGAGAAATCTTGATCTGGTAATGGGTTGTGAGCGCCGTGTCGTTTATGACATTGTGAATGTTGTCTCTGGTGAAGCGAATCTAAAACAAGCGATTATTCGCGATAAAAATATTGAAAATCTATACGTGCTTGCTGCATCACAAACCCGTGATAAAGATGCTTTAGACCAAGAAGGTGTCTGTCGCATCTTAGAAGAACTCAAACAAGACTTTGATTACATTGTCTGTGACTCACCTGCCGGTATTGAGAAAGGTGCATTAATGGCTATGTATTATGCCGATAGCGCCTTGATTGTAACCAACCCTGAGGTTTCCTCAGTACGAGATTCAGATCGAATTTTAGGGCTGCTTTCCAGCAAAACCCAACGTGCAGAAAAAGGAGAAGCTCCTGTCAAAGAGCATCTAGTGATTACACGCTACTCAGCAAAACGCGTTGCCAGTGGTGAGATGCTAGGCATTAAAGATATTAAAGATTTGCTAGGTATTCCACTGCTCGGCATTGTGCCAGAGTCCAAAGCCGTGTTGAATGCTTCTAACTGTGGTATCCCTGTAGTGCGTGATAAAAAAACCGATGCTGGTTTAGCGTACCATAATATTGTTGCTAACTTTCTAGGAGAGTTAGACACTGACCAAGAAGAGCAAAAACCTAAAGGTTTATTTAAGCGACTGTTTAAAAGTCACAAAGAAAAGGAAATGGTATTATGAGCTTTACTGATTATTTTCGTCGCAAAAAATCTGCCAATGTCGCTAAAGGACGTTTACAAATTATTATTGCGCAACAGCGCGTTGAAACCTCAAGCCCAGACTATCTGCCCATGTTACGAAAGGAAATTTTAGCTGTTGTCGCAAAATATACCAATGCCGATGTTAATAAAGTCAAAGTAGACTTTCAATGTCACAACAATAATTCCGTGTTAGAGCTAAACGTGCAGTTACCGGAACATGCAGCTGAGACGGTGAGCTAAAAGAATTGACACAGCTGCTAATATCACGCCACCGATTACATCAATTAGATAATGGTAGCCCAAAGCCATTGTTGAGAAAACAACAGAAATATTGAGTATCAATAAAGGGATAAAAATATACCATCGTCGACGCCAGGCATAAGTCACCAACAACGAATTAATAATGTGGAAAGAAGGAAAAGCAATCATACCGCCACCAAAAACAGTCACCGGCAAATGCTGATGAACCTGATTAAACCGCATGACCAACTCATGCTGCGATTGCAAAAAGTAAGGACTTTCTAAAATACCGGCTGGCGCAATGGTTGGCCAAAAATAATAAATCGTTGCGCCTATTAATAATGAGGCAAAAGTCGCCACAAAATAGCGGTCAATTTCATTAATATCATTAAACAATGCCAACAACATTGGTGTTAATACAATCTGGAAAAACCAGGTATCGTAACAAGCATGCAAATAACTCACTAAATGAGGAAACTGGTGCGTCCAGTTCAACAATCCTAAACTAGAAAAACCCAATTTTTCATCAATGGTCAGTAATTGAGTATCAATAATAGCAAATGGAGTTGTGATTGCTGCTGATAATGCATAGCCAACAATAAAAATAAATAAAAATGATTGACTAAAACTCGATAAAAATAACCCCAAGCGAGGCCGCTGTTCTCTGATTAATACACCTACTATCCAAAGAATTAAAAGCCCTGGAATAGCGGTGGCAAATTGCGTTGGAAAGGCCAAGGTCGGAAAAGAATAACTTAGCAGGTTAGCACATCGAACTGCTAGCCCCCACAACAACAGCGCCAAAGCAAGGCAGTGGATTAAACGATCTTGCTTGCGATACAACAGCGGCAGTCTTGAGAATAAAATCGCATATAAATCAAAATTCTGCGCTATGTTGTTGATTTTTGACTTCATCAATTGGGGCCTTTTGCTCTGTGAAAAATATCCCCTTTTATATCACATTTTTAGTCAAATTTTAAGCAATTTTGCGCTGTGTTTCTTGCAGCCAAGTAGAAATCTTATTAAGTTGTTGATTCGCTTGCTTGATTTGCACTAATACCGATGCTCTACTGGTGCCACCGATTGCGGCATGTGCTTCAACCACGGCTTCAACTGTCAATACATCATAAATGTCTTGCTCAATCACAGCAGAAAAACGCTGCAACGCATCAAGTGAAAGCTGGCTTAAAACAAGTTGTTCATCAATACAATGGCTAACAATTTTTCCGGTAATCGCATGCGCTTCACGAAATGCCAGCCCCTTAGCCACTAAGTAATTTGCCAACTGGGTTGCATTAGCATAGTCATTTAATACCGCATCGTCTATCGCTGCTTTATTAACGATTACAGAGCTTAACATAGCAGTGTACACTGCCAAAGTTTTATTCAAGGTTTCAACCGTATCAAATAATCCTTCTTTATCCTCTTGCAAGTCTTTATTATAGGCTAAAGGTAAACTTTTTAGCACAGTTAACAAACCCATTAAAGCACCATAAACACGCCCAACTTTGCCTCTGGCTAACTCTGCCACATCAGGATTCTTTTTTTGCGGCATCATGCTACTGCCAGTGCAAAACTGATCGCCTAACTGAATAAACGAAAACTCTTGACTACACCACAAGATAATTTCTTCACTGATTTTAGAAAAATGCATCATAATTAATGAAGCATTAAATAAAAACTCAGCAACAAAATCACGGTCACTGACAGCATCAAGACTATTGCCATATATTTTCTTAAATCCAAGTAATTTAGCCACGTACTCCCTATCCACAGCCACACCACTGCCTGCTAATGCACCTGCCCCTAAAGGACAGACATTAACGCGCTCAAAACTATCAACTAAACGCTGAATATCACGAGAGAACATATGAACATAAGCTAGCATATGGTGAGCAAAGCGTACAGGCTCAGCACGTTGCAAATGTGTATAGCCTGGCATAATTAAATCGACATGATTTTCTGCTAAATTCAGCAATACATGATTCAACGCTTGCAATTGTTCAATTGTCTGCAATAAATGGTGACGCAGGTATAAATGCAAATCCAAAGCAACTTGATCATTACGACTTCTGCCGGTGTGCAACTTGCCTGCCTCATCACCGATGAGTTCATGCAACATGCGCTCAATATTCATGTGAATATCTTCATCAGAAGTATTCAATATTAGCTCTTTGTTATGCCATTTTTTTAATAGCTGCTGCAAGCCTTGTGTAATCAAAGCCACTGATTCTTGCGATAGAATGCCACATTTACCAAGCATCTTGACATGAGCAAGACTGCCTTGAATATCAAACTCTGCTAAACGATGATCAAAATCTATTGATGCATTATACTCCTCTACCAGTGCATGAGTCGCTGCTTTAAAACGGCCTCCCCACAGTTTCATGAGTCCGAATCCTGATGATTAACCAGCGCATTAATTTGCAAAGGCAAACCCCATACTTTGATAAAACCTTTTGACGCTTGATGATCAAATTGATCATCGGCTTTATAGGTCGCTAAATCATACTGATAAAGCGACCGCGAAGATTGACGACCAATGACGGTGGCATGTCCTTTGTGAAGTTTTATCCGCACTACCCCAGTAACCGTTTTCTGAGTCTCATCAATAAACGCATTGACTGCATCAAATAGCGGCGAATACCATAAACCATCATAGACAAGGTGCGCAAACTTTTGCTCCATCATCAGTTTAAAATGCGCTACATCACGCGTTAAGCACAATGACTCCAAGCTCTGATGCGCTTTAATCAGCGTCATTGCAGCAGGTGCCTCATACACTTCACGTGATTTAATGCCAACCAA
>CAZSHR010000045.1:0-11406 GCA_964606725.1 uncultured Coxiella sp.
ATATTTCCTCAGCCTTTCGAGTATTTTTCCGCTCCTTTTAATTCTCAATAGAATAGATATGTGCATAGCGCAGTTTAAAAAAGGGGGCGATATTTTCATATTTGCCTAACCTTTTGAGTGTTTTTCCGGTTCTTTTAAGTGTCAATAGAATACGATGTGTGTATATCGCAGCCTTTTGAATGCACTAGAGAAAGCATCACTGCACCAAGATGTGGGTGATTTTTGCCGTTTTATCATTGCGCAAATGCAGCAGACATTGTAATCAATGTCTTAATGCGTTTAACGGCAGCTGCCATTCCTAGAAAAACGGCATCACAAATAATACTGTGTCCGATATTCAGCTCATTTAGATGGGGTAATTCGATAATTGGTGCTAGATTATTATAATCTAAGCCGTGTCCTGCATTCACAATTAAATCTTGTTCTTGTGCGTAACAAGCTGCCTGCTTGAGCCGCTCCATTGCTGTAGCAGTGCATTGTTTCGTGGCAAATTGTTCGGCATATTCGCCGGTATGTAATTCAATCACCGGCGCCCCACACTGCTTAGCCGCATCAATTTGTTTGGCTAAAGGATCAACGAATAAAGACACAACAATGCCACTGTCTGCTAAGCGCTGGCAAGCGGTTTGAATCACGGCTTGATTGCTGCATACATCCAAACCGCCTTCGGTTGTCAGTTCCTCTCGTTTTTCAGGCACTAAACAGCAATAGGCAGGGCGTATTTTTTCAGCAAAACCTAACATCTCTTCGGTGACAGCCATTTCTAAATTCATGGGCACGGTTAAACAGGCTTTGAGTTGCTCTACATCGTATTCTTGAATGTGTCGCCTGTCTTCACGCAGATGTAGGGTGATGCTATCAGCACCATTGTCAACAGCAATCATGGCGGCATCAACGGGACTGGGATAGTGGGTGTGGCGTGTTTGTCGCAGTGTTGCGATATGATCGATGTTAACCCCAAGTTTAATAGCGTTCATGTGTGTTGTCTCCAATAAGTCTGCATTGCAAAATGTTAGCACGACATAGCAGTACTAGCAAAATTTCATTGACAGAGCATAAGCTCACGGCTTTTTAGGGGTTTCTCGCCAAGGCGTTGCTTAAGCGCAATTCGCATTAAGCGTTTGGCATCTGCGAGAGTTTGTCGTGTGCTAAATGATTCTTGTTCCAGTGCCAATAGGCTCTCTCCTGAGAAAACCGTGGCTTCTGTGCTTTTAGGGCAAGCGATAAAGCCTTGTTCGGCAGTGTATCGGTAATAGTGTTGTGCATTAATGCTTTGATTAGAATGTAGTTCTTTGTTAAGTGACAGGCCATAGCCTAGCTCTTTGAGTAACTGCTTTTCAAAACATCGCAGTGTTTTCTCCAGTAAGTCTGGCTTATTAAGATTGGTGATGGTTTGCTGATAATATTGAAATAAATAGGAATGTGCATCGTGTGAATGCAGTAAACGAACTAGCAGCTCGTTGATGTATAGCCCGCAGACTAATGCATCTGCTTCTAGCAGAACAGGGTTGCCAGCACATTCTACGGCACCCAAGGTTTTTAAATCACTGCGCCCTGACCAATCAACTAATAGCAAACAAAACGGTTCTAACTTACCGCGGTAACGAGATTTTGCGCCACGTGCACCACGTGCTATGGCTGAAAGTCTACCATGATGCTGACTAAATAATTCTAGCAATAAGCTGCTGTTGCTAAAAGGACGGCGATGCAATACAAAAGCAGGTTCTAGTTTAATGCGCTGCGTCATCATGATAGCCTAATTGTCGCAGCGCTTTGCTGTCATCTGTCCAGCCGGATTTTACTTTGACCCACAGTTGCAGATAGACTTTTTTACCGAAGTGTTTTTCTAGCTCATGTCGCGCTAGTTTGCCAATCTTCTTTAAGTGATCTCCTTTCTTGCCGATAACAATGGGCTTGTGAGACGCTTTTTCAACCCAAATAACCGTTGATACACGCACTAAATCTTTTTCTTCGGCAAAGGCTTCAATGGTAACTGTTAAACGATAGGGTAGCTCTTTGGCCAGAGAGCGCATTAATTTTTCGCGGATAATTTCAGCAACAAAAAACGGCTCGCTGCAATCGCTGACTTGTTCTTTGGGAAATAAAAATGGGGATTCGGGTAAATATTTAGTTAAGCTTTCAGTTAAGCGGGTAACTTGCTCTCCGTTTAACGCGGAAATAGGAATAATTTCAGCAGCTTGGATTTTTTGTTGATAAGACTCTATGATGGTGAGCAGTTCATTGCGATGGTGCAGCTTATCAATTTTGTTAAGGATGAGAATAATCGGTGCATTGACGTGCGCAAGTTGTTCCAGTACCCAGGCGTCATTTTGGTCGAAGTGCTGACAGTCAACCACCCATAATGCCATGTCCAGGTCGTGTAAGGATTGCTGTGCGGTTTGGTTGAGATAACGATTGAGTGCGTGTTTGTTATGTTGGTGTAGTCCAGGGGTATCAACGTAAATGACTTGTTGGGTATCGTTACTGGTAATACCTAGCAGACGGTGACGTGTGGTTTGCGGTTTGGCAGAGGTAATGCTAAGTTTAAATCCCAGGATGTGATTGAGTAGTGTTGATTTTCCAACATTGGGTTTGCCAACAATGGTTGCAAAACCGCAGTAAGTGGGATTACTTTTTTTCATTTAACTGTTCCAGATAGTTGCTAGCGGCGATTTGTTCGGCTTTGCGACGACTGTTCGCCATGCCTTTGCCGCGATAGGGTAAGCCATTGACGGTGCAAATGGCAGTAAAGCAGGGGGAATTTTTCTGGCCATGTTCGCTGATGGTATATTGGGGCAGTGCTTTATTCTTAGCTTGTAACCGTTCTTGTAATGCGGTTTTAGCATCTTTGATAGGTGTCAGTGTGGCGATATCACCAATGGTTTGCTGATACCAATTTATCACACAATGGCGACAGTTCTCTATATTGCTGTCTAGGTAGATGGCACCAATAATCGCTTCCATCGTATCGGCGAGCATGGTATCGCTAAGTGCTACTTCATTTTTTTTCTCACCAGGGCCTAGTCTTAAGTAAGCGGTAATTTTTTTGTCATGGGAGAGTTTGGCTAAGGTTTCTTTGTTGACAAGCAAGGAGCGTATACGGCTGAGGCTGCCTTCTTTGGCTTGTGGATGTAATCGGTATAATTCGCTGGAAATAATAAATCCTAGTATGGAATCACCAAGAAATTCTAGGCGTTCATTATGTTGTGAGCTAAAACTGCGATGTGTTAATGCTTGTTGCAGCAATGTTAGATTGTCAAAAGCGTGCCCCAGTGCTTGCATTAATGGCTTGAGTGCTTGTGACATTATTTCTTATCCACTTTGAGTACGGCTAAAAAGGCTTCTTGTGGCACAGTGACTCTACCAATTTGTTTCATGCGTTTTTTACCGGCCTTTTGTTTTTCCAGTAGTTTGCGTTTTCGGCTCACATCTCCCCCATAACATTTGGCAGTCACATTTTTTCGCATGGCTTTGACTGTGGTGCGGGCGATGATTTTGGCACCAATACTCGCTTGGATGGGAATTTCAAACATTTGTCTGGGGATTAGCTCTTTGAGTCGCTCGGCGATTTCGCGGCCTCGTGTGCCGGCATGATCTTGGTGTACAATCATGGTTAAGGCATCGACTTTTTCACCACCAATAAGTATATCCACTTTAACCAGCTTGGCTGCTTGAAAGTGGTCAAAACTGTAATCCAGTGAGGCAAAGCCGCGGGAGACCGATTTTAAGCGATCAAAGAAATCTAATACCACTTCGCTCATCGGGATTTCATAAACCAGTGAAACTTGATTGCTAAGATAATTCAGTTTTTTTTGTATGCCACGCCGCTCAATGCATAAAGTAATCACAGCGCCCACGTAGTCTTGCGGCACTAGTATATTAACCAGTGCGATTGGTTCACGAATTTCATTAATTTTATTGACTTCGGGCAGTTGGCTGGGGTTATCAACGTAAATTAATTCCTCATTTTTGGTTAAAATTTCATAGACAACCGTGGGTGCTGTGGTAATCAGGTCTAGTTGATACTCTCTTTCTAAGCGCTCCTGCACAATCTCCATGTGCAACATGCCTAAAAAGCCGCAACGAAAGCCAAAGCCTAGTGCCTCTGACGATTCTGGCTCATAAAAAAGCGCGGCATCGTTTAAGCGCAGCTTAGCTAATGCTTCTCTAAAGGCTTCGTAATCATCAGCGCTGATCGGAAACATACCGGAGAATACTTGTGGTTTGACAACTTGAAATCCTGCAAGCATTTCAGTGGCAGGATTTTTGCTCAAGGTTAGGGTATCGCCTACGGGGGCGCCAAAAATATCTTTAATGCCGGCAACGACAAAGCCGACTTCGCCGCTGTGCAGCGTGGTTTGTGATTGCCGTTTGGGAGTAAAAATACCTAGGTCATCAACGATATGGTCTTTTCCGGTGGACATGACTTTAATTTTATCGCCTTTTTTTAAGCATCCTTGTGTGATGCGTACCAGTGACACAACACCTAAATAGCTATCAAACCAGGAGTCGATAATCAGCGCTTTTAATGGGCCTTGTTCATTGCCTTGTGGAGCCGCAATGGTGTGGACTAGACTCTCTAATAGCGTTTCAATATTTTTCCCTGATTTGGCGCTCACTTCTATGGCTTCCATGGCATCTAAGCCAATGACATCTTCGATTTCTTGTCGTACGCGATCAGCATCTGCTTGAGGTAAGTCGATTTTATTTAGAACCGGCAATACTTCTAGATTTTGTTCGATAGCGGTATAACAGGTTGCTACCGTTTGCGCTTCCACCCCTTGTGCGGCATCGACAATCAATAGTGCGCCTTCGCATGCGGCCAGTGAGCGTGAAACCTCGTAAGCAAAATCCACGTGTCCTGGGGTGTCGATAAAATTGAGTTGGTAGGTGTTGCCATCATTGGCTTTGTAATAAAGGGTGACGCTTTGTGCCTTGATGGTAATGCCTCGTTCGCGCTCAATGTCCATAGAGTCTAGCACTTGCGCTTTCATCTCGCGCTCGCTTAAAGCGCCGCAAAACTGAATAAAGCGGTCAGCTAGTGTGGACTTGCCGTGATCAATATGGGCAATAATCGAGAAATTCCTAATGTGTTCCTGAGGAACAATGCGTTGTTCAGTGGTCATTTCCTGGTACTTTATTAAACAATTAAGTGATTTTGAGGGACTATGGTAGCAGAAGGTGAGCACTTTGTCTCACTTCATAAATCAAGCAAGCTTAGCGCTTAAAGTAGGCACCAGGTGACAAGTATCATGGGAGTGTTTGAGCAGGTGTTGTATTTTTAAAGGCTTCAGTGAGAGGCAATAATTTGGGCATTGATTGTCGCAATAAATCGGTAATCAACACAATCCCTTTATGTTCGTTGCTATTGCCATGAACTAAAATGATACTACCATTGTTAGGTTGCTCTCCTTTTGCCAACCAAGCATCACTGCCAATGGGGATTAATCCGTATAGTCGCAACTTTTGCATTAAATCTGCATTGGATACTAAGCCAGGGTAGCGAAAAAAGACAGAAGGTAGCTGACCTGACTCGATTAAAAGTCGCTCAGTTTCCAAAATCTCAAAATCGATATTGGTAAATGGCAATAAAAGGAAATTTTCATCTAATGGAAGGTCTGGGAAATATAAATGACTATAAGAATGGTTAATCCATAAAACATTGAGTTTTTGTTGCTTTATTTCCTTATTAAGTTGCTTCAATTCATCCTTGTGCTTAATTATCCATGCACCAGAAATAGAGATGGCAATGGGTAACGGTTTCCTATTTTTTTCTGCCTGATTGGATAGTATGTCGAAGAAATTTTTTTCAAAGCGTTTTGATGATGGGCACATGTCAATTGTTAAAAACATGCCAGATACAGAACTTTGGGCATGTTTTATTCCCTGATTTTGTAGCTGGTTAGAGCTGGTATATCTGATTAGTGATCTATAATAGGGGCTATTTTTAATTATTGAGAACTCAATATATCCAGGAGAGGTTTTTTTTGTGCGTAAATAAACTTTTTTCGCCGCTTTAATTTGTGTTTCAAAACTATATGGATCAACCATAAGGTAGTTTAGTTCGTTATCATGATAGAAGGCACGGATGGCTAGTAGTAAGTTGCCTTGCTTGTCATAACCAGGAATAAAGGTGCGCTGGTAATCGCTTATGTGAAAAGCGTGACCTGGTAAGATCGAGGCAAATAAAAAAATAGGAACTATTTTTTTTAAGCGATTAAAAAATAATCTTATTATTGCGGAAAATTTAGCATTATAGTGCTGCATTTGGAGGTATTTCCTCGTAGTCTGGATGAATTACTGGTATTGTAATACCCTTTAATGGGTAGTGAGTGTATAGCAAATTCATTCAGTTCTCGCAAGTAATTTTCTACCGCTGCTTTTTGTTTTGCTGTTCAGTTACTATTATCAGTTAACGGAAAATATTTCTTCTGCTGGATTTTAGGCTATTGTTTATTGCTTTTGACGAGTCTTGATTTTGAAATAGTCGGAATTTTTGCCCCACTTGTTTGACTTTTTGGTTAAGTTGCTGCAATTTTTGTTGTCTTTGACCTTGTAGTCGTTCTCTTTTTAGCTGTGTCCAATGTGGGACTTTTTTATTTGATGATGTGTTGTTTTGTAGATAGCCAGGTTTTTCTTTGCTTCGGGCAATAGTAGGCCTAGTCAATTTTTGTGGTGGTAGTGGTAGCGTATCGTGGCTTGGCCGATGCATGCGTATTTCATGGCTGTAGGGTTTTAGTTTGTCCATGAAGGTTTTTAAATTATTTGAGCTTTTGGCAACAGCAATCATATTATCACGATTTTTTCCTTCCATCACAATTTGCATACTGCAATATTGCAGATGATTACGTATGTGTTGATAAACATAATTACTCGCTTTCCCTAGCTCATAGGCTTGGTTGAGTTTTTCTGTTAAGTGAACCAGTTTACCAATGGCAATGCCTTTGGCATTGATGTCAACGGGTTTTTTTCTCATGGCTGTAGGGGTATGAGTCGGTGTACTGGGTAGTTGTCTAGCTAAATCAGCAGCGCGGACTTGGTCTGCTGTTTTAGTAGGTGTGGGTATGTGTGTTGGTGCTTTGGGTAAACTTTTGGCTAGACTTGCTGTATCTGCTTGATTCTCTTGTAATTGTGAGATTAACAGCAATAGTCGCGTTTGGTCTGATTCTCTGTTAATCAGTCTGATAAGCTGAGTATTGCCTTGTGCTACTTGCTGCTGAGCTGCATTAAGAATTTCTTGCTGCGCGGGATAGTTAGCAATTTCATTTTCTTGGTATAAATGACGTAAGTTGTTGTTAACTCTTTGTAATTTTTTTATGGCTCTTTGCTGTTGAGTATCACTTTGATCGACCATTACTTTAAGCTCAATAATATCATTAAATAAATATTAAATAATGGTATCACTTTGTCAGCTTTTTGTCAAATATGAGTCTTCTCCAGCACAAAATGAGTCTAAAGGGAGCAAAAAGATAGGCTATAAAGGTCAAAATCGTTCAAAATATGGGTGTTATAATCCAAGTTGTGTTTGTCTCGCATGTCTTGAAATATCACAACTTAAGACCCTGAAATCCATATTGAATTATAAATATTAGCTGTAGAGGTTTGAGAGCTTTTGTAAAAATTTAACAAGAGAAATCATTATAACGCCATCTCCAATGGAGAATTCATTCTCACCACCGTATATAACGTATTTATGCGTTACATCAAGCATTTTGCAATTTTCGCTAAAATGCCGATTGATCTTCGGCGCAACGCCATACTTGATCTCAACCGCCCATCTTTGCATGGAAGAAAGCTGGATAATGAGATCAATTTCTGCCCCCGATGCAGTGCGGTAAAAATAGGTCTCAGCACGATGCGGCAAAACCGAGTGGATATTTTCAATAACGAAACCTTCCCAACTTTTACCTAATACGGGATTAGAAAGCAATCCTTCATAACAATCAATCCCTAAAAGTCGATGCAAAATACCGCTATCTCGCACATAATAGTGCGGTGATTTTACCAAACGTTTTTTAACGTTGCTGTACCACGGTTTTAATTCACGAACCAACAATAAATCAATGAGAATATCGATATAATGCTTAACGGTTTTCCCATCAATTTCAAGATTTGTGGCTAACTTAGAATAATTAATTGTCTCACCTTGCAAATGGGCAAGCATCGTCCATAATTGCCGCAACCGATTAGCAGGAACACGAAAACCCATTTGCGGAACATCACGCTCAAGATACGTGCGAACCAGATTTTCCAGCCAATCCATACTCAAATCATCATCAACTGCTAAATAACTGTTTGGAAACCCCCCTCTTAACCATAATCGTTGTAACGTTTGTTTGTTCTCTTCAACCTCTAATCCATTAAGGCCGCTCATTTCAAGGTAACTAATGCGACCCGCCAAGCTTTCCGATGATTGGCGCAATAATTCCATGGAAGCCGACCCCAGCAACAAAAACTGCCCTGAATGGCGACCCAACTCCCTATTTTTATCAATAAGGCCACGCAGTACCGTAAACAACTGCGGCATACGCTGAATCTCATCCAGTATGATTAACTTATCATTGTGCTGGGTGAAAAAAGTAATGGGATCACTTAATTTCAACAAATCTTCGGGGGATTCTAAATCCAGATAGAGTGCGGATTGACCTTGGCAAAGTGCTTTGGCGAGTGTCGTTTTACCAACTTGACGCACACCAAGCAGCAGCACAGCCGGTGCACTGGCTGTGTGCTTTTGGAGTCGGTTTGTTATCCATCGTGTCAGCATCCCTGTATTTTAGGAGGTTATCTCCGGATTTGCAAGGTAAAACTAGCTAACCTTTTGTTTTTTGAGCTAAAACCCCGAACTCAGGTTTTATAAAAGAATAACGTCAGTTCGACAGTTATTTCTTTTAATTTCAAGTAGCTATCTGCCTATTGCCGCTTATTTTTAAAGCAACCGTTAGCCGCAGGAGCAGCAATCGAGCCTACACGGACGTATTAACGGCGTGTTGCGTAAAAATAACTAGTTCCTTCTATCAACATTAATTTTTCATCGAATTCACGTTATTCATCTCGATAGCCATCTGCAATGGTGTAACCAAGCACTGCGATAAGTTTTTCTTTGTCGAATAATAGTGGGATTTCTGATCGCTGCCACGGGGGGATATTCCATTGTTGCAATAGTCGCTTTAGGGTTTTTCGTTGTCCTTTCAGTGTCATTTGTTCTCCACCGCAACGAAAACGAATGGTTGCAGGAAAGCTGATCGCACTATGTTTTAATTCATCTGGCATGGTAATGATACGTTGATCAGGTAGTAATACAGTGGCCGCGCCGTTCCAAGTAACAGTTATCTTGTAATTTGGTTTAACTTGTTTTGTCATTAGGTAAAGAAAATAGCGGTAGCGTCGCAAGCTTTGTTGTCCCCAGGAAAAACAAGGCGCAGTATCATAACGGGAATGAATAACGGTTCTGAAAATCTCATGCAGTTGTTGCTGGCTGGGTACACAAAAGCCCTGTTGTGTTATCCAATAACGTAAAACCTGTTGTTGTCTTTGTGTTGTTAAGCTTGCCAACTTTCGAATATCAATTAGAGCGTTATTATTTTGCACCTGTGCTAAATCCTTGGCGCTGACATGGTTTAACAAACTATGTGCTTTAGCGCAATGTGCTGCACTGCGTGTAATCGTAGTGGCTGCACTTGGCCAGCGTTTTTTAAGCAGCGGCATAATTTGATGGCGCAGGTAGTTGCGGTCAAATTGCCAGTTGTTGTTGCTATCGTCTTCAATCCAGCAAAGTTGCTGCTGTTTGGCGTATTGCTCGAGGCGTTGCCGGCTAACGTGCAGTAGTGGACGCAATAAAAAGCTTTGTGCAAAAGGTTTTTTGATGGGCATGCTGGCTAACCCTTGCAGACCACTGCCGCGCATTAATTGCAGTAAAAAGGTTTCAGCCTGGTCTTCTAAATGATGCGCTGTCAATAGCACTTCTTTGGCTTGTAACTGTTGTGACAAGCACTGGTAGCGAGCTGCTCTGGCTAAGGCTTCTAGGCTTTGTCCTTTTATTTTGTTAATATTCAGTCGTTGTGCTTGAAACTTAATGTTAAGTGCTTGGCAAGTGCTTTGGCAGTGTTGCTGCCATTGATCGGCTTGGGGATTAAGTCCATGATGGATATGGATGGCACGGATTTGATAGTTATAATGTTGTTTTAGTTCATAAAGCAAATGCAGTAATACATGAGAGTCAAGGCCGCCGCTGTAGGCAAGACATAGCTGTTGACTATCAGTGAGCGTGCGTAATTGTGCAGCTAACTCATTAACTGTCATTTCCATAATGCAACCAACGCTGGTGGCGTTGTTTTAACAATTCATCTAGGGTTTTGCCACGTAGTACTGCCAGATTTGCAAGCAAGCTGTCTTTAATCGCTTGCGACATGGTATCGACATCTCGATGCGCTCCTCCTAAAGGTTCATCGATAATGTCATCAATCAGGTTAAGTGATTTGAGCCTTGCGGCGGTTAGGTTCAGTGCTTCGGCAGCTTCTTTGGCTTTTGCAGCACTTTTCCATAAAATAGAGGCACATCCTTCTGGTGAAATTACCGAATAATACGCATATTGTAACATCAGTGTACGATCACCGATACCAATGGCTAATGCGCCACCAGAGCAGCCTTCGCCAATCACAAGGCAAATAATCGGTGTTTTGAGCTGTGACATTTCCATCAGGTTGCGTGCAATGGCTTCACTTTGATTATGCTGCTCTGCTTCCATGCCAGGATAAGCACCTGGGGTGTCAATAAAAGTAATAATGGGTAAATTAAAACGTTCTGCTAACTTCATCAAGCGTAATGCTTTGCGAAAACATTCTGGCGTGGCCATACCAAAATTGCGTTCTACTTTTTGTTTGGTATTGCGGCCTTTCTGGTGCCCAATCACCATAACCGGTTCACCGTTCAAGCGTGCAATACCCCCCACAATGGCTTTGCCTTTGCTTTGATGCCTGTCTCCTTGTAATTCATCAAAGTCGGTAAAGATTCGTTCGATGTAATCTTTGGTATAGGGGCGTAGTGGATGGCGTGCTAGCTGTACAATTTGTTGTGCTGAGAGATTAAAGAAAATTTGCCGTGTTAACACCGCGCTTTTTTCTTCTAGGCGCGTAATCTCTTCGCTTAGGTTTAAATCTTGGCTTGAGCCAACGCGACGTAACTCATTGATTTTTTCTTGTAACTCGGTAATAGGCTGTTCAAAATCTAAGTAATCAAGGTTCATGTGTTGAATTCCACCCTAAAATTCTTAATGTAGCAGGTTTGTAACTAGTATCAAAGCTAAGAAAGGTTATTTAACGTCAGTTCGACAGTTATCTCTTTGTAATCAGTTATCTGCCTATTGACGCTTATTCTTACGCAACACACCGTGGATCAACCATGTTGACA
>CAZSHR010000046.1:0-11384 GCA_964606725.1 uncultured Coxiella sp.
TGGATTAGTGAAAGTCACTGTTAATGCTGAGCACCAGATCACTCAGCTTACACTAGAAGATAGCTTACTCAGTGAATCCAAAGAAACCATTGCAGAACTGATCCAGTCAGCTATCAATGATGCACAGCGCAAAGTTGGTGAAAGACAAAGGGAAAGCATTACCTCTCTAGGTAAACTCATGCAAAACAATCCCGAAGAAAAGCCATAAATGTCAGAGGAATTACCGGCTATTATTGCACATCGAGGAGCAGCACGACTGGCCCCCGAAAATACTTATGCATCCATGCGGCAAGCAAAAATTCAAGGGGCAAAATGGATAGAATTCGATACGCAATTAACACACGATAATGTTGCTATTGTTTTTCATGATGCAAAACTACAACGCACTAGCAATGGCCGCGGCAAAGTCGCTAATAGCCATTACAAGCAATTGCAATCACTGGATGCTGGCAGTTGGTTCAGCGAGCAATTTTCTGATCAACGAATACCACTACTAAAAGATTACCTATGTGAAGCAGCAAAACTAAAATTGGGCGTTAACATTGAGTTAAAAGCAAGCGCAGCAACAGCTACAACACTCGCCAAGCAAGTATTACAATTACTGGAGACACACTGGAGTACACAACTACCGCAACCGTTGCTATCAAGTTTTTCTTACAAAAGTCTATTAGCCATCAGACAACTCTGCCATACTTGTCGACTGGGTCTTAATGTAAAATCCATTAAGAAGAAACACCTGCAGCAAGCCAGCACACTAAATTGCTACTCCATTCACATGACAGAAAGATACTTTAATAAAAAAATACAAGAAATTAACACACAATTTGGATTCAAGACGCTAGTTTATACTGTGAATGACAGAGAAACAGCCCAAGCATTATTGCACAGTGGGGTTACCAGTGTTTTTAGCGATAATGAAGCGCTTTTCTCTTTAACCCGTTGACTGCGTGCGCTCAGTTTCACTGCCATTAAATTAAGCCCAGCAGCTTATCTTCTTGATAAAACGATTACGATTGACGCAACAGTGCTGTCGATAATCGAGCGCTTAAACTATGTAAATAATACCTTGCTCGTAAATGCTGCTGCTCATCCGAAGATAAGTCACTATCACAACCCAACTTAGCTCGCTTACGTGTAGTCACATCATATAAACTTAATGCGGCCGAAACTGATAAATTAAAACTCTCGGTCATGCCAAACATCGGAATACTGTAATGAAGATCACAGGCGTCTTTTGCTGATAAGGTTAGTCCACGCTGCTCATTACCAACCAATAAACACAAAGGCTTGTCAATCGGAACAGCAGATAACGGCAACTCAGCATTGACGGTTCCCCCAACAAGTACTACCCCCTGCTGCTGTATAAATAATAAAAAGTCTGCCAAGCAATAATGAAAAACAACCTCTACCCAATAAATTGCACCCTGCGTAATCGAACGTGCAGCAACGGCCTCTCCTTCTGGACAAATTAAATGAATTCTTGAGACCCCTAAGGCCTCGCTGGTACGAACCGCTG
This sequence comes from uncultured Coxiella sp., assembly GCA_964606725.1. Taxonomy (GTDB): domain Bacteria; phylum Pseudomonadota; class Gammaproteobacteria; order Coxiellales; family Coxiellaceae; genus 2-12-FULL-42-15. The sequence continues at coordinate 1,517 of CAZSHR010000046.1, forward strand.
CTAGTGCATTATTAATGTCAGAAGGCGCCTCAATAGCTAATTGCACATCACGCAGACGACCTTTCAACACAGTTTCAATCCGTTCATTGCGATGCTTACTGATATACGGTGCTAAAACACCTATGATTTTATGAGGACTATATTGGTCAAAAACTTTTTGTATTTGCTCTGCATTCATCATACTCTACCTTCTTAACTCTCAACTCGATTATTTCGAATTATAATCAAAAGGTCAAATTATTTAGCTTAAAAGATACGAACATGCATAAATCCTTCTTAATGACTACACTGGAACTTGCAAAGAAGCAACGTGGACACTGTGCACCTAACCCTTGTGTTGGCGCAATTATAGTCAAAAATAACACTATTATTGCCAAAGGACTGCATATTTGCCCAGGAAAAGCGCATGCCGAGCGCATTGCTATCGAACAAGCTGGCGCAGATGCCGAGGGAGCAACATTGTACGTTAGCTTGGAGCCTTGTTCACATAGCGGACGAACTCCACCTTGCGTCAACGCCATCATACAAGCAAAAATTAAAACGGTCTTTTTTGCCTATCAAGACCCCAATCCCCTGGTATGCGGCAAAGGCCAAGCTGCGCTACAACAAGCAGGAATTGTCTGCGAGCATATCGCTCTTGATGAAATCAATCACTTCTACCGTAGCTACCATTATTGGCATCTTCACAAAAAACCCTGGATCACCGTAAAAATTGCCATGTCTTTAGACGCAAAAATTGCCTTCCCTGGCAAAAAAGTCTTGCTAAGCCACGAAAAAACCCATCGCTTAACACATCAATTACGCCGCACAAGCGATGCCATACTCACAACCATTAACACCGTATTGGTAGACAACCCACAAATGAATGCCCGCTGTGATCAAGAAACGCTAGCAAAAACTGTTTACGTGTTAGATAGCCAATTGAGATTCCCTGGTGATGCCCGTTTGCTTGAAACAACAAAGCAACTCATCCTGTTGCATAGCCAAAGCGCTTGTTTACACAATAAAAAAGCGTTAGAGGCATTGGGTATTCGCTGCATTAGTATTGAAGCAGAGGATGATGGCCTGTCATTAAGCGCTGCGACAAGAAAAATTGGTGCAGACGGTATACACGACTTATGGGTTGAAGCGGGAGCAAACTGCAACAGCAACTTACTGAAACAACAGCTTGCCAATGAAATGTATCTTTATATTACGCCAAAAATACTCGGAAAACACGGAATCAATGCCTTTACAGAAGGCATGCCTCTTTTCAAAAAATATTTCTCACAAAGTAATTGGCAATTATCTGGTGATGATATGGTGTGGCACTTTAGCAGCAGTTTCACACCTTTCTAGACAAGCTTTTTGCCCTGTGTTGGGTTTGCATTGACAAACCCCAGCATCACTGCTAGATTTAGATACATCTTCAGGGCGGGGTGTAATTCCCCACCGGCGGTAAGTTTCCTTAAGGCAACAAGCCCGCGAGCGCTGCTTAATTCAAGCAGGACAGCAGATCTGGTGTAACTCCAGAGCCGACGGTAATAGTCCGGATGAAAGAAGATGAATGACATAACTCTACTGGGTTCCTAAGTAGGGCTTCTTGATTTCTATCGTCCTGATTTTAAAAAACCTGCTTTATCAAGGCGATATATGTTCACAGGCATCATACAAGAAATCGGATACATTCAGCGAGTGGAGACACTAGCCAACGGCTTGTGCCTCAGCATTGCCAGCCCCTACAACGACCTATCATTGGGCGAGAGTATCGCCATCGATGGTGCGTGCCTAACGGTTAGCGCAAAGGAAAATAGCAATTTTCAAGTAGAATTATCTACAGAGACCCTAGCAAAAACCATTGCTTGCTTTTACAAAGTCGGACAAGCTGTCAACCTAGAACGTGCACTAGCTATCGGAGATCGATTAGGCGGACATTTTGTCAGTGGTCACGTTGACCAAGTAGCCACTGTACTCGATATTACACAACACCAAGATTTTTATCACTGCACTATCGGCAATTTTGGCGCTAACATACAGCCGTTTTTAATCGATAAGGGAAGCATCACCATCAACGGCGTAAGCCTAACCATTAATACCATCAATAATGCGCATATAGAAGTCATGTTAATTCCACACACCCTCAAAAAAACACAACTACAACAACTACAGGTTAATGATTCTGTCAACATAGAATTCGATTTACTCGCTAAAATAGTCCACAAAAAAATATCAGGAGCTTATGATGAAAAAACCGTTCAATACCATTGAAGAAGGAATAGCATCGCTCAAAAAAGGTAAAATGGTTATTTTAACTGATGATGAGTCTCGTGAAAACGAAGGTGATTTAATTATTCCTTCCTCGCTTGTCGATGCAGAAAAGATTAATTTCATGTGCAAAGAAGCACGAGGGCTAATTTGTTTAACCTTAGAAGCGGCTGACTTTACGCGCCTAGACATTCCCATGATGACCCATAAAAATCAATCACCGCATCAAACCGCTTTCGGTGTTTCCTTCGAATCTGCCGTTGGCGTCACCACTGGCATTTCTGCTCAAGATCGTGCAACTTCGATTAAAACAGCGATTAATGAGGGCAGTGGCCCGCAAGATATTGTCATGCCAGGTCACATGTTTCCTTTACGGTCTGTTAAAGGAGGCGTGTTAAAACGTCGCGGCCATACCGAAGGCAGCGTAGACTTAGCGCGACTCGCCGGCTTTAAGCCTAGCGCAGTATTGTGTGAAATTATGAATGATGACGGCACTATGGCACGCCTACCCGATTTAACAGAATTTGCCAACAAGCATCAACTATGCTTACTTAGCATTAATGATTTAATTGATTACCGCTTGAAAAACGAAACGCTGGTCAAGCAATCTGCCTTAACAACACTTCCCATTGACAACAAAGGAACGGTTAATTTACACGTCTTTCACAGCGCACTAGATAACAATGAACAGCTCGTTTTGACAACACCATCGCTCACCAAAGACGATCAACCACCTTTAGTGAGACTACACTCTGAGTGCATTACCGGCGACTTGTTTAGTTCAACACGCTGTGATTGCGGCAAACAATTAAATATGGCTTTAGAAACCATCACCCAAGAAGGTGGCATATTACTGTATTTACGACAAGAAGGACGTGGCATTGGATTAACCAATAAAATCAAAGCCTATGCCTTACAAGATCAAGGCATGGACACCGTCGAAGCGAACCATCACCTAGGATTTGCAGCTGATGAGCGAGACTACGCAGTGGCGGCACAGATATTAAAATCATTAGGAATTCATCATATCCGCTTACTTACCAATAACCCTAAAAAAATAGCAGGGTTAGAGCAGTTTGGAATTACCATTACTGAGCGCATTGCCTTAGAAACACATCCCACTGTCAACAACATTACTTATCTTAAGACAAAGCAAAAAAAGCTACATCATTTTCTTAATTTACCGGATCAAGAAGAAGAAATATGTTAATCAACACACTAAAAATCGCGATTGTTGTTAGCCGGTTTAATACCAAGATTACGAGTAAACTATTGCAAGGTGCCAAAACACGCTGCCAAGAAGTAGGTATTAGCTTGGAGCAATTAACCCTTGTTGAAGTGCCTGGCGCCGTTGAAATCCCTATCACCGCACAAGTACTCGCCAAATCTAAACGCTACGATTGCATTATTTGTTTAGGGTGTGTTATTCGCGGAGAAACCAGCCATTATGAATTTGTTTGTCAACAAGTCAGCTATGGTTGTCAAAGAGTGGCTCTAGATCACAGTATTCCAGTTATATTCGGCATACTCACCACAGAAAACCAAGAACAAGCCCTAGCACGCGCTGGCGGCAATCACAGCCACAAAGGTAGAGAGGCTATCGACACCGCTATCGCCATGACAAAAACCCTAGACGCCTACCGCTGAGGCCTAATTCAACCGCAGCGAAGCTTTGCTTAGCACAGCAATAACAGGTATGATAGCGGCCTCGATAAATCGGCGCGACTGTTCACAGGTAATTCAATAATGGTTTCACGGCGTGATTGCGCCAATGCCATACGAGCATTGGCAATGGATGCAGTACAAAAGGCAAATTCAGGACACCCTGGTATGCCTATGGGCATGGCAGACATCGCAGAAGTCTTATGGAGAGATTATCTCAACTATAACCCTAGCAATCCTGCTTGGGTCAATCGCGACCGTTTTATTCTATCCAATGGCCACGGCGCTATGTTGCATTACGCCCTACTGCATCTGAGTGGCTTTGACCTTTCCATGGAAGATATTAAACAATTTCGCCAACTTCATTCCTGCACTCCAGGCCATCCTGAACACGGTGACACCCCTGGCATCGAGACAACAACTGGTCCATTAGGTCAAGGTTTAGCTAACGGTGTTGGTATGGCTGTGGCTGAAACGCATCTAGCCGCTCATTTTAATCGCGAAAATCACGCTATTATCGACCACTATACCTATGTTTTTGCTGGCGATGGCTGTCTCATGGAAGGCATATCCCATGAAGCCTGTTCACTAGCAGGAACCTGGCAATTGGGTAAGTTGATTGTTTTTTGGGATGATAACGGTATCTCCATAGATGGCGAAGTGGATGCTTGGTTCAGTGATGATACCCCCAAACGCTTTGAAGCCTACCACTGGCAGGTTATCCGCGATGTTGATGGCCACGATGCCCAAGCGATTGCCAAGGCGATTGCACAAGCTAAAGCCGTGCACGACAAACCCACTTTAATCTGTTGCAAAACGCAAATTGGCTACGGCTCCCCCAACCGCGCAGGAACTGCCGCTAGTCACGGCGCTCCTTTAGGCGCCGAAGAGATTACCTTAACACGGCAACAACTGGACTGGCCTCATGAGGCTTTTCATATTCCTCAAGAAATTTACCAGGCATGGAACGGCAAAGAACAAGGTCAGCAAAAGGAAAACGCTTGGCAAGCGCGTTTCCAAGCATACACGGCAGCATATCCCGAACTAGCAGCCGAGTTGATGCGTCGCCAGCACGGTCATTTACCCAAAACCTGGTTGCAGGATTCCAAGCAATTTATCGCGCAGCAACAAGAAAATGGCAAAACCATGGCAACCCGTAAAGCATCCTTGCATTGTCTGAATAGCTTTGCGCCATTGTTGCCTGAACTGATGGGTGGTTCAGCCGATTTATCAGGGTCAAACTGTACCGACTGGTCAAGCTGCAACGCTTATAGCCCAACGCAACGCAATGGCAATTACCTCTATTACGGCGTTCGTGAATTCGCCATGTCTGCCATCATGAACGGCATGGCATTGCATGGCGGCATCATCCCCTTTTCCGGAACCTTTTTAACTTTCAGCGATTATGCCCGCAATGCTGTGCGCTTAGCGGCTCTGATGAAACAGCGGGTTATCTTCGTTTACACGCACGACTCCATTGGCCTAGGAGAAGACGGCCCTACGCATCAGCCCATTGAACACACAGCCAGCCTACGATTAATTCCTGGACTCAACGTATGGCGGCCTTGCGACGATGTAGAAACAGCAATGGCTTGGCAACAAGCTCTGATCAGCAAAACACCCAGTTGCCTCTTATTAACACGACAAAACCTAGCACATCAATCACGCAATCAGACAGCGATGAATGAAATGGAAAAAGGCGGCTATGTCTTACAGGAAGCCGAAGCAGGCATAAATCATTGCGCAGGTATCTTCATCGCCACAGGCTCTGAGGTACAATTAGCCATCGCTGCTGCAAAAAAACTCGCCCAGCAAGGCAGCCATTGGCGAGTCGTTTCCTTACCTTGTTGCGAGCAATTTGATCAACAACCCATTCACTACCGCAATAGCGTACTTCCCCCACAAATAACACGTCGTATCGCTATTGAAGCCGCCAGTTCTCACTACTGGCAACGTTTCGTAGGCAATGACGGCCTGGTCATTGGCATTGACCAGTTCGGTGCTTCTGCTCCTGCTGCAGAACTTTTCCAGCAACACGGCTTTACGGTAGACAATATTCTCAGCAAAGCACAACAGTTAATAACCCATCATAAAGAGGAAACAATCCATGGCTCATAAAATTAAACTCGCTATTAATGGTTACGGTCGCATTGGCCGCAACGTGCTACGAGCACTATTTGCCTCCAAGCTGTCATCATCATTTCAGCTTGTTGCGATTAATGATCTAGGTGATATTCATACTAACGCCCACTTAACCCGCTACGATAGTGTGCATGGTCGCTTTGACAAAGAGGTGCGTGTTGAAGGAGATAATCTCGTTATCAATGGTAAAAAAATTAAAATGCTCAACGAGCGCGATCCCGATAATCTGCCTTGGGACGATTTGGAAATCGATGTAGTATTAGAGTGCACCGGTCTTTTTGCCACGCGTGAGAAAGCATCTATCCATTTATTATCCGGCTCACGCAAAGTACTGGTTTCAGCCCCTGCTGGAAAAGATGTGAAAACCATTGTTTATGGCGTTAACCAGGATGCGCTTGTACAATCAGATATGATTATTTCTAATGCTTCGTGTACCACCAATTGTTTAGCACCTGTGGCCAAAGCCCTAAACGATGCTATTGGGATTGAGCAAGGCTTAATGGTAACCGTTCATGCCTATACCAACGACCAAGCACTAACCGACAGCTACCACCCCGACTTACATCGTGCCCGTTCTGCAACACAATCCATGATTCCTACAAAAACCGGAGCAGCAGCAGCAGTGGGTTTGGTGTTGCCAGAACTAGCAGGAAAACTCGATGGCTACGCAATTCGTGTTCCAACCATTAACGTATCGGTAATTGACTTAACCTTTAATGCGGCACGTGATACCTCAGCCGATGAGGTCAATGCCATTGTCAAAGCCGCTTCAGAAAAAATGCCAGGAATACTAGGCTATTGTCAAGAGCCACTGGTTTCCATTGATTTTAATCACGACCCGCATTCTTCAACCTTTGATGCAGGGCAAACCCGTGTTTTAGACAAAATGGTAAAAGTAGTTTCCTGGTATGATAACGAGTGGGGTTTTTCTAATCGCATGATAGACACCGCTTACGCGATGATGACCACTAAACGACGGGAGAAAATTTAAGCTCGTGTTAAACAAGCGATTTGCTACCATTGATGAGGTAGATTTACATAACAAACGCGTTTTTATTCGCGAAGACCTTAATGTTCCTATTAAAAACGGAAACATTACCGATGACACGCGAATTAAACGCGCCCTACCAACTATCCAAAAAGCCTTACAAGCAAACGCCGGCATCATAATTGCTTCACACTTGGGTCGACCCAAAGCAGGTGAATGTAATGGCGATTTCTCTTTAGCACCGGTTGCAAAGCATCTTTCTATTTTACTAGATTACCCTGTGCAACTCTGTGCTGACTGGCAGAAAAACGGCAAAGTGCAAGCAGGCGATATTTTACTGCTAGAAAATATCCGCTTTAACCTAGGCGAAACCGAAAACGATCATGGCTTAGCGCAGCAACTAGCAAAACTATGTGATATTTTTGTCATGGATGCTTTTGCCACGACACATCGCGCTCATGCATCAACAGTTGGCATTGCACAATTCGCACCACAAGCTGTTGCGGGACCTTTATTGCTTGCGGAATTAAACGCCCTTGCTGCCTCCCTGGACAAACCAAAGGCGCCGCTTGTTGCTATAGTCGGTGGTGCCAAGGTATCTACCAAATTCGAATTATTACAGCACCTTATGGATAAAGTGGATCATCTTATTGTGGGTGGTGGTATTGCTAATACCTTTTTAAAAGCACAAGGCCATTGCGTTGGGCAATCATTGTATGAAGAAAACTGGGTGGCGCAAGCAAAACGTCTGCTCGAAAAAGCTGATAAAACTGGCGTCACCATCCCATTACCCAAAGACGTAGTTGTCGCCACCTCACTCGATCAACCCGAAACTGCGACAGTCAAAGCCATTGATTCAGTTAATGACAATGAAGCGATTTACGATGTTGGTCCAAAAACGCAAGCCGATTACCAGCAACGATTGCAGCAAGCCAAAACCATAGTATGGAATGGCCCGCTAGGTGTATTCGAAATACCACAATTTTGCCAGGGAACACTAGCATTGGCACAAGCGATTGCCAAAAGCCCTGCTTTTTCGTTGGCTGGTGGTGGTGATACATTAGCGGCACTTAGAAAATTTAACTTAACAGACGCCATGTCTTACGTCAGTACTGGCGGCGGCGCTTTTCTAGCATACCTAGAAGGACGAGAATTGCCGGCCATTGCCGCATTACATGAACGTTTGCAACAAACAACAACGATATAAAAATGATTCAAGAGCCGCACCAGTCACAACGTCATACAAAAATTATTGCGACTTTAGGGCCAGCAACACAAACACCTAATACCATGACTGAACTCATTAAAGCCGGTGTTAATCTTGTCCGCATTAATTGCTCTCACGGCACACATCAAGAGCATGCACAGCAAATTGCACTGGTTAAAAAAACTGCCGCACAGCTAAACCGTGTTGTCGGCATACTAGCCGACTTGCAAGGACCCAAAATTCGTATAGCGCGTTTTAAAAAAGATTGTATTCACCTTAAAAAAGGCGATCAATTTATTCTGGACGCTGATTTAGATGAAGCACAAGGCGACGAAAATCAAGTGGGTATTGATTACAAAGCATTACCCCAAGACGTTAAACCTAATGATGTATTACTCGTGGATGATGGTCGCATACGACTACGTGTTAGCACAGTAACAACAACTACCATTACCTGCTTGGTTGAGGTGGGAGGTGATTTATCGAATCATAAAGGCATTAATCGCCTGGGTGGTGGTTTATCGGCCGCCGCGTTAACAGAAAAAGATATTGGCGATCTTCAATTTTCTTTATCGCAATCCGTAGACTACATTGCCATCTCTTTCCCGCGTCATGCTGAGGATATTGTAAAAACCAAACACCTAATCGAAGCTTACAAAGGCAGTGCTGCTGTTATTGCCAAAATTGAACGTGCCGAAGCGGTTAAAAATATCGAGACCATTATTCAAGCCAGCGATGCAGTTATGATTGCGCGTGGCGATTTAGCGGTTGAAATTGGTGATGCCGAAGTGCCCGTCGTACAAAAACAAATTATTCACTTGGCCAGAAGTTTAAATAAGCCCGTGATTACGGCAACACAAATGATGGAATCTATGATTAGCAGCAGCGTCCCAACACGTGCTGAGGTCTCTGATGTAGCTAATGCGGTCCTCGATAACACTGATGCCGTTATGTTGTCCGCTGAAACTGCGACAGGCCAGCATCCTGCCTTAGTTGTCGCCACTATGTCACGCGTTTGTGAAGTGGCAGAGCGCTCCCCAGAATCACAAAAATCTAAACACCGTGTCGAATGCCATTTTAAACGGGTTGATGAAGCCATTGCCATGTCAGCTATGTATGCAGCAAATCATCTCGACATTAAAGCGGTTATTGCGCTTACTGAGTCAGGCACAACGCCTTTATGGATGTCACGCATTCGAACAGGCATCCCTATTTATGGCTTAAGCCGCTATCAAAAAACATTGGGAAGAATGACCTTATATCGAGGCGTCACACCCATCGCTTTTGACCCTACCCACTGTCAACGAGAAGCAGTAAACTCCAAAGCGCTTGCGATTATGCAAGAGCACTTTGCCTTAAAAAATGGTGACCTAGTGATTCTCACTAAAGGCGATCACATGGGTGTTGGTGGCGGCTCTAACGCCCTAAAAATTCTGGAAATCGGCAATGCCTGTTAATTTAAGAAGCTATTTAAAATCTTCGCGTCTGAGTCAGAAAATTTCGATTTTTGAGCACTGCAGCGGAGTTTATATGGGGACAAATGAGCAACAGAGCGCAGAAAATCGGAAGTTTATGGCCAAAATTGGAGATTTTAAACAGGTTTTAAGGAAAAAACTATGAGAATT
>CAZSHR010000047.1:0-1440 GCA_964606725.1 uncultured Coxiella sp.
TCACCTTGAAACTATCTAGAGTATTGATCTTTTTGATGTCAGATTGGTCCTGTTCTTTGAGAGATTCTATCCGCTGATTTGCCAAGTACATTAACAAAAGAGTAGGTTTTTTATCTGTACTTTTTTCTTCTAGATAATTGATAAAATGCGACTTTTCCTTGAGTAAAAACTCCAGATTTTCTCCATATGGTATATAGTCTGCTAAATCGAGCAGGCTCTTATTTTTGATTCTCACCCGAAGCAATGATGGAACTTCACTATTTTTTTTAGTCAACAATTTCCTTATTTGGCTGGTTGGGTCAGTCAGCTCACCAAGTAAGCCGGACTTTTCTTCGGTTTGGCTCTGAAGAATTGCTCCTTCTATGTCATAAGATTTGATTAAATTTCTTAACGTGTTTGATTTAAATATTTCTTCAATTATGCTTTTTATTTCGCATGTAAAAAAAAGTAAAGAATTGAAATGGTTAGAGAGATTTGTATTAATTAAGGTTTCATTTGCGTTATCAATCGCAGTGACAATTTTTTCTTGATCTTTTTTTGACGAATATTCTTTTATTTTCTTGAAAAAAGTCAACTCATAATCATCGATTATGCAAAGTGCATCCTTGTCTTGCTTGACGTTCTCTCTTGTAAGTTCAATTGCTCTTCTGATGGTATGTAGTAAGAAAAAATATTGAGAGTTTTCTATTTTAGAAATTATACTTGTAAAATCTTTACCTGTTGCTGCCCAAAAATCTAAGATTTCTCCATTTGGGGCGCATGATTTTAGTGCCAGAGCAATTTCAATCTTTTTCAATATGGTTTTAGCACTCTCTACTGTAAAATCACCACCTCTAACTTGAGTATTTGGAAGCTTAATGTTGGCAATCCGACTTCTGATTAAATTATTTAATTTTTCAAAGTCAGAAGACTTATTTTCATGAATCGTTCTAAAAATTTCAATTCTGAAAACATTTAATGTTTCATGATTATCTTCGTAGATTAGTTTAAGCTGCTCGATTTCATCGTCAATCACTTGTCGTAAACGAAAACAATTTTCCTCTTCTTTTGAAAGATTGTGTTGTGAAATTTCTGACTTTTTCAGCAGAAAAGCGGCGTGTTGTTTTTCTGGAACATACCGGAGTAATTCGAGTAAATGCCTGCACTCCTTAATCCTTTTCTTACAAGAATGCCTCAGTTCTTCGTGTTTCTCTTTATCCGTTTCAGTGGCCAGAAACAGCAATATCTTTTTTTCTTTACAGAGTTTTTTGATTTTTTCAGGATTATCAGTCTCTGAAAGACCTCTGTAAAATGGTCCACTTTCTTCCAGAATGTCTTCAATAAAGCTCTTTCTTTCTTCATTGTTTGGAGGAAGAAAGTCATAGCTTTTATGTGCGTCTATCACTTTTGTTAAAAGCTTAGATTTTAGAATATCGCTTAGACTATTTTCAAAGTAATCAA
>CAZSHR010000047.1:1450-3416 GCA_964606725.1 uncultured Coxiella sp.
AATCAAAAAAATTATCTTTACTATTCTCAAAAAATAATCGGATAACTAAAGCAAGATTTTCTAGTTGGTACTGACCAAGTTCTGGTGTTTCTTGAATGTTGTTCGAAAATTTCTTTCTTATTCCATCAGTTCCTGATTGTATTTTATCTGACAGGCAAGTTTCTTTATTTTTGTAGCATTCAGAAAATAATTTGAATAATTCCAACTTATAAATGTCTAATAGCTGTTTTTTTCCCTCATCATATGGATAGTTTTCTTTCCAACTTTCTATATCATTGTTTAGCCTTCCTAGTAGCAATGGAGTGTTTAAACCGGATTGCCTTCCTGCCGGAATTCTCTCTAGTAAAAAATGTATACTATCGCTTCTTGGAATATACTCAATCAATGGCAGAAGATGTTCTTTTCTAATCGCTATTTCGCATATTTTATATATTCTTTTTTTTTCCTCTGGATAGCAGTCTTTGATAAGCTTGCCAAATAGTTTTTTATCATTCAGCAAATCTTCAATGATATGTTGGTTGAATAGTTCTACCAGTTCTTCAGTGGATTCGTAATTTTCAATAACTTTAATCAGATTTTCTGAGTTTAGTAATTCTAACGCTTTCTCTTTTAATAATTTAGTAAAATCGAGTATTTTAAGCTTATCTTCTATTTCTATAGAATCTAGAGATTGAATTATAGTTTCAATAGATGAACTGAAATCTTCTTGGCTATTTTTATTATCGTATATTGATTTAAATATCAATTTTCTAACTTTATTAATTTCAGTTAGCGCTTGTTTATTATTTTCATTTTGATTCTTAAGTGATTTTATGGTTTCGTTGGTCATGTAAAGTAAAAAAAAGTGTACTTTATCTTCTGTCGGTAATTTTTTGAAAAAATTTGTTAGATATGAACCACTGCTATATAGGAAATGCAGGCGGTTTTTAGGGATGTAGTCGGGCAGAGATAGTAGCTGTTTATCTTTGTTTCTTGACTCACAAATAGCTTGTATTTCTTCTGTGTTTGATATGCAGCAGTTTTTTATTTTTTTATGGAAAAGGTCTTCTTCAGATCTCATCTCTTCGATGAATTCTCTTCTTTTTTTACTTTCATAAGGAATAACAAATTTTTCATTTAAGCTTTGAGCATTAATAATTTTCTTTAGTTCCTCTGATTCTAGTAATTCGAATGAAGTAGATACTGAAAAGAATATAGGATCGCTCAGAAAGCTTAAGCTTTCGCTTGCTATGTAATTGATTTTTTCTTTAGGGGCGCATAGCTTTTTAAAAGCATAAAACTTGTAAGTATTAAGCTCTTCAGAGAATTCAGGATGAGATCGCTTTTTTTCTTCTATTTCTTGATGTAGTGAGTGTAACAAAAATAAAAGAACTCTTTTTTCATCAGGTGTATTTTGAACTGCGAAAAAGAATTCGCTTCCCTCTTTAAGTAATGAACTTAAAGTTAATGGTTCTGGCATGATATTTTGTAGATTTAGAAGACTCTTATTCTTAATTCTTGCTTGACAAATAGCAATAAGCTTATTTTTATTTTTTTCCACTGATAAAGATTTGTAGAGTATCGAGTTTTTATCCACCAATTCGTCAATTATACCTAGCTTTTTTTGTGGTTCAGCAGACTGGAAATTAGATAAAAAATCATAAGTTTCTATGATCTTTCTGAAGATGTCGCAATCAAAGAGAGAAGCAATTTTTGTTAAAAAATAAACATTAATAATATCACTATTCAATGAAAGAGTGTTTTCAGTACCTTTTAATGAATTTTTGATACATTGCATCAAGTCTTTTCTATTTTTGGTTTTACTGTATTCGTAAAAAGCTTTAAATATTTCCGCTCTAAAATCATCAAGCAAGGTCCTGCTTTCTTGTTTCGCAGTTGATTTTTTGGATTTTTGTACTTCCTGGTTTATCAACCTAAGGATAAAACAGAGTTCTTTCTCTGATGTGAGTATTTTATGACCATTTTT
>CAZSHR010000047.1:3426-11338 GCA_964606725.1 uncultured Coxiella sp.
GATCCAAGCAAAACTCGCAGGCGTTTTCTTGGAGAATAATCTTTAGATTCTGCTGTTTCGGGAAGGTATTCATAAAGCTTTAGTAATTTTTCATCTTCAAAATGTGCTTTACAAATTGCTTGAATTTCATTTTGGTCATGTTCAGGGCATTCTGTAATTAAACGACGGAGGGGCGTGTGATTTTCACTTATTAACTCATCAATGAAACGCTTGTTATTTTGGTTTTTTTTATAAAGAAATGCATTTGAGTTATTATGTGCATTCATCACCTTTTCTATTTCATCAGATTCGAGTATTCTGTTGAAATCCTTATTGTTAAATAATTCAAATAGAGACTCTTCTTCTAAACTGCTCAAGCAACATTCACTGATAATAGGTAAATTCTGAATTACTTTCAGGTTTAGTCGGTTCTCCTCTCCCAGAAGCTTTTCCATGATTTCTGCAATAAGTTTATTACTTATCGATTCTATGATGTTTTTTTTCTCTTTTACTTCACATTTGCCGATTTTTCGAAAGTGCTGGTAAGCGTAGGTACTCGGTTCTTCAAGAAAGATAAAATTAATTTCCCGTTCTGCCGTATTTTCAAGATGAACGTTTTTGACTAAAGCGATCACCCATTCATCAAGATTATCACTGCTCCGAACTACACTTAATCCAAAAGGTATACCTTTCGTATCACAATGAGCAAGCGCAAAACCTGAATCGTATCTCATTGGTATGGGGTAGGAACTTGTATCACTTTGATTTTCTGCTAGGGTTTTGAGATTTTCAGGGTCACTGTTATATTCATTCACATAAGGTACAAGATAACCGGCAGCTTGCCACATTCCTTGTAAATATTGATAGTTTGATTTTCTTCTGCCAGACAATTGTTTTTGAAATGATGTAAAATTGTTCAGTAAAATTTCCCTTTCTTTCTTCGTACCCAATACCGGTGTTCTACCTATATCTTTATCACACGTGCCGGCGCTATCAGAAACAGTCTTACTAAACAAGTCACGATAATTAGTGTATTCGGGGTGTCTTGCTAAATCTTTTTGGTTGACTCTGCAAATGAGGATTTTCGGCTTTTCTTGTTTCATTTCCTTTAAGCTCCCATGAATGGTACATATTGTACCACCTTAGGTGAAGAAGCCGCCAGTACCTAGGGTCAAATATTAAGTTATTTGATCATATTGTGGTCTTTCAGATTAAGTGACGCTTAAAAAGTTTGCGATCTAATCAACGGCGTGCGCCCATCAGCCGCAGTATGCTGATAAACAGATTGATGAAGTCCAGATACAAGGTAAAAGCACCACTAATTGCCATGACTTTGTGATTAGATTGGCCAGCCATCTGCTTGATTTTTTGCGTATCATAGGCGGTTAAACCGGCAAATACGATTACGCCAATTGCCCCCATTACCAGCTCCATCGTATTATTCCGTAGCGATGGAATAAACATCGCCAAAACCGCCTGAATAATCAAGCCAATCAAACCCATGATGCAAAAAGAACGAACAGGCCCCAAGTCTTTTTTAGTGGTATAACCCACAATACTCAATCCCAGAAAACTTCCTGCCGTCAATGCGAAGGCATAGCCGATGTTTTGCGCTGTATAGAAAAAGGATAAAACCCCAAACGTGACACCAGTTAGTGCCGCGTAGACGAAAAACAGCGCGAAAGCTGGCCCTGTTTTCATTTTGTTCACCATTTGACTAAAAAAGATAACCGCAACTAATTGTACAATAATGATTCCATAGAAGGTAAGGCTGGATTTGATCAGTGACTGGGCTAGCATCGGATTACTATGCAAATAAAATGCAACACTGGCAGTGACCAGTAGTCCCAAGGTCATCAGCAGGTAGACTTGATTCAAGAAGCCAGTAGCAGCGGCCTGACCGCGTGTTTGAGTTTTACTGAGATGATAAGTGCTCATAATTTAAAGCTCCTGTTATTTACTGTAAGGTTCGATAAGAAATACGTTCAAATTCATATTGAACTTACTTCATTTAGCGTTCATTGTCTCATGGTCACGGTGTTTCGGCGGAACAACCCAATGCCATCACAATAAGCTTGCCTTGAAAGAAGACAACATCAAAATTTCCAAGTTGTATTTTATCTTGTCACGCGTTATTGTCAAATTCCGTATTATTGACATCACGTAAGCGCATGATTTCCTTTCAGCAAGTCCATAAAATTTTCCCTTCATCAACAAAGCCCGCCGTTGATCGAGTTTCCCTGAATTTGCAGGCCGGAGAAATCTTTGTTTTGCTCGGCTCTTCTGGTAGCGGTAAAACTACCTTGATGAAAATGATTAATCGACTGGTTGAGCCTACCAGTGGCCAGGTTATTATTGATGATCGACCGGTACAAGCGTATCCAATCAGTCAATTGCGCCGCCGAATCGGTTACGTTTTTCAAGGGCTGGGGCTTTTCCCGCACATGACCGTTGCAGAAAATATCACCGTGGTATTGCGTCTGCAAGGTCAATCCAGAACACAGCGTCAGCAACGCGCTGATGTGCTACTCGATATGATGCACCTTGCTCGACACTATGCCAGTCGTTATCCCTATGAATTATCGGGGGGTGAGCAACAGCGTGTTGCCGTTGCGCGGGCGCTGGCTGCCGACCCGGACTACGTATTGATGGACGAACCGTTTGCTGCACTGGATGCAATTACCCGCGCTGCCTTGCAGCATGAAATATTGGCGCTTAACAAGACGCTGGGCAAAACCATTGTATTTGTTACCCACGATTTAAACGAAGCGTTTATGATAGCCGACCGCATTGGTGTGTTGCATCAAGGGAAATTGCAGCAGCTTGCTACGCCAGAAGCGCTGAAAAATAATCCCGAAACGGAATTTGTCAAAACGTTGTTACAACCCCAATTCGGAGTTTGTAATGAACTTAACGGTCGATAGGATAATATTTTTGGCTGCAACACGCGGTAAATACGTCCATGTACGCTCGGAGGCCGCTTCCTGCGGCCTACGGTTGCTGCAAAAAGGTTATTCTATTGACCTAAGCCATTGATTAACTGAGAGATAAACTCCGAACTCGGGTTGTTACAGCACAATGACTGATTTTTTTAATTTAATCGACAAAATTGCCCAGCATATGATGATTGCTTTTTCAGCAACGTTTCTTGCTTTGTTAATTGGTATTCCGCTTGGTATTACCATGCACTACTATCAAAAAGTCAGAGGATTTTTTCTCGCTACTGCCAATGTGTTTCAGACCATTCCCAGTCTCGCGTTGTTGGCTTTTCTGGTGCCTTTTCTAGGGATTGGTTTTAAGCCTACCATTACCGCCTTGACGATTTATGCGCTGTTGCCGATTCTCCGAAATACCTTTACCGGATTAACCCAGGTGCCCGCAGAGACCATCGAAGCGGCTCACGCAATGGGGTTTACCGTTTGGCAACGCCTACGTCTGGTGGAATTACCTTTGGCCATGCCGGTAATTTTGTCAGGGGTCAGAATTGCGATGGCGATGACGATTGGCATTACTACCATTGCTGCTTTTATCGGTGCCGGAGGGTTGGGGGATTTTATTAATACTGGCTTGTCTATGGCAAATACCCACTTAATTCTACTGGGCGCCATACCAACGGCATTGCTGGCTTTAAGTGTTGATTTTCTGATTGCCAATCTTGAAATCTTGGGTTCTACAAAGGTGATGAATCGTTTTCGAATAATTTTATCCGTGCTGTTGGGATTGCTGTTGGCAGCGATTCTGGTCTTTCATGGGTTGCGATACTTTTTAAGTGCTCAGCGTGCAACCATTGTGATTGCCAGCAAGAATTTTACCGAACAATTCATTTTGGCAACCTTGATGGCTGATGTCATTGCTGAGTATACCGATCTCAAGGTTAAAAAAGTTTTTAATCTGGAAACAACTGAGGTGATTCATCAGGCAATGTTGGCCGGGCAAGTCGATTTATATGCCGAGTACAGTGGAACAGCGTATTATGTCATTTTGAAAAAACAGCAGCAATTGCCTAAAGATCAATTATTTAATACAGTTAAGTGCGCTTATCAATCGCATTATGGTCTGCGTTGGTTGGCGCCGCTGGGATTTGAAAACTCGCAAACATTGGCGGTCAGAAAAACGCTTGCACAGGCGAATCGGTTAGTCAATTTAAGTGATCTGGTGCCATTGTCGATGGCTTTATCGTTGGCGGCGCCGTCAGAATTTCTGACGAGAGAAGATTCTTATCCTTTATTGCAGAAAAATTATGGTTTTCGCTTTAAGACAATACGTCAAATGCAGCCAAATTTAGCTTATACCGCAATTGCGCATGATGCGGTTGATGTTATTGAAGTATTTACTACTGATGGTCGCTTACAGCACTATCATTTAGTGGCCTTAAACGATGATAAACAGGTTTATCCTGCTTATCAGGTGGCGCCGGTGATTCGTCAGTCTGTTTTGGAAGCGCATCCTGAGTTAGCGGTAGCGCTTGATCATCTTGCTGGAAAAATAAAGCTTAGTACCATGAGGCATCTTAATTATTTAGTCGATATTAAGCATCAGCCTGTGGAAAAAGTTGCGAGAGATTTTTTGAAACAGCTTGAAACAGCTTGATTGCGGTATGACAAGTATTTTATACTCAGGAACGTTCCTTAGTTGTAATTTCAGTTTTTAAGAGGATTTTCATTATGATTTCTCCAGTTTCTTTAGACACGCTAAAATTTGTTGAAGAATTGAAAAAAGATGGTTTTACCCAGCAGCAAGCAGAGACTCAGGCAAAAGCGCAGTCAAAAGTGGTAAAGTTTTTGTTTGAAAAGTTAGCAACTAAAAAAGATCTTTTGATGACGAAAAAGGATATTCATCAGGAAATAAAAGATGTGCATCGGGAAATCAAGGATGTTCGAAAGGATCTTCATCAGGAAATAAAAGATGTGCATCGGGAAATCAAGGATGTTCGAGCGGCCATCCAGAATATGGCCGACCGTGTGACAATAAGGTTGGGAAGCATTGTCGGGGTTGCCGTTGCAGTGCTGGTTGCTGTTATCAAGCTGTTTTGAATAGCCTCCAAAAGCTTAGAAGGGCACTGAATAACCTTAACATTTCACGTCTAAGAGGGGCTTAGAGGGCGGCATGATGATTGAACAAAATATGCTGGAATATTGAGATATTTCAAACGTTTTGTCACCGAGTCATTCCAGCCTATCAGCCCCTACTGGGATGTCACATGTTAACGTTATTCAGTGCCCGTTCCTTACTGGCTGTCACCGTCAGGAAGAATCGAACCCTTTAGCTGCATTTCTTGCTGACTTAAACCTTGTTTAGCCTGTGTCAGTAGGCTATCAACTAAAATGCTCATCGTTGCCAGATTGCGCTCATTAATTGACTTGTTACGTGCTTCAACCCGTAGCAGTAAACTGGTCAGAATTAATTGCTCTCTTTGCAGCGTTGCAGGACTAGCCGTTTTCATCTGTTGATACCATTCGGGATTGTTAATGGTCTGATCCATTAAGCCATTTTCTACTTCCAGTGCGCTTGCGTCCGGTGTATCAGTCAAACCATAAGCAGTGCCTAAACCAGTCTGCGGGGTTCGCTCCGCTTTTAGATAATTAAAATTACTGATAACAACCGATCGTTTGGCTTGATAAGAGCGTAGTGCAATCCAGAATTTTTGAAAATCTGAATTCTGTAACACATGGGTAATTAAAAATTCACTGGGTGTTTCACTACTGGAGTCGGTGCTACCACTGAGTTCAGTGAGTTTGTCATTCAAGGCATCGAAAAAACCCTTGCTGCTGCTACCCGATGTGCCACTGACGTTGCCGGAAGAAAAAGTGGGATCATAGGTCTGTAACGCATACTGAATATAGTTTTCAGCCTGTGCCACATTATCATCGCTATAATTATTGTTACCGAAAAATGAGTCGAAGTTGAGGCTGTCAGCATTGCGCTGTGCCACATCATCGCTGGGTTTGGACGCGCAGACACTCGGATCATTGCTGACGCTGCAGGCGTATTCCGGTAAATAAAACGTATCAAAAGAGGGCGCATCGTAGGTGAGTTTCTTGACTACGTCTTTTAAGGGATCGGGCATTTGTTCTGAGCGTGATGACGACAAGTTGGTGTAAGCGGTACCGATTTTGTTAGATAAGGTCTGTAGTTGGTCTTGCAGGTAGTTGCGAGTTTGTGAATTACTGCTGGCATTCACACTGTCCAGCGTGTCCAGTTGATCGGGGCTGCTGGCATTAACCACCGGAAACAAGGCATCCGGATTAGCAAACAGATTGTTTAGCGATTCTGCGTTGGCGATGGGAACCGCTGGAATGGTTGAGTCGTTAAGTTTTTTCAATTCCTCCAACATTGCACCATTAGCGGCAATAGCCGCAGCAGCACCACCGCCTGCCACTGGAGCCGTGGTTGTTTCTTCCGCATAACCGTTAGCAGTTATTAAGCTGCTGATTGCCAGTGTGATAAGACTTAATCGTTTGAAGCGCTGCATGTTAAAACTCCTGAAAATTAAAAATTAATGCCTTCGTAAAGACCGCCATTGCTGGTGTTATCTTTATCGGAAGAGTCGGTAGTGGTGTTACTGCTATTATCGGTTGTCGGTGGTGGTGCAGGCTGATAGACCTCACTGCTTTGAGTGTTTTGTTGTGTTTGTTTCGCTTGTTCGGCTGCGGTGGCGGCAGGCGTTATCAGTGTGCCACTGCTATCACTGGATTTGCCGGCACTGTTATAATAAGCGGCATAGGCAGTGTAGTTATTCAGGGTTGGCAGGCAAGCAGCGCTACCGCTGTAGGAAGCGCAAAAATTGTTTTGTACGCAATCGTGTAGCTCGCTATAGATTGAACTGGCATCGCCGCTTTTTAGTTGGCTCAAAAAGGTGTCTTTATCAGTGTTAATTAAACTGGAACAATCACTTGCTGCGATTGCCAAGGGTGTATTTAATAGCATGGATAATAGCAATGCGAATTTTCGTCGATCAATCATAACCACCTTCTTCTAATGCTTTTGTAATCAAATTAAAACGGTCACCCCCAAAGACGCGACTTAATAAACGTAATCGCTCGAAAACCACGTTGCGGCGCAGGAAAATGCCGGCGGTGTCGGTTTCGGATTTGGTCTTTTCTTCAGCATGGGTCAGAATTTTAGAGGCAGCCCCCGGGTAGGCCTGATCAAGACACATCATGATTCTTAGGCCGCGTCCGGTTTTGATATGACAGACCAGATCAATCATGGCGTCTTGTTGTTGCAGGTCGATGTTGCCAATGTCTTCCAGGGTTTCGCCCAGTATCTTGATCGCCTCTTCGAGTTCCGGTGCGCCATCCAGTGTCCAGTCTTCAACGCCTTCCATAAAGGTGATCACCTTATAAAGGGTTGGATCGGGGTAGCTGCTCCAGAATTCGTGGACGGCTTTATGGTTAAAATCAGGCATGTTGCGTTACTCTTGGCTAAGTTGATGATCTTTAAACCATCAAGCTATCATTCTACGCTTAAAACCTTAAGGTTTAATTAAGAAACGGCTTGATGTTTGTCTGCATGAATTGTAGCACCAATTGTGGCGAAAGTTTTCGGATAATTTGCGTATAACTGAGATATTTAATCTTCCCTTAAGGTTTATCTGTTAGTCTATCCAGAAATCAATGCCTTGACCGCGATAGATTTGGGTTGAATACATTAATCGAGATGACTCCATGAATATGAAAAGATTACTAACGTTACTGTTGCTACTGGTATGTAGCGGTTTGGCATTGGCTAGTTCCACAGACGATACCTTGAATCCTCCGGCAGTTGCCGATTATACCGATAAATCGATTTTCTATCTCAGTCAATTATTTGGCACCGTGGGTGGGGTGTTAACCGGCCAATCTTCCCAGATGATGGGGATGATTTTTTACAAGCTTAACTGGGGTATTTTTCTGTTAAGCGGGATTGTGGTGATGTATGCCGTGGTATTAGC
>CAZSHR010000048.1:0-11267 GCA_964606725.1 uncultured Coxiella sp.
CATCTGCATAGCAGCAAAGAAAATAGCGTGCTGCAAGAATAATGGCACAGCGGTAATCGAGTTTACGAGCTTTATCCTCAAAAATGTGAATTTCATGGTTGAGTAGCTGATATAAGTCATTGGGACGAATATCGCTAGCCCGTGAGACTATTTTGTTAATAGTCAATAAAATTGGTGCGGCTGCCGCTGCCAGTGGGTTAAGCGAGAAATCTGCATTGATAATACAAGACTGTGCATGGTTAAGCTGAATCGGTTTAACAAGTGATTGCTGCTCCACTGGCATGCGGTGCAGGTCTTTGGCTAGCGATGGCTTGCTTGATGGGTAAGGGTTTGTTTCATCTAGCATAATACTGACCTGGCTGATTGAGTCTTGGAGCCTGTTTAAAATCAAAACTTTTCGGCTTAAACTCGAAGATTTTAAACCAGCTCTTGCTCAATTATAGACTCTTATTGACTTTTTTGCTAAATATCAAGCTCTTATTAAAGCGCGATGTCCAATATCGTTGCGAAAAAAGCGTCCAGGCCAGGTGATATTTGTTGCGCTTGCATAGGCGACATCGCGGGCTTTTGTCAGTGTATCGCCAAGTGCTGTTACCGTGAGAACACGGCCCCCATTAGTAACGACTTGATTATCTAGTCGTTTTGTTCCCGCGTGGAATATTTTACAGTCTTGGCTGTCATTATCCAAGCCTTTGATTATATCCCCTTTGTGGTATTGATCGGGGTAACCTTGGCTGGCAAGCACGACTGCCAGTGCCGCGCGTGAATCCCATTGCACTGTCACATCTGCAAGGCGATGATCTAACGCTGCCAGACATAATTCGACAAGATCGGATTGCAGTCGCATTAGAATAGCTTGTGTTTCGGGGTCTCCTAGTCGACAATTGAATTCCAATACATAAGGTTCACCACTGGGCGTAATCATCAGTCCTGCATATAAAAAACCAAGATAAGGTCTGTTAATGGCTTTTAAGCCTTGGATAGTCGGCAAAATAATGCGTTGCATAATGGTGTCGCTTAACTGAGGTGTTAGCAACGGTGCGGGCGAATAGGCTCCCATACCGCCGGTGTTAGGGCCTTGGTCACCATCATCACGGCGTTTATGATCTTGTGAACTTGCCAAGGGAATCACGTTCTCGCCGTCTGTCATTACAATAAAGCTCAGCTCTTGGCCGCTTAAAAATGCTTCGATGAGAACACGATGACCTGCATCACCAAAACGATTTTCTTGCAGTAGCGAGGTCACAATGTCAATAGCACTTTGTAGGTCGTTGGGAATAAATACCCCTTTTCCAGCAGCTAGGCCATCAGCCTTGATCACTAATGGAAAAGCTTGTGTTTTTAAATAAGCGATGGCAGCTTCTAATTCGCTAAAGCTGGCAAATTCTGCAGTGGGAATGTGATGTTGTTGCATAAATGTTTTTGAAAATACTTTGGAGCTTTCCAACTCTGCTGCTTGCTGCGTTGGGCCAAAACAGCGCAAGCCAGCGGCTGAAAAGGCATTGACAATGCCTTGAGCTAGAGGCGCTTCGGGGCCGATTAAGGTTAATTCAATGCTATTTTCTTTGGCGAATTGCATGAGTGCATTAATATCGTCAGCACTAATCGCTAAATTTTGTGTTTTTGCTGTCTTAGCTGTTCCCGCGTTACCAGGCGCAACAAAAATGGTTTTGACCTGTGGTGATTGTGCCGCTTTCCAACACAGCGCATGTTCACGAGCGCCATTGCCGACAATTAATAGCTTCATTGTATTATCTCCTTAGTGTCTGAAATGACGTATGCCGGTAAATACCATCGCGATGTTGGCTTTGTCGGCGGCAGCAATGACTTCATCATCGCGTTTTGAACCACCTGGTTGGATAATGGCGCTGACTTGGTTTGCGATTGCTATGTCAATGCTATCGGCAAAAGGGAAAAATGCATCCGAGGCCATGACGCTGTTAGTCAACGATAACTGAGCAGCTTGGGCGCGTAATACTGCAATTTTTGCTGCAAAAACACGGCTGGTTTGGCCACCACCAATGCCTAGGGTAACACCGTCTTTGGCAAAAACAATGGCGTTGGATTTGGTAAATTTCACCACTTGCCAAGCAAATAAGAGGTCCGCTATTTCTTTTTCGCTCACGGGACGTTTAGTGACAAGTGTTAACTCTTTGGCGGTAATCACGCGCTGATCTCTCTCTTGTACTAGTAAGCCACCGGAAACCGAATGATGCATGGCTTGCTTGGGTGAGTTTGATGTCGCTGTTGCAACGATTAATACGCGTAGGTTAGTTCTGCTGGCCAGTTGTTGTTTAGCAGCTTCGGTAATCTCAGGTGCAATAATGACTTCAATAAAATGTTTTTTTAGGGCTTGAGCCAGTGTTTGGTCTAAACAACGATTAATCGCTAAGGTACCGCCAAAGGCAGATTCAGAATCAGCGGCATACGCTTTTTGATAAGCGCTGAGCAGATCATGACTTTCTGCCACTGCGCAGGGGGTTGCGTGTTTGACGATGACGCAGGCAGCTTTATCACTTTGTAAACTTTGTACTAATGCTAATGCGCAATCTGCATCGATTAAATTGTTATAAGAGAGCTGTTTACCTTGAAGTCGTGTGGCGCTGGTTAAGCTTGCTGAATGCTGTTCAGCCAAGCGGTAAAAACTAGCTTGTTGATGTGGGTTCTCACCGTAACGTAAGTTTTCTTCCAGTATGAAACGGGGTTGGTAAATGGTTTCCGGTGCAGTATTTGTTTTTTGCAAGTAGTTAGCAATCGTTTGATCGTATTCACTGGTGTGTTTAAATACTTTTTGTGCCAGTTGTTGGCGTAGGGTGATAGAGGTATTACCCTGTTTTTCAATTGCCTCTATGACGCTATTATAATCATGGGGATCAATCACCACGGTGACGTCTTGATGATTCTTAGCAGCCGCACGTAGCATGGAAGGGCCGCCAATGTCGATTTGTTCAATGGCTTCGTGCAATGTGCAGTTTTCTTTGGCAATAGTTGCCGCAAAAGGGTAGAGGTTGACAATCAGTAAATCGATACCGTGGATATTATGCTCTTGCATTAGGGCGTCGTCTTTACCGCGCCGTCCTAAAAGACCTCCGTATATTTTAGGGTGTAGAGTTTTGACTCGGCCTCCCATAATTTCTGGGAATCCTGTGTAGTGGGTTACCGATGTTACGGGAAGTTTATTATTTTCTAGTAGTGTGGCAGTGCCGCCCGTGGCAATCAGCTCTATACCTAATTGATTCAACTTACTAGCAAATTCAACTAGGCCAGATTTATCTGAAACACTCAATAGGGCGCGTTTAATCAGAGGGTTAACTGACATATTTAAGCAGTAACGCCGTATAATGCAAGTTTTTTGCGTAAGGTGCCGCGGCTCATTCCCAACATTTTAGCTGCTTTGCTTTGGTTGCCATTAGCAAACTGGATAATCATGTTAAACAGAGGAAGTTCTATTTCTGCTAGTACTAGCTCGTAGAGGTCAACAGGTGGCTCACCATCAAGTTGAGTGAAGTAATCCCGCAGGGCATTTTTAATATTGATAGTAAATGTCTCTTTATGCTCATTTTCGTTGATTGTTTCGTTTGCGGCTTCGGAAATTGTTGGGGTGCTAGACAATGTTCCACTCCTCATGTTCATTTTTTGATTTAACACTTTCCCTCTCGGGGCGCCATTATAGCACTCACGCTTTGCTTAACAAGGGGCAAAGGAATCATTTTTGCTTTTTTCGGAACGTGCATGTTTCTTGGTGAGTGTGTTAGAATCGCAGCTTTGTTAAACAATAAGGTGGTGTACACGATGTCAAACTCTCCTAAAACGATTTACCTTAAAGATTATCAAGCTTATCCTTTCCAGGTGGAAAAAATTTATTTACACGTTGATTTATTTGACGACTATGCCCTTGTGAAATCAATACTACATTGTGAGCGTAAGTCAGGCGTCGATTCTACAACGCCCTTATATCTGAATGGTGAACACTTGAGCTTAAAAAAAGTAGTGTTAAATGGTAAATTATTAACCGAGCAGGACTACCAAGTCGATTCTCAGGCATTGACAATCCATAATCTGCCGGATGCTTTCACTGTAGAAACAGTGGTAGAGATTAAACCTCAGGAGAATGAATCACTGATGGGTTTGTATCGCTCGCGTGAGAATTTTTGTACGCAATGTGAGGCGCAAGGATTTAGACGCATCACTTATTTCCCAGATAGGCCCGATGTAATGACGCGATTTACGACCACTATTACTGCAGAAAAAGATAAATACCCGATTTTGCTGTCCAACGGTAACTTGCTGGAAGAGAAGACCTTAAGTGATAATCGTCACTGGGTTTCTTGGGAAGACCCATCACTTAAATCTTGCCATTTATTCGCGTTAGTAGCCGGTGATTTTGATTTATTAGAGGATAACTATAAAACGTTATCAGGGCGACTGGTTAAATTACGTTTATATGTTGAAAAGGGATTTTTGGACCAGAGTGATCATGCAATGGCTTCGTTAAAAAAAGCCATGCAGTGGGATGAGCAGCGCTACGGTCGTGAATATGATTTAGCTATTTACATGATTGTTGCCGTGAGTGATTTTAATATGGGAGCTATGGAAAACAAAGGACTTAATATTTTCAATACGCGTTATGTATTAGCCAAGGCACAGACGGCAACTGATCAAGACTTTGTGGCGGTTGAAGGGGTGATTGGCCATGAGTATTTTCATAATTGGACAGGTAATCGAGTAACTTGCCGTGACTGGTTTCAATTAACTTTAAAGGAAGGATTAACCGTATTTAGAGACCAAACGTTTACCGAAGACATGACTTCAGCAGGTGTGGCACGGATTAGCTCAGTGAATGTGGTGCGTGAAGCGCAGTTTTTAGAAGATGCAGGACCTATGGCACATCCGATTCGACCTGATAGTTACATGGAAATTAATAATTTCTATACTTTAACTGTTTATCGTAAAGGGGCAGAAGTGATTCGCATGGTGCGTACTTTAATCGGTGCAGCATCTTTTCATCGAGCGATGGATTTATATTTTGAACGCTATGATGGGCAGGCAGTAACTACGGAAGATTTTATTGCGGTGATGGAAGAGGCATCAGGGCGTGATTTAACTCAGTTTCGACGTTGGTACACTCAGGCAGGAACACCTGAGCTTAAAGTCACTAGTGATTATTGTGCTCAGGAGCAACGTTATACCCTAGTTGTTGCGCAATCTTGCCGCGACACACCAGAAACAGCATCAAAAAAACCTTTTTATTTTCCGTTAGCCATTGGTCTGCTTTCTTCTGCTTGTGTGGATATGCCAACGCAATTAGTTGGGCAGAAGAAGTCGCAATTAGGAACCCGTGTTTTAGAAGTGTCAGAATCACAGCAGCAGTTCACTTTTACTAATGTAACAGAAAAGCCAGTATTATCGCTATTACGGGGCTTTTCAGCGCCCGTAAAAGTCAGCTATGATTATAGTGATGAGGAATTATTGTGGCTGTTTTTATGTGATAGTGATTATGTAAGTCGTTATGATGCAGGGCAGCATTATATGAAGCGGCTTATCTTAAAATACATAGCCGGTGATGATGAGGCTATTGATTTGTTTGTTTCTGCTTATTCATGTATTACAGAGCAGGTACATGAAGATAAGCAGTATCTTGCTTTGTTATTGCAACTACCATCTTTTTCTTATCTGATACAGGATGATTCAAAGCCGGATATTGCAGAGTTAGATCGCAGTGTGCGTATCATACGGCAAGCTTTAGGGAATCAATTGCGCTCGTTGTGGTTGGATTATTATCAGCAACAAACAGGGTCTTATCAATTCACTATGTCGGATGTGGGTAAGCGTGCGCTACGAAATTTGGCGCTGAGTTATTTATGTGCGACAGAAGATGCTGAGTATTATGACTTAGCTTATCATCAGCTTGTTGACAGCGATAACATGACTGACCAAATGGGTGCATTGATGGCGCTTAATCATCATGACTGTGAGCAACGAGAGCGAGCTTTAAGTCAATTTTACCAGCAATGGCAGAGCCAACCTTTAGTTGTTAATAAGTGGCTTGCATTACAATCGGGCGCTTTTTTACCAAAAACCTTGAACGTTGTGAAAGAAAAAATGCAACATGCTGCCTTTGATATGAAAAATCCTAACAATGTTTATGCTTTAGTAGGGGGATTTGTTAGTAATTTGCCCTGCTTCCATCATATTGATGGCAGTGGTTATCAGTTTTTAAGCGATGTTGTGATAAAAATTGACCGCTTTAACCCTCAGGTTGCTGCAAGAATGTTGCAGCCGTTGACGCAGTGGCAGCAGTGGGATAAGAAGCGCCAAGCATTGATGCGTAATAGCTTGCGCCGTATTGCAGCAATTGATAATCTTTCTAGTGATGTATATGAGATAGTAACTAAAAGTTTGCAATAGTGTGTTTGTAGTTAGTATGTTATCATCGCCGCTGTTTGTTTAATAAACGAGGTTAAAGAAAATGGTTTTTCGGCTAAAACATGTTTTCTCGGCATTTTTTATAGTGGCTATAACGCTATTAGTAGGGTGTTCTAGTAGCTCAAACGTTGCTTTGCGCAGTAGTTTTTGGACTCAGAATAAACAGCAGCCTGTTGTGGTTGCGATGGCCAAAACACCAGAAGGAAGGTTAAAGTTAAGTGGTCCTAGGACATTAGTGGGACGAGTATCGAGCAAGGCCACTACAATTAAGTTTTCGCGTTATTTGAAGCATTATAAGCTGGCAAGTTTATCTACTTTTGAATCCGACTTTGTTAAGCAATTACAGGTTAACGGTATTGCAGCAAAACGTTATGCTGGTGCTGTTTCTTTGGATCAGTTGCAGAAATTTGATGGTGGTGATAGCTACGCTAAGTTAAATTATCAATCTGTTGCTATGAAGCTTGGTAATAATCGTTTATTATTATTGAGTATTAACAAGATGGGTGCGAAGCGTAATTATGTGGTTGTTGTGCCAACTGATAATCCCGTTGCATTTTGTGATGCAGAAGGTCAGTTGATCGATTTGAAGACTAACAAAATTTTATGGCGTTACACAGTGAGCAAGAGTATGGAATCAAGTGATGATTGGGACAAAGGGTCTAGCTATGATTCGTTTACTAGCGATTTAAATAAAGTGGTTAATCAGGCTCTTAGTGCGATTAAAGCAGATTTTTTCTCACGAGCGCCTTACAGTAGTTAATTGTGTTGGCTTAGGTAATTAAGCCCGTTTTGGCGAAAACATTGTTGATAATGTTTTCGCCTGGTTTGCTGACGTAGCTCAGTTGGTAGAGCAGTTGATTTGTAATCAACCGGTCGTAGGTTCGAATCCTATCGTCAGCTTCAATAAAATCAATCGCTTACCAGCTATTTGTGTCGCACAAATCAACTGGCTGTGACGAATTTGTGACGTTAATCCGTTTTGCTGCTGCCCGCAAGTGGCTACTGGACAGGTGGGCGTACCGTAATACCATGTCATAGCTTGCCCATCCCCCCACTAATTGCAGCTCATGTAATGATGTTCCGTTCTGCACATGCCAGCTTGCCCATGTATGCCGCAAATCATGCCAGCGAAAATCGTTGTTACGATTGCCAGCATACCATTGACAGTAGATGCAGATACCAGGGTTTTTTCTTTTGTGCGAGCTAATGTCTCTATGCAATCACTGTCGATTTCATCAATTGCAAACCTTGGTGGAACAATACCGTGATTGCCGTTGTGTGTATCTGGGAGATATCGCGCAACTAACCTCAATTGAAGCTAGTAAGCCCTGTGAACTGAGCTTTATCGCCCGAAAAGCGGGACATGGCGTTCGCAACAATCGATGAAGTGTGGCGCCAAAAAACACCGGAATTAAAAGTGATAGCACAAGATTTAATGGTAGGCACCGTAAAACATGTTGAACGCGCGTTTGATCGATTAGCTACATTAGGTTCGCTTAGGGAGGCTGGTGCGCTCACGCAATACCCGCATTATATCATCTCGTCTTTGCTTGAGGTGTCAGCGACTAAAATAGACATTGGTTTTTACTGGCATCGCTATACTGCTACGCAAACTCTTCATATTTATGTGGTTCATAACGATAACATCATAATCGTAAAAAGTGCTGTTTATTTTCCGCTTGTAACACTGACAGTGCTGTTTCTCCCGTTAGGTACGCATACAGGATATTATTTGCTGCGCGGGCACGGCTGCACTGATTGATTTGTGTGTACTCCGCCAATAGCGCAGCAACGTTTTTAGTTAGGTGAGTCTGAATACGGCACATTGTGGTTGACGGATTTTTTGGTTAATGGTTATTGAAGGTATCACAAAGAATACAGGCTGTTTTCTCTATTAATAATTATTAGGATTCCTTGCTTGACAAAATGGATATCAGGCCATTGAACTCAGCCTTGCTATCACAAACATCTGTGCGTTATTTTTATTGAATTTGAAAAGCACAGTTAACTCGATGATCCACAGTCTCTGGCTCAATCACCCCTTCGCTAGTCTTTTGTAGCAGTGCGGCAACTCTGTCAGTGTCTTCATTACTATTAGTGTAAATCGTCAGTATCCAGTCTTTCCAGTTGGGCTTAAGCCACTTGGGTTTAAAGCTAATACTACTACTTTGAATTGATTGTTTTAATGCATTGCCAAGTATCTCTAATTTTTCACGAATTTCTGTATCACTTTCAAGAATTTCCTCTTTTGCAGTAAATTGTATCACTAACGCATGATCGGCTGATGCCCCCAAGCGGCGGTCTTGCTTACCCGAGGAATCCACACGCTCCAATGAAAAGGTGTAGTCGTGATCATCAATGAATTCCCGTAAATTTTGTTTTAACTCTGCTAATTTTTGGGTTTCCCATACGCCTGTTGGCTGTTGTGCTGGGAAAAAGGCATAGCGTCCTGTTTGTGGATTGGATGAGGGGGCATTGTTAGTGTTTGATCCGCTCGTAGCGTTGTTTGCAGGAGTTGTAGTCGGTGCGGTGGTTGTCCTAGCAGCATTGCTTGAGGAAGTGGTATGAGTGGCATTACTACCACTGGAAGTGGTAGCGCTCGGTGAGCTGTTCGCAGCTTGTGAATCTGATGGGGTGGAGTTTTCGCTGGTCGGTCTTGCGGGAATATCATCATTTGTTATCGGTGATGGGATTGCATTAAGTGTTTGTCCAGGTTGTTGCGTTAGCACAGCAACTTCGCGTAGAAAAGTATGAAAGAGGGTTTTTTGACTTTCAAAATACAGATTCTCTTGCAGACGAATTTCAAGTGGTGTGGTTCCGGTGATGAGATGAGATCGCTCCAGGTTTTCCAGTTCCAGTGCTAATCGACTTGCGCGTTGTTCATAGTCCAGGCGAAGCGCAGCGTTGTCCGATGCACTGCTAAATCCTAGTAGAATGGGTAAAATACCTATTGCAGGTGAGGTTCGGGTGAAGGTTAGAATATACGCTTTGTAAGATTTCCATTTTCCTTCAGAAACCGAAAACCAGCTTTTGCAGTCATGCAATAAAAATTTTTGGTTGACTTCATTGGGTTCACCAAAGGTTTTATCAAAATCACCTTCTAGCCATAGCGGTATTATAAAGTCTTTGCCGGTTTCCTCGCGTCTGGCCTTATCTAAAATGAACTCCAGTTCCTTACGAACATTGTTACAGCTATGTCGCGTAGCCAGGGTGATTTGACTTAAAGTCCCTTTACTCAGTGGGTGTGCTTGATTAAGTGCCAGGGTATTGAGTTGTGTGACGTCATCAAATTCCTGCAAGGCTTGAGGAGATAAATGCTGTAACCAAACAACTTTGTTTGCTGCTTTATCACTCACGTAAAATAATGCTTGAGGTGTGTGGATGTACGCGGTATCAGTGGTTAACGGTAAGGCTTGTAAGTCATCATTTACCGTAAATGATGACAAACGCAGTAGTTGGCAGTCAACTAACTTGCTACGTTGCGCGTAAAGCGCGGTACCGATGAGAATCACAAAGCGGCTCTCAGCGATGTTTTCTTGCATTTGTTTATCCATATCACCGGTCATCTCCCGAATATCCAGCCACGGAGATAAGCCAGCCATCCGCAAGTCAGTAACTAGCGTATTATGCAAAAAGCGATTTTGCAAAAAATGTAATTGCTGGCTACCCCATTTATCCCATGCGTAACTGATAAATATGGTTGTGCTGGGTTTCACCTCTTTTAGCTTTTTACGCAAGCGTTGGCTGCGGCTGGGTTTTGTATGGATCACCGAAATGGTTTCACCCTGATTAATTTGAATCGTCGTAGTTTTTATAAAAGAGGGTAGAGGTTCAGGTGCAGGAAATTGCATTGCTTTAAAAGTAATTGGTTTTTGTGCATCAGGGTACAAGGGCTTTTCACCCATGCAGCCAGCATAATCGGGTAGTGGCAAGTCATATTCAGCGTATGCCTTGTTGAGATAGTCAAGTAGCGGTTTAATTTTTTCTTTGCAAGAAAGGGTTATAGTGTGACGTTGATTATCCAACCAAATAATTAACTGTTTTTGATCGAGCAGTAAACCTTTACTAGTATACGACATGTTAGAATCAGACATGTATTTGCTGAGTATCGATAACCAAGGATTCTCTTTCCAAGCAAGTAAAATTTTGGGATAATTTGTTAGAATCGGAAGAAATTTATTGAACGCATATTCAAGAGCCGAATAAAAATCCGGTAACTCTTTGGCCTTCAAGGTAATTTTCTCAGAAAAATTTTATTGATCTCAGATTGTCGATTAGGCAGTTTTTCCGCGAGTTTGCCCAGTGCCTTCATGGCGTTGTGTTGAACATTCTTATTATCATAGGCTTGTAGGCAGGCATCTAGGATTTTTAATTGCTGTTCAGGGCCTAAGTTTTCTGCCTGCTCGCCCAGTTCATCGATAGCAGCGCATCGAACATTGTCATTTTCATTGCCGCAGGCTTTCAGACAAGCATCAAGGACTTTTTCTTGTTGTTCAGGTGTTAGGTTTTTCACCAGCTTTCCCAGTGCAGCAATAGCAGTGCACTGAACGTGTTTATTTTCATTGCCACAGGCTTGCAGACAAGTATCAAGGATTTTTGCTTGCTGTTCAGGTGCTAGGTTTTTCGCCAGTTTTCCCAGTTCAGCAATAGCAGTGCATTGGACGTGGTTATTTTCATTGCCACAGGCTTGCAGACAAGTGTCAAGGATTTTTGCTTGCTGTTCAGGTGCTAGGTTTTTCGCCAGTTTTTCCAGTGTACCAATAGCAGCGTATTGAATATGGTCATTTTCATTGCCACAGGCTTGCAGGCAAATATCAAGGATTTTTGCTTGCTGTTCAGCT
>CAZSHR010000049.1:0-8515 GCA_964606725.1 uncultured Coxiella sp.
CTCGTAGCGTATTTGCGTTTGCTGTTTTATCGTTAAGCTGGCATTTTGCCAGTTCGAGATACCAGTCACAATACTCATTCCATACAAATTCATACAGCGTTTGTGCTAATAGATCAAAGCGGTAGTTAGCAAAATACTGGTGTGTCTTTTTGATAATATGCTGTAATTGCGATGTAATCCAGCCATCAGCAACACTAAAATGCATGGTTTGCTTAGCATCGATGCGATTATCTTCTGTATTCATCATCACATAGCGTGCAGCGTTCCAAATTTTGTTACAAAAATGGCGATAACCTTCAATGCGGCCCATATCAAAATTAATATCACGCCCTGTTGTGGCTAAAGCGCAGAAGGTGAAGCGTAATGCATCGGTGCCGTGCTGATTAATGCCGTTTGGAAATTCTTTTCGAGTAGCCTGCTCAATGGCTTTTTTCATTTGCGGTTGCATTAAGCCTTGAGTACGTTTAGCAATCAGTTTATCCAGAGAAATTCCATCGATTAGATCAATCGGGTCAAGCACATTTCCTTTGCTTTTTGACATTTTTTTACCGTAACTATCGCGAATTAATCCGGTAATATATACGGTTCTAAAGGGGATTTTTCCGGTTAAGTGTAAGCTCATCATTACCATTCTGGCCACCCAAAAGAAAATAATGTCAAAGCCGGTGACTAACACTGCACTTGGGAAATAATTTTCTAAGCGCGTTGTATTTTCTGGCCATCCTAATGTGGCAAAAGGCCAGAGACTAGAGGAAAACCAGGTATCTAATACATCATTGTCTTGTGTTAATGGTAATTCTGCGGCTAGTTGATAGCGTTGGCGAATAGCTTGTTCATCATGACCAACGTAATGATTGCCTTCTGGATCATACCATACTGGAATGCGATGACCCCACCAGAGCTGACGACTGATACACCAATCTTCAATATTCTCTAGCCATTGTAAATAGGTCTTTTCCCAGTTTTTAGGGATGAAATCCAAGTTTTTTTCCTGTGTTGCATGAATAGCTGCTTTTGCTAAGCTATCCATTTTTACAAACCATTGATCGGTTAAGTAAGGCTCGATAACGGCGCCAGAACGCTCGCCTTTAGGAATCGATAAGCGATGTGCGGCAATTTTCTCTAGCAGTCCTTGGCTTTTTAAATCGGCAACTATTTTTTTACGAGCGACATAGCGATCTAATCCTTGATATGCAGGGGGTACATTTTCGTTGAGTGCGGCGCTGGGTGTAAAAATGTTAATCGTTGCTAGGTGATGGCGTTTGCCTGTTTCATAATCATTAAAATCATGTGCTGGTGTGATTTTAACACAACCGCTGCCAAAGGCTTTATCAACACAATGATCAGCAATAATTGGAATATGCCGTTGACACAGCGGGAGTGCAACTTGCTTGCCAATCAAATGTTGGTAACGGGTATCCTCGGGATGAACCGCAACGGCGCTATCTCCTAATAGCGTTTCAGGACGTGTGGTGGCAACGACAAGATGCTCTTGCGTGTCGACAATGGGGTAGCGAATATGCCACAGATGACCATCGCTTTCATGTGTCTCAACTTCTAGGTCTGAAATAGCAGTATGAAGTTCGGGGTCCCAATTTACCAGCTTTTTGCCGCGATAAATCAAGCCTTGCTCGTATAAACGCACAAAGGCTTCGCGTGTTGCTTTTGACAAGCGCTCATCCATGGTGAAGCAGGTGCTTTCCCAGTCCAGAGATAATCCTAGGCGTTTCATTTGGCTGAATATGGTGTCGCCAGAGTGTTCTCGCCACTGCCATATTGCTTTAATAAATGCTTCGCGGCCTATATCATGGCGAGTTTTTCCGGTCTGCAATAATTGTTTTTCAACCACCATTTGCGTGGCTATGCCTGCATGATCGGTGCCTCCTTGCCACAGAGTGTCTTTTTGTTGCATGCGATGGTAGCGGATGAGGGCGTCCATCAGTGTTTGTTGAAAACCGTGACCCATGTGCAAGGAGCCGGTGACGTTGGGAGGAGGCAGCATAATGCAATAAGGCTGTCCTTTGCCGCTGGGTGTTGCGTTGTGTTGTTGCCATTGGCTGGTCCAATAGGCTTCGATTTTGTCAGGTTGATACGTTTTGTCCATTTTTTTCTCTGTTATTTTGCCAACATGGGGCAACATTCTTCCACAAAAAGGGAGTTTTGTCAGTTGTAAAAATCATAGTGATAGTTTTTGAAACAATGGTATGCCGTACCTCGCGCACTTTGTTGTGGAATTTTTACAAGTAGTCTTTGTAATTAAGTATATCAACAGTAGGTGACAGCTTAAGTGTCTCTCCATTGTAAAGCAGGAATGCTTTGTCATCATTATCAAGCAGCATTTCAATCGCTTTAATCATTCGAGGATGGTAAGTCTCTCCTTTTTTGATTTCAATTAGCTCTTTGTAACGTTTGCGATCTATAATAAGATCAACCTCCACACCGTGGGTTGTGCGCCAGTAATAAAGCGCCGCGTTGGATTTAGTGTGTAACTCTCTCTTATAAATCTCTGCAATAATGTAATTTTCAAAAATACTGCCAGCTAACGGGCCTTTTTCGTAGTGTACTCTTTCGCTGATTCCAACAAGATAAGAAACTAATCCTGTATCATAAAAATAAATTTTAGGACTCTTGGTAATTCGCTTGCCAAGATTATCGTGATAGGGGGGCAAAAAGAAAATAATGTAAGACGCCTCTAACACGGATAACCAACGTTTAATTGTCTTAACATCAACGCCAATATCATTGGCATAACGTGACATATTGAGTTGCTGTGCTGTATTCGCAGAAAGCAAACTGAGTAATTGCATAAAGTTGTGCATCTCACCAATGTTGATTAACGCTCTAACATCATTATTGATATATGTATCAATGTAAGATGAGAACCAATCACTGGATAAACGATATTTTTTCTCAACTAATTCTGGATAGCTACCACTAAAGATGGCATCTTGTCGTACCGATTCTGGCAGTTCTGCAAATTGATACGGTAGTAGTGAGAGCAAACCTATTCTGCCCGCAAGTGATTCCGATATTTTTCGCATCAATGAAAACTGGCTAGAACCGGTTAATATGAATTTTCCAACTGTATCACGATCCTTATCTACTGCTATCTTGATATAATTGAATAGTTCAGGTACTTTCTTAACTTCATCAAAAATAATGCGATTATGGTGAGTGCGCATGAATTTTTGAGGGTCTTCGTAAAAAGCATTAACGAATCTTATATCATCAAAATTAACGTAGTGATAATCACTAAATTTCTTCAACAATAAAGTGGATTTACCTGATTGGCGTGGTCCTGTGATTCCTACAACAGAGAAAAATTGGCAGTATTCTTGTAATTTTTGCTCTATTACTCTTGTTCTGTATTTGGTCATATTTTGTGAAAATTTGGCTTTTAAGTCCTATTATACACAAAAAGTGCTGGTTATCAATTTCAGTAGGGTTGCCATCGGTTTTCAAAGAAGATTGCCAATCAACACCCGATAAACCTGGTCTGGTTAGTGGGTTTATGCGAGTGTTGATTGGCATTGTCGCCAAAAGGAAAACAGTAGACTAATATGCCGATTCTGTTGCTGTGTTGACTTGACGTAAAGTGAGCAATTAACATGTAGATATGGTTTTGTATAATTGCTGTGCTTCCTTGTAGTGCACCAAGGAGAAGGTGCGCTCGGATTTGCCTATTATTAGACAAGCGACAAAGCATATCGTTAGATGTAGATATCAACATTTTGATCTGGTCAGAAGTGACCAAATTGATTAGAATACCGTTATCCATGATAACATTCTCAGCTATGTTATTTTGGCTAGTCCGCTTGGGGTGCTGTAACACCTCAAGTGGGCGACCTATAATTTATCATCAGAAGTATGAAAAAATCAAGCTCTTGTTAGTGATTTTGTAGAGGAATTTAGTGATTTGTTTTAATTATTCTTTTAAATATTTTTTATTAATTATTTTGAGTTTATTTTAATGAAAATTGGCTTTATCGCAGCGTATTACCCGGCAAAATTGATTGATGCTTTGTGCTAAGGTAGTATCGCCGTTTGGATTATGGTGAGGAATATAATGACATCATTTGATTTAGAAACGATTCGCCATTCAACCGCCCACTTGTTAGCACAAGCGGTGAAAATTCTTTTCCCTAGTGCACAAGTGGCGATTGGTCCTGTGATCAAGGATGGTTTTTACTATGATTTTGCTTTTGAGCGTTCTTTCACGCCCGATGATTTAGTGGCAATAGAAAAAAAAATGGCGGAGTTGGTAAAGGCGAATCTACCGATTGAGCGCTTAGTGTTAACACGTGAAGAGGCGATACAGCTTTTTACTGAGCGAGCAGAGCATTACAAAGTTGAAATTATCCAAGCTATTCCCGAGCATGAATCTTTAACCGCGTATCAACAAGGGGATTTTATTGATTTGTGTCGTGGTCCCCACGTGTCCAGTACTGGAATGCTAAAGGCATTTAAGCTCACTAAGTTAGCTGGTGCTTATTGGCGTGGTGATAGTAACAATGAGATGTTGCAACGTATCTACGGAACAGCTTGGCAGGATAAAAAAGTGTTGCGTGTTTATCTGCAGCGATTAGAGGAAGCTGAAAAACGGGATCATCGCTTATTGGCCCAAAAAATGCAGTTATGTCATTGGCAGCCCGAAGCGCCAGGTAGCGTCTTCTGGCATCCTAATGGCTGGCGTCTTGTGTTAACCATCAGGGAGCACATCCGCCGAATTATCACCAAAGCGGGTTATCAGGAAATCAATACCCCGATGATGGTTGACGGCAGTTTATGGGAGCAGTCGGGTCATAAGGCAAAATTTGACGATGAGATGTTTACTTGTGCTTCTGAGAGTCGTGAGTACATTATCAAACCGATGAATTGTCCTTGTCATGTGCAGATTTTCAAGCAAGGAATTAAAAGCTATCGTGATCTTCCCATTCGTTTTTTTGAATTTGGTTGCTGTCATCGTAATGAACCTTCGGGAACTTTGCATGGTTTGATGCGGTTACGGGCTTTTGTCCAGGATGATGGTCATATTTTTTGTACAGAAGAGCAGGTTTATCAAGAAGTGAGTCAATTTATTGATCAAACCATAGCGCTTTACCGTGATTTTGGTTTTAGTGACATTGTTTTTTGTTTATCGACACGTCCTGAAAAGCGAGTCGGTTCTGATGAATTATGGGATAAGGCTGAGCAAGTGCTAGAGCAAGTCCTTAATGAGAAATCATTGCAGTGGACGCTTAACAAAGGGGAAGGGGCTTTTTACGGACCAAAAATTGAGTTTTCTTTGCGCGATTGTCTAGATAGGTTGTGGCAGTGTGGCACTATGCAGGTTGATTTTTCCATGCCAGATCGCTTAGGGGCTAGCTATGTTGACCAAGATGGTGCAAAAAAAGCGCCAGTGATGTTGCATCGTGCTATGCTAGGGTCGGTTGAGCGCTTTGTCGGGCCTCTAATAGAACATTATGAAGGCAAATTGCCTTTATGGTTAGCTCCTGTACAGGCAGTTGTGATGAATATCACTGATAAGCAGCAGGATTTTGTCTTAAAAGTGGTAGAAAATTTACAAAATCTAGGCTTTAGAGTAAAATCAGACTTGAGAAATGAGAAGATCGGCTTTAAAATCCGCGAGCACAGTATTTCTCGTATTCCTTTCATGATCGTTGTTGGTGACCGTGAGATGGAAAATAACCAGGTTGCGGTGCGTACCGATAAAAAATCAGAAACTCAGGTCATGTCTGTGGCAGAGCTGGTTTCTCTTTTTGAGCAGAAAATTAAAGCTCTTACTTAAATGAAAGCAGAGTAAGGCGGAGGTAGATAACATCAGAGCTAAACAAACACGAATTAATGAGCAGATTCAGGTACCTAAAGTTCGTTTAATCGATCATGAGGGTAATCAAGTAGGCATTGTCGCGATTGCAGAAGCACTTTCTGTCGCTAAGAACTCGGGTTTTGATTTGGTCGAGATTTCGCCCACAGCAGAACCGCCAGTGTGTCGTATCATGGACTTTGGCAAATATGTATTTGAGCAAAGTAAGAAGCGATCTGCGGCTAAGAAAAAACAGAAAGTCTACCATATCAAGGAAGTTAAATTTCGGCCTGGAACCGATGTGGGGGATTATAATGTTAAATTGCGTAAGATTCGTGGTTTTTTAGTTCGTGGTGATAAAGTCAAAATTAGTTTGCGCTTTAGAGGGCGCGAGATGCAACATCGGGAATTGGGAATGGCACTTTTTAATCGCATTCAGGCAGATTTAGAAGGTGTTTTGATTGAGCAAGAGCCTAAATTAGAAGGTCGTCAATTAATGATGGTTATTTCTTTAGGTAAACTAGATTGCTCTGCAGAAAAAGCAGAGTAGAAATGTTAAGGTGGTTAACATGCCAAAAATGAAATCGAATCGTGGTGCGGTTAAGCGTTTTAAGCGCACAGGAAAAGGGGCACTCAAGAGAGCTGCTTCAAATCGTCGTCATATTCTTATAAAGAAAGAACAAAAACGTAAGCGTCAATTGCGCGGTTTGCGGGATGTTAATGCTGCTGATGTAAAAGCTGTGAATGCGATGTTGCTTGAGCGGTAATTAATGATTTTGTCAGTGAATGATTGATATTTACTGTTAGAATATAGTGTTAAGTTAAGAGGAGTGTTAATCGTATGGCAAGAGTAAAACGTGGTGTTGTTGCTAATGCACGCCATAAAAAAGTAATGAAGAAGGCGAAGGGTTATTACGGTGCTCGTAGTCGTGTGTATCGTGTTGCCAAACAAGCTGTAATCAAGGCAGCACAATACGCTTATCGTGATCGTCGTCAGCGTAAACGTCAGTTTCGAGCATTATGGATTATCCGTATTAATGCGGCTGCAAGAGGGCATGGGTTGTCTTATAGTCGCTTTATGAGTGGCTTGCAAAAAGTTGGTGTTGCTCTTGACCGCAAGGTTTTAGCAGATATTGCTGTTAATGATGAAGCTGCTTTTGCTGAGTTAGCTGCCCGCGTGAAAAGCGCATTGCCCGCTTAACTGATGCTTGGTAATGAAAGAGGAATTCTCCCAGCTTTCAAAGAATGCTGAGCTTGCCATTGAGTCGGCTCATGATGTTGAGCAGTTACAAGCCGTCAAGGTTCGTTTTCTGGGTAAAAAAGGGGAGTTAACCCAGTTACTCAAAAAAGTAGGTAGCCTGCCAGCAGCAGAAAAACCCAAAATCGGTCAGGTAGTCAATGAACTGAAAAGGCATCTGGCTGTTTTATTCGATGAGCGCTTTAGCGTTCTGTCTGATTTAGCCATTCAAACACAAATCAGCCAAGAAAAAGTGGATGTGACCTTGCCAGGGCGTCAAGATAGTTTGGGCAGTTTACATCCGATTAGCCAGGTTAAAGATCGCGTAGTCAGGATTTTTAGTCAGCTTGGCTTTTCTGTAGTAGAGGGGCCTGAGGTTGAGGATGATTACCATAACTTTACTGCGCTGAATATTCCCCCCTTGCACCCTGCCAGAGCTATGCAAGATACGTTTTATTTTGGTGATGGTCGTTTGCTGCGCACACACACATCACCAGTACAAATTCGTGAGATGGAATCCAAAGGGGTGCCGGTTCGCTTGCTCACTTTGGGGCGTGTTTATCGCCGCGATTCAGACCAAACACATACGCCGATGTTTCATCAGTTAGAAGGCTTGGTGGTCGATAAGTCCTGTTGTTTTACTGAGTTGAAAGGCGTTTTAACGCGTTTTTTACAGTCTTTTTTTGGCGAATCGCTATCTTTGCGTTTTAGACCGTCATTTTTTCCGTTTACAGAACCTTCGGCTGAGGTTGATATTTATCAGCCTGACACAGAGCGTTACTTGGAGGTTTTAGGGTGTGGTATGGTGCATCCTAATGTACTGAATCAGGTCGGTGTTGACCCGCAGCAGTATTCAGGCTATGCCTTTGGTGTTGGTTTGGATAGACTGGCTATGTTGTATTACGGTATTCCTGATTTGCGATTGTTGTTTGAAAATGACATTCGATTTTTAAAGCAGTTTTAGTGAGCGTAGATTATGAGGGTAAGTGAACAATGGCTGCGAGAGTGGGTAAAAACCGATCTTAATGTCGAGCAATTAGCAGAAACATTAACCTTGCTAGGTTTAGAAGTTGATGCGGTTGTTTCATTGTCGCCTGATTTTTCAGAAGTGGTGGTTGCAAAAGTAATCAGTTGCGAGCCGCACCCCAATGCAGATCGTTTGCGTGTGTGTGTGGTTGATACCGGTACGCAGCAATACCCTGTGGTTTGTGGTGCAGCGAATGTTCGCACTGGCTTGAAGGTTGCTTTTATTAAAGTAGGGGGCAAGCTCTCTGGTGGTGACATTAGCATTCAACAAACACAATTACGCGGTGTTGATTCTCATGGCATGATTTGCTCTGCTAAGGAGTTGGGTTTGTCGGATGAGCATAGCGGTATTTTGGAATTAGATGCCGATGCACCATTAGGGCAAGCTTTACAGGAATATTTTTGCTTGCATGATTATGTGATTGATATTGATTTAACGCCTAATC
>CAZSHR010000049.1:8525-11186 GCA_964606725.1 uncultured Coxiella sp.
GTTTGCGGTTTGGCAAGGGAGTTGAGTGCTAAGCTCAATTGTGATTTACAGCGACCTGAATTTCCAACATTAC
Organism: uncultured Coxiella sp.; assembly: GCA_964606725.1. Taxonomy (GTDB): domain Bacteria; phylum Pseudomonadota; class Gammaproteobacteria; order Coxiellales; family Coxiellaceae; genus 2-12-FULL-42-15. Next base: position 8,599 of record CAZSHR010000049.1, read on the forward strand.
CGCATGCAAAACCGCAGTCGCCGACAATACACATGAAAGCTGCTCGTGCTTGTCCGCGTTATTGTGTGGCAATGATTCGTGATATTAATCCGGCTGCTAAAACACCGTTATGGATGCGAGAGCGTTTACGTCGCAGTGGTTTGCGTGCCGTTCATCCGGTAGTCGATATCGGCAATTATGTGATGTTAGAGTTTGGCCAGCCGCTACATGCTTTTGATTGGGATAAATGGCAGGGGGATGACATCACGGTTCGCTTTGCTAAAGCCGGTGAACAGATTACCTTATTAGACGGTAAAATCGTGTCGCTGTCTGCTGAGAGTTTAGTGATTGCCGATGCTCAGCAAGCACAGGCTATTGCAGGTGTGATGGGAGCAGCAGCAACAGCAGTGAGTGAAAAGACGCGGCATATTGTTGTCGAGAGTGCCTATTTCACGCCGGAAGCCATTACTTGTTCTGCTAGACAGGCTAAGTTGGCAACCGATGCGTCTTACCGTTTTGAGCGTGGTGTGGATTATCTAGAGCAGGAGCGCGCCATACAGCGCTTTGTGCAATTGTTATTAGAGATTTGTGGTGGTGAGTGTTGTTCTGCCAATGAAATGACGAATGTTGCTTATTTACCTATGGTGTATCCTATTCTATTAAGATCAACACAGATTAAACGCATTCTTGGTGTAGCTTTTACGGGAGAGCAGGTTATTACTTATCTGTCTCGTTTAGGGTGTGAGATAGTAGCAATTGACCAAGGTTGGCAGGTGTTACCGCCCAGTTATCGCTCTGATTTGGTAATTGAAGCTGATTTGTTGGAAGAGTTGGCCCGCATGATGGGTTATGAGAATTTGCCGGTAGCGTCTTCTGTGCTTAAACTGACGACACAGGCAGCAAAGCCCTCACTACCTTATTTACAATTGCCACGATTATTGGCGAACTTAGGCTATCACGAAGCTATTAATTACAGTTTTATTGCTCCTGATATACAGTCACACTTTGCTGCTGTTGATGAGTGTCTAAACTTGGTTAACCCATTAAATCAAGAGATGAGTGTGATGCGAACCAGTTTATGGCCAGGCTTGTTGCAATCGTTACAATACAATCTCAATCACCAAGTCTCTCGTGTGCGTTTGTTTGAAGTAGGTTTGTGCTTTATCCAGCAGTCAGGAAAGTTGCAACAAGTTGAAAAAGTTGCAGGTGTTTTGGCAGGCAGGCGGCATGACGTGCACTGGAGTCAAGCAGACCAGCGTGTTGATTTTTTTGATCTTAAGGGTGATATTGAACAAATAATTGCCGCTCTTAAACCTGGTGTGAATTATCATTGGCAGGTGCTGGAGAATACAGTGTTGCATCCTGGTCAAGCGGCTGAGTTATTCATAGAAGATCACTCTGTAGGTGTATTAGGTGCTTTGCATCCCAAGAAGGTGGCAGCCTTGGGTTTGAGCGTCACACCTTACTTATTTGAGCTCAATACGGCGATTTTGCAACACGATTGTGTGCCAAGTTATCAGAATATTGGAAAATTTCCTGCAGTTTGCCGAGATATTGCTATAGTTATCGATGAGAGTGTGAGTGCGCAAGTCATTGAAAAAAGCATCCGACAATCGGCTGGTCACTTACTTTTAGCAGTAACGCCATTTGATGTTTATCAGGGCAAAGGAGTGGCTATGGGCAAAAAAAGTATTGCGCTGAGTTTGCTCTTTCAAGACCCAGCCGCTACCCTGGTTGATGATCAAGTGAATGCGTTGGTTGACCGTATTGTTGATGACTTGCGGCAATCATATCAAGCAACTATGAGGGCATAGCTATGACGGCATTAACAAAAGCAGAGCTGGCAGAGCACGTATTTAACGTGGTTGGCTTAAACAAGCGCGAGTCTAAAGACTTGATAGAGATTTTTTTCGAGGAAATTCGTCGTGCGCTTGAAACAGGTGACTCGGTGAAGTTATCGGGTTTTGGTAATTTTAACTTGCGTGATAAGTCCGAGAGACCTGGACGTAATCCTAAAACAGGTGAACCTGTACCGGTGAGTGCGCGTCGCGTAGTTACGTTTAAGGCGGGTCACAAGCTAAAATCCAGAGTAGAAGATCGTGCCGATACAGCAGCAGAATAAGCTTAACACTCGTCGGCATGTTCAATTACCTGCAATTCCCAATAAAATTTACTTTACCATTGGTGAAGTGTCCTCTTTGTGTCAGCTTAAGCCTCATGTGCTGCGTTATTGGGAGCAAGAGTTTAGTGAGTTATCTCCGGTTAAACGTTCTGGAAATCGTCGCTATTATCAACGTGAAGAGATATTGCTGGTTAGAAAGATACGTGATTTATTATATGAGCAAGGCTACACCATTGAGGGTGCACGCGCTCAGTTACAAGGCTTATCAAGCAAAGCTAAGCAACACAATACTAACGAACTGATTAAGAAAACCTTGGCAGAGTTAGAGGACTTATTGCTGGTGTTAAGTGACTGAGCACAATTGAATTCAATAGTATGTCCTGATCGACATGCTGCTTTTACTATCATGATTGAGTCGTTTATAATGCTCCTTCGGGGCGTAGCGCAGCCTGGTAGCGCACTTGCATGGGGCGCAAGAGGTCGCCAG
>CAZSHR010000050.1:0-11077 GCA_964606725.1 uncultured Coxiella sp.
GATTTTAGCAAAATACTAGCCGTATGTAATTATAATCGCGCAAAATTTCCAACTCAAAATCTAGGAACTTACTGGCTACAAAAAACTTCCACCACCCAAAAATCGGTCATGGATTTTGCCATTGGACAAGGAATACTATTACGATGGTAATTCAAAAAGCATATCCAAGGTAATAATACGATCAAAATAGTGGCGTTTTTTTCAAGGAAATTTGAACCACTAAGCGCTAAAAATACTAGTTAGTGGCAAAAATAGGCAAATTTGTTTACAAAAATACCCATCGCAAGCTTAATCATAAAGCAAAATCAATACTGCGGTTATCCAAATCAACACGCGCCACAATTACTTCGATAGGGTCAAGCAGGCGATATTTTTTCCCTGAGTGTTTACCCTGCAACAAATGCAACTCGGCGTTATAGTGGTAATAATCATTTTTTAATTGGCTGACATGCAACAAGCCTTGAACATAAATGGTATTTAATTCAACAAACACACCAAAAGACGTTACTTCAATAATACGGCCCTGAAAACATTGTCCTAATTTATCTTGCATAAACTCACATTTTAGCCAATCATTGGCATCACGAGTTGCTCTATCAGCACGGCGCTCGGTCGTGGAGCAATGTTCTGCAAAGCTCAGCATGGTTTCTTTGGGATAGGCAAAAGTTTTTGGCGACTTTCTAGCAATTAAATGCTTAATTGCTCGATGCACTAGTAAATCTGGATAACGACGAATCGGTGAAGTAAAGTGGGTATAAGCCTCAAAAGCTAGACCAAAATGACCGATATTATCAGTTGAATATTGTGCTTGCTGTAGCGAACGCAACAGCACTGTTTGCAATAAATGCTTATCATTACGGGAGCTAATACGCTTTAACAAGTTGGCATAATCTTTGGCCTTGGGCTTATCTTTACCTGGTAAACGTAAATTAAAATGTTGCAAAAATTTTCGTAGTGCCAAAAGTTTTTGTGACTTCGGGGTATCATGTATGCGATATAAAGCAGCAATCTTTTTAGTTAATAAAAAATCCGCTGCGCAGGTATTTGCTAGTAACATCATCTCGTCACTTAAGGGGTGTGCATCATTTCTGGTCACAGGAACAATATGGCTAATCTTACCTTTGTTATCAAATTGAATTTTTGTCTCCGTACTATCAAAATCAATAGCACCCCGCAAACTACGCTGTCGCAATAATTGGCGGTAAACCTGATACAACGCATGAATTTCAGCAATAGTTGCGAGCTTTTTGCTAGCCAATAATTTGGCCACATTAGTATAAGTCAGACGCGCCTTAGAGTGAATAACCGCATTAAAAAAACGATATTTTTCTAATTCACCCGAAGGACTGATTTGCATCTCACACACAAGCGCTAAGCGATCCACTTTAGGCTTTAATGAACACAAATGATTGGACAAGCTTTCAGGTAACATGGGAATCACTTTGGCAGGAAAGTAAACCGAGTTACCACGTCGCTGCGCCTCTTGATCCAATGCTGAATTTGGTGCGACATAATGAGCAACATCGGCAATAGCAACCCATAAATTCCAGCCTTTATTAGCAAGCACTTGACAGCAAACAGCGTCATCAAAATCTTTAGCCTCTTCACCATCAATGGTCACAAAGGGTAAATGCCTTAAATCTTTGCGTCCCAGTAAATCCTTTTGACTCACCTGGGCAGAAAAACGCTTGCTCTCTTTTACCACCTCATCAGGCCACACAAAGGGTAATCCATGCGAGCGAATCGCAAGCTCTACCTCCATGCCAGGCGTCAATTGATCGCCTAAAATTTCAATGACCCGCCCCATAGCTTGGCGACGTCTACTGGGTTGCGCAGTAATTTCTACCATAACAAACTGTCCTGATTTGGCTTGCGCAGCTTGATTTAAAGGAATCACAATATCTTGGGTAATGTACTTGCTGTCAGGACTCACAAAAGCAAGATTGTTCTCCTCAATATAACGACCAACCAACTGTTGCGTATTGCGTTCTAATACCTCAGCAATGGTTGCTTCACGACGCTTTCCTAACACTTGTGTTATCCGCACCAATACCACATCATCATTGAAAACCATTTGCATCTCTCGGGCTGGCAAAAAGATATCATCACTGCCATCATCGGGAATTAAAAAACCAAAGCCATCTCGATGTGCTTGGATGCGGCCACGCACAAGCTCTAACTGTGAAACAAGCCCATAACTGCGTCGTCGATTGCTAACCAACTGCCCATCACGAGCCATTGCAATAAGGCGCCGCCGCAAACCCTCTTTTTCTTCATCATCTGACAGCCCAAACACTTCAATCAACTGCGGCAAAGATGCGGGTCGATTCAACTCTTCTAAATAATCTAAGATATACTCACGACTGGGAACGGGGTTGGCATACTGCTGACGTTCTCGACCCAAATGGGGATCATGCGCCTTATGGTAGTTTACTTTCTTTTTTCTTTTATTAGCCAAGGAATAACCTTATTGTAACGGTTTCAATATCAGTATGGAGATAATGGTGCTTTAGCGAGTTTATCATAATTCAGCAAATTACGTAGCAAAGGCGCGACATCAGACAAAGGAATAGCCGACGGGCCGTCACACTTAGCCTGTTGTGGCTCAGGATGAGTCTCCAAAAATAAGCCGGCCAAACCCATGGCAACAGCCGCTCGTGCTAATTCACCACACCACTGAGCGCGCCCTCCAGCACTATCGGACCTACCGCCTGGCAACTGCAATGCATGGGTGACATCGAAAATAACCGGATATCCCAATTGCTTCATAATAGGAAAGTTAAGCATATCAACAACGAGATTATTGTAACCAAAACAAGTACCCCGTTCACACAATATCAAGCGCTGGTTACCCGATTCTGTAAATTTTTGCACGATATGACGCATTTCATGAGCGGACAAAAATTGTGCTTTTTTGATGTTAATAGCAGCTCCAGTTTTTGCCATTGCCACCACCAGATCGGTTTGGCGAGATAAAAAGGCTGGCAATTGAATCACATCTGCCACTTTCGCCACTGGCTCTGCCTGCCAAGGCTCATGCACATCGGTAATAATAGGAACTTGATATTTGGCTTTAATATCGGCCAGTATTTGCAAGCCTTTCTCCATGCCAGGACCACGAAAGGAATGCAAAGAGGAACGGTTGGCTTTATCAAAAGACGCTTTAAAAACATAAGCTAAGCCAAGCTCGCGTGTGATAGCAACCAAGTGTTCAGCCACTTCAATAGCTAGTGTTGCTGATTCTAAGACATTCAAACCCGCAAATAATACTAGTGGTTTGTCATTAGCAAGGGGAATATTCGCAATATTCAATGTGTGATAAGACAATATTTTAACAACCCAAGGTGTTTAAGGACTGCCTATTGTAAAGAAATTTACTGACACATGCTATAGTTGCCGCAATTGATTTCTAGCTGGCAAATCTGCTTCTTGGCTAACAAAGCCATATCCTTCAATCATCGACTGATAAATATGGTGTGTGGATTGGTCTCTGGCTTTAAAAAACCGAACTTGAAAGCTCTTGTTTTCAACAGCATCATAGGCAATGGCTAGCATTTTCTCTAGCACTAAACGATAATCCTCCAGCGAACTACTGGCGCCAATATTCTTATTATACAAAGTTATCATCTTTTTTATATGAGCAGGGACTTTGCGCACTATCTCTCCAAAGCGTATCACTTCTCCACCACCATAATGAAGTGTATAATGTGTTGATTTTAACTTTTGGTAAAATTTATTTAAAATTTTCTTAAATGACTCTTTATCTTGGCAGTATTTTAACTGAATTGACAATTTTAGAAATGAAACAACAGATTGTTGCTGACAGGCATCTAACTGATCACCCCCTGGTAAATCAAAATTCTCACCATAACTTTTAAGCTTTTGGCGACAAATTCGCAATTGATCTAACCCATTATGCATCGCTCTAGGAAAATTTAATTTAACCAAATAGAATTGATTTTCGAGAACATTGATTCTTCTATCCACTTCTGATTGAATTTCTAAAGAAATTTTTTTTAAAACAAATGGGTGAGTATTTTTTATATTTAAGAGCAGCTGGTTTATTTTTTCAACTTGATTACTATAAAAGTTAGCAAATAAAGAATTAACCGAAATATGAGAAATTGAATAAACTTTAAAATTAAAATATTGATATTTTAATTTGTTAATCATTTCTTCAATAGCAATTAACAGATAAACTGGTTTACTAATAAAACCTTTAGGCTCATTAGTCGCACAAGCAAACTCAATCAAAAGATTTTTAATTAGCCCTAGATTTCCTAGAAATTTCCTCACAGAAATATCAAGCTCTGTCTCTATTTCTTCGAGTAAAAATTGAAAAAAATCTCTGATGTGAAAATCTGGCTCTATACTATTAAATACTGTAATAATCTTAGCCTTATTAAATCCTTGCGTATTAAAAAACAAATAATTATTGGTCTTTTTATCCGCTAATTGCTCAACTCCCTTGATAAGCGATAAAGGTATTCTTGGTAATCTTTTCCTTAAATCATCAATTAGTTGATTTGTTTTTAAGATAATTTTGTCCTTTATTGTCTCTTTAGTTTCAGGATTCAACGCCTTAATATTTTCAACACGACTTCTTATCTCACAACAATTCTTCTGAATATTTTTATGAATCTCTTGCATTCCCAATAATTTTTTATGCGCATACTGTATGTTCTTAGGAAATCCAGGAGTGCAATTGCTCTTTTTATTGGCACAGCTGCTATTATGATAAATAATGTTTGCTGCTCTATCCACCTCTTTTAAAAATTCTAACACAATAGTTAAATTAGCATCCAAGACAAAGCTCAAAGCTTCATCTCTAGCCGTCTCCCACTCTCCTTCTAAATTACTACTTTGCAGCAACAACTCTGTATTTTCTACAATAGCATAGGATTTAAATAGCAACTCAAGCAAACTATTGTACAAGTGAACAGATTCCTTGAGTTTTTGCGCACCAAAATCACCCTCTAGCGACTTAATGCTTGAAAAACTGGTTCTGATAAACTGTAACCTTATCCTTAAATAAGCCAAACGAACAGCAGTGTAGGTTTGTGAAGATAAAAAAGTTTTCTCAACTCGCAAATCGTTCTCCAGCTCCAAATAAGAAGAATGGAAGGTTTCATTATGCGGTGCATTTGAAAGAAGATAGATTAGCAATACAGCCAACTCATTTTGATACGCTTTTAATAAGTTAACAATACCGGTCAAATGTAAAGGAATAGAGCTTTTTTCATGGCATATTAATACCATTTTTTTCATCAATCTGACTTTATTTTGCGCCTCATACAAAAAAGAATGAAACCCTCCGGCATGAGAAGTCTTAAAAAAATCAGAAGCCATCTCTAATACTTTACTAATAAATTCTCCTAGATAATGGTATTCACTGGCAAGTGATTTACCAATTTTATACTCGCACAAGTCCTTTAATCGTTTAGCAACAATATGGATAACATAATAACGTGGGTCTTGAATGTTGTCATAAGGTTTACTAAAGGGAAATAGTCCCCCTATGCGCCTTAAAGCATCATTTTCTCTCTTTTTTATGTAATCCATTCCAGTACTAATCACTGCCAAAGAATAATCTCTCACCGGTGATTGATTAAAATTTTCTGAAGCGTAATGATAATAGTCCATTTGTATCTCCTCAGGCTTCAATAGCACTGGCAAACACAATACTTTTCTGCTTGAAAAAAATAAATAATCTTGCGTGGTCTCCTCATTATTAATAATATTAGGGGCTGCGCAATAGTTTGACTGGCCTTCGGGAAAACTTTGCGTATAAGCGCTTTGTAATCGCTGCATTCGGATAATATCTTCCGAATCGGTAAATGCAATAGCATTGCTTGTTTGAGCCTTCATAAATCACCCTTGCTGGTCTAGTGACAACAGGGGATTATTAAATAATGCCTTAGCGTTAAAATCGACTCGTAGTTATAACTTGCAGCATTTGTTAGCACTGGCCATAACCCAAGTGGCAATTTCTTCAATGGAAAGCGCTGTGCTATTGATAAAAGGAATATGCTCTTCTTGAAATAACGCTTCTACTTTTGCGACTTCTTCCTGACACTGTGAAAGCGATGCGTACTGACTGTTTGGTCGGCGCTCCTCACGAATTTGATGCAATCTACGAGGGTCTATACTCAAACCGATCAACTTTTTTTGTTGCACTGCTAAAAAATCAGCTAGTCTTAATGGATACATATCATCGGCAGTAAACGGATAATTTGCCACTTTGACACTAAATTGCAGCGCAATATACAACGAAGTCGGTGTTTTGCCACAGCGAGAGACACCCAACAAAATTATGTCTGCCTTATCATAATGACGAATATTATTACCATCATCACTGTCTAAGGTATAATTAATGGCAGAAATCCTAGAAATATATTCCTTATCATCCTGAACTCCATGCGTGCGCCCCATACTATGAGAAGAAGGTTGCCCCAACTCCTCCTCTAACGGACCAATAAAGTCGTGAAAAAAATCCATTAATAAGCCACAGCTTTGCTCCTTTAATACATTATGAATGCGATTATCCACCAAGGTCGCAAAGATAAGTGGCCGCTCAGCTTGCATCGTAAAACTGTTGTTTATTTTTTGAATTGCTTCTTGCGCTTTGTCTAAGGTATTAACATAAGACAGAGTAATTTCTTCCACTTCACAGTGTTCAAACTGAGTCAGTAGACTACGACCAAATGCTCTAGCCGTAATTCCTGTGCCATCAGAAATATAAAACACGACTCTTTTCATGATATTCGATATACTCCCTGGTGCCATTAAAGCGGTCTTTTGACCACAAAAAATACAAAACTCATGTGAGAACCCCATTATGACAGAAAATATTTTATGGTTTAAGGACATTTCGATAAAAGATGTTGCCCGAGTCGGTGGCAAAAATGCATCGCTGGGAGAAATGTATAATCAACTGCAACAAACCGGTGTTAATGTACCCAATGGATTTGCCACCACAGGCGATGCTTTTTTGCGTTTTTTACAACATAATCAACTAGAAGAGAGCATACACAATTGGCTAAGCGCCATAGACCCCAACGATATTCAAGCACTGACCCAGACCGGCGCTCGTATCCGAGATAGCATTATGCAAGCTGAACTACCGGCTGATCTAGTCACTGATGTCAACAAAGCCTGGCAGGAGTTGGCAAAAGTTTCCGGTGCTAATAAAGGCTTTTCAGTTGCGGTACGCTCTTCTGCGACAGCAGAAGACTTACCCGAGGCTTCTTTTGCTGGACAACAAGAAACGTTTTTAAATGTCTGCGGCATTGATGAAGTACTACATGCCATACGCGCAGTATTTGCTTCACTTTATAATGATCGTGCTATCTCCTATCGTGTCCATCAAGGGTTTTCACACCAGCAAGTGGTACTTTCTGCTGGAATACAGCAAATGGTACGCAGTGATCTTGCTGCCAGCGGCGTATTATTCAGTATTGATACAGAATCGGGCTTCGATGAAGTCGTATTTATTACTTCTGCCTACGGTCTTGGCGAGACTGTGGTGCAAGGCGCAGTGAATCCTGATGAATTTTATGTCTACAAACCAAACCTGCTAGCTAAACGCCCTGCTATTTTACAACGTAAGCTAGGCAGCAAAGCCATTAAAATGATTTATGGTGACAAAGACAGCGACAAAAAAGTTTTAACGGTTAACGTCGACAAGACAGTACAACAGCAACTAAGTATTAACGATGATGAAGTAACAGAGTTAGCCCACTGTGCATTAGTGATTGAAAAACATTACGGTCGACCGATGGATATTGAGTGGGCCAAAGACGGAGTTACCGGCCAACTCTACATTGTGCAAGCACGACCAGAGACAGTACAAAGCCAAGTCTGTGAAAAAAGTTTTGAGCGCTTTGCCCTGCAAGAGCAAGGAAAAATTAAAGCAGAAGGACGTAGCATCGGTCAGCGCATTGCGCATGGTATTGCACGTGTTGTCAAAGACATTTCTGAAATGGATTGCGTACAACCAGGAGAAATACTGGTGACTGATATGACCGATCCTGACTGGGAACCAGTTATGAAACGCGCTGCTGCCATTGTAACCGACCGTGGTGGTCGAACCTGTCATGCTGCGATTATTGCACGTGAATTTAAAGTACCCGCTGTCGTTGGTTGCGGTAATGCCACAAAAACGATTAACACAGGTGATGTGTTAACCGTTTCCTGTGCCGAAGGCGATACTGGCTATGTTTACGAAGGAAAACTGGCTTATCAACAGAAAAAAATAGCATTGGACAACATCCCTGAACTGCCTGTTAAGGTAATGATTAATTTAGGCAATCCTGAACGCGCTTTTTCCTGTGCCAAAATACCGAATCAAGGCGTTGGGCTAGCACGATTAGAATTCATTATTAACAATACCATTGGTATTCATCCACTGGCATTACTTGGATTTGCACAACTGCCTCCAGACTTACAAGAAAAAATACAGCAAAAAACCACTTGTTATGCTTCACCTACGGATTTTTACGTTCATAAACTCACCGAAGGAGTGGCAACCATTGCTGCCGCTTTTTACCCCAAGCCGGTGATTGTTCGTTTATCAGATTTTAAAAGCAATGAGTATAAAAATTTACTGGGTGGGCACTTGTATGAGCCAGATGAGGAAAACCCCATGCTAGGATATCGCGGTGCTGCACGCTATGTGAGTAAAACCTTTGTCGATGCCTTTGCACTAGAATGCACTGCCATTAAAAAGGTACGCAACGATATGGGTTTGACCAATGTCCAAGTGATGGTACCCTTTGTACGCACTGTCGACCAGGCCAATAATGTCAGTAAAGCGCTGGCAGAACAAGGCTTATCACGAGGTGAGAATGCCCTAAAAATCATTATGATGTGTGAAATTCCAGCCAATGCATTGTTAGCGGAGGATTTTCTGCAATACTTTGATGGTTTTTCCATTGGTTCTAACGATTTGACACAACTCACTTTAGGAATCGATAGAGACTCAGGATTAGTAGCTGACTACTTTGATGAAAGAGATAGCGCCGTTAAACTGCTCTTGCAACAAGCCATCAAAGCTTGTAAAAAACAGAATAAATACGTGGGCATTTGTGGCCAAGGGCCGTCTGACCATCCTGACCTAGCCGCGTGGCTAGTGGAACAAGGAATTGACAGCCTATCGCTTGTGCCCGATACTGTATTAGAGACACTATTACATCTACAAGGGTAACAGCTCAGCCCCGATGGCACAGATGGATAGCGCAGTCCCCTCCTAAGGGACAGGTCAGAGGTTCGAATCCTCTTCGGGGCGCCATATTAATCATCGGCTGTTGGTAGTGGCTGATGCTTCCTAGCAAAAAAAGTATACATGGTGGGAACAACAAACAGTGTAAAACACGTTCCAATCGACATCCCTGTAAAAATCACATAACCAATGGCAAAACGACTCTGAGCGCCGGCTCCACTGGCAGTTAGCAACGGAAGAACCCCCAACACCATTGCCGCAGTCGTCATTAAAATAGGTCGCAGTCGCGAGCAAGCAGAATGAATTGCCGCTTCTCGAATCGACATGCCTTTTTGTGCTTGCAATTGGTTGGCAAACTCTACAATTAAAATACCGTGCTTGCTAATTAAGCCAATCAAAGTAATTAGCCCCACCTGAGTATAAATATTAATTGTCATCGCCTGCGCCACAATCGCTTTAAACATAGAACCAAGATCAAAACCCAAATTAAGGCAAATTAACGCACCACAAATAGACATGGGCACACTAACTAAAATTACAAAAGGATCACGAAAACTCTCAAACTGCGCTGCTAACACTAAATAAATCACAATAATTGAAAGAAATAAGGCAACTACCAGGCCGCTCCCTTCTTCAACATATTGTCGCAGCTCGCCTCCATAACTATAAGTCATACCGTGTGGCATATAGTTACTGGCTTGCTCTTTTAAAAAGTTCAAAGCATCACTGGTCGTCACCAATGGTGCCAAGACCCCTTGAACCGTAGCAGAATTAAGCTGCTGAAAGTGGGTTAAAATATTAGGAGCCGTACTCATGCTTAATGACGCTAGTGTTGATAACGGTACCAAATCCTGCGAAGCAGTTTGTATATACAGATCATTTAGCGCAATAGGATTAAGGCGAAAACGCTGCTGTACCTGAGGAACCACTTTATAGTTCTTTCCCTCCATAGGAAACCAATTAGTGTAATTACTCCCATACGCTCCTGCTAAGGCATTTCCTAAATCCTGCATGGCAATCCCTAAATCACCCGCCATATTGCGATCAACCTCTAAAGTAACCTGTGGCTTGTTAAACTTTAAGGTATTTTGAACGTACAAAAACATACCGCTCTTTAATGCGGCATCTGTGATTTTTTCTGCCACTTGATAAAGTTCTTGAAATGACCCAATACTGGTTAAAATAAACTGTATCGGCAAACCACTACCACCTCCTGGCAAAGGAGGAAATGGAAAAGCCACTACCTGCATACCTGTTACTGTAAATAACTTCTGTTGTAATTGTGGCTGCACAATAAACTGAGAAGGGCGATCCCCCCAAGGCTTCATTAACATACCACCAAAAAAGGTGTTAATACCATTCATGCCATTAATGATAAATACGCTCGAAGTCGATGGCATTCCCTCTATCATCTTACCCATATAATCAGAGTTACGTTCTACGTATTTGATATTAGCATACTGAGGACCCGTTCCCTTCATTAGCAAAGTTCCCTGATCTTCAACTGGCGCTAATTCTGAAGGGGTCAAGTCATAGAAAACAAAACACCCTATTAATACCACCACTGCCATAACCGCAATCATAGCGCGACAATTGAGAACATGACCCAAAACTACCTCATAACGATTGCGCAACTTGCTAAAAATAGCATCAATCCAATGGGCAAACCGATTCGCAGAGCTTTCGGCATTTAATACACGCGAACACATCATTGGTGATAAAGTTAATGCAATAACCCCTGAAACAATCACTGATCCTGCTAGCGTAAATGCAAATTCAGTAAACAAAGCACCTGTTAAGCCGGTCATAAAACCAATCGGCGCATACACCGAAGCCAACGTGATAGTCATGGCTATC